>NZ_JACHIS010000001.1:5101241-5402482 GCF_014203365.1 Actinoalloteichus hymeniacidonis
TTCGCGTGCTGGGGCCCTACCACTCGAGCACGCTGAGCGCCCGTGGCATTCTGGCCAACCTGCGAGGTAAGGCGGGCGATGTGGCCGGGGCCGTCGCCGAATACGAAGCCATCCTCGCTGCCATGCTTCGTATACTGAGTCCCGATCACCCGCGCACCCTGAAAACCCGAAGCGAGCTCGCGAACTGGCGGGCTGAGGCGGGAGACACCGCCGAAGCGATCATTGAGTTCGAGGCCCTAGTCGCCGATCGATCGCGCATACTGGGGCCCGACCACCCGGACACCCTGAATGCCCGCAACGCCCTTGCAGTTTGGCGAGCTAGGGCTGGCGAGGTCGTAGCGGGAGCCCTCGAACTAGAAGAAGTCTTCCGTTCCATGCTTCGCGTACTAGGGCCCGCCCACCTGTACACCCTGAATGCTCGGGAGAATCTCAGGTCTCTGCAACAACAGATAGGAGAAATGATCAGTGCGATAGGCCAATTCGCAGCCATGATCGACAAACCTTCCTCCGATCGACCGCACGCCCCGACTCGCTTCGAGGAGGGAGTTCAGAATACCGACGATGCCAGCTGACAATGATCCGTCTTCATCTTGACCTGCTGAGAGCCCTGCGTGAGTTACCTTCCTTACGCCCCAGTACACAGAACGCTCGACCGGGAATTCCCAGCCGAGCGTCCTGCTCCTCGAAACCACTAGCTCGAAGCCGGCCACTCTGTGAAGTGGAAACCGAGGCCGGAAGTCCCTAACTCACCACCAGATTCCGCCGCCGGAACACGGCGATGGCGATCACCATCATCACCACGGCCATGCCCAGCAACACGCCTACTTCGAGGAGCACCTGGCTGATGCCGGTGCCCGGCGTGGTCAACGCGATCAGGGCGTCCATTGCCCAGGCATGTGGGAAGGCGTAGCCGACCGCGTTCAACGCATCCGGGGCTACCTCCCTCGGCCAGAAGCAGCCGCCGAGCATGCCCAGGATGATGCCGATGGGCGGGCCGAGCGCGGGCGGATGGGAACTCGACTTCGCGAGGCTGCCCATCAGCATCGCCGCACCCGTGGCTACCAGACAGAACGAACCGACGATCGCCACCACGGCCAGCGGATCACCCCAGTTGATGCCGAACATCAGGCTGCTGACCACGGTGATGAGCACGGCCTGCACCACCGCCACCAGCAATCGGCTGACGGCCTCACCGAGCAACACGGCCCGTTGGGACACGGGCGCGGCCAGGGTCCGCCGGGTCATGCCGAGCCTGCGACTCTCGACCAGTGCCGCGGCCACCGCCATCGAGTTGATGAAGGTGAACAGCAGTAGGTTCGCCGGCGCGGTGTAGGCGAAGCCGGACGGCGTGCCGTCACCGGAACCGGAGGTGGCGACCGAGACCGAGACCGCATCCTCCTGCGCGGCTTGGACATCGGCTGCGGCCTGCTCCGGGGAGGAGCCCGCCGATTCGGCCGCCCTGGTGGCCTCCAGGACGCCTGCCACCTTGCCGACCGAGGCGTCGATGGCGCTGCGGGCCGCCATGCCGGTGCCGTTCATCTGGGTCATGACCAGATCCAGCTCGGTGGAGCCGGTGGGGATCACCAGACCGGCGGCCACGGAACCCTGGCGCACCGCATCTTGCAGGGCATCCGCGCTCTCGACCTCTTCGACGGCCAAGGATGAGTTGTTGCGGAGTTCGGCGAGGATCGCCTCGCCCGTGGAATCGGGGTTCTGGGCGACGACTCCGATCGGGATCTGCGAACCCGAGGAGTTCCCGCCCATGGCGAGCCCCACGAAGATGATGGTGATGAACGGCATCACCACCATGAAGAACAGACCCATCCGGTCGCGGGTCTGACGGCGGAGGTTGGCGGCGACCAGCGCGCCGATGGCACGCAGCGTCATCCGAGTAGTCCTTTCCGGAAGCGGAGCGCGGCGAGCGCGCCCGTGACCAACGCGATTCCGCCGATCACCGCGAGCGGCAGGGCCACCGTGGCGATGCCGCCGCCGGAGACCGCGAGTTCCGACAGCCCGGTCGACGCCCAGCCGTTCGGCGTGATCAACGCCAGGGTCTGGAGGAAGTCGGGCAGGTTGTAGAGCGGAACGAGGCTGCCGCCCAGCACCGCGAACACGAAGGCGATACCCAGGTTGAAGCCGTCGGCCTGCGCATCGGTCTTGGCGCCGCTGGCGATGAGCATCGTGATCGCCGTCGCCGCCAGCGCATGCGCCGCGCACAGGGCGAACACCGCGAGCGGATCACCCCAGCTCGACCCGAACAGCAACACCGAGGAACCCCAGGTGACGCACATGCTCGTCAACGCGAGGCCGAAACCGACGATGCCCTTGCCCGCCACCGCAGTCCACTGCGGCACCGGGGCGGCCCGAATCCGGCTGAGCGTCCCGTTCTGCCGCTCGGTGAGCAGGCTTCGCGCGGACGTACCCACGACCAGGAAGGCGAACAGCACCGCCATTCCCGAGCCGTAGTAGACGGCCGAGTCGATGCTGCCGCCGGTCATCGGGTCGCTGCTCAAGGTCAGCGCGGGTCCATCTGCGCCGTTGGCCTCGACGAACTCGCCGACCTCGTCGCTCGGGATGCCAGCGTCCAGCGAGGCCCGCACCGCGAGGGTGCGTGCCTCGACCAGCGCCGAGATCCGGTCGACCATGCTCGTGGCGACCACCCCGGCCAGGGGCGCGGCTTCCGAGGTCATCACGTCGACCTCGCCGCCCTGGCCCTCGCCGACGCTGTCACTGAATCCGGGTGGGAACACGATGGCCGCGCCGATCGCGTCCTCATCCAGCGCCGACCTGGCCTGGTCCTCGGAGTCGAAGGCCTCCAAGGTGAGGATGCCTTCGAGTTCCTCGGAGTCCAAGGCCTCGCTCTGCACGCTCGCCGGGAACTGGCCGCCGTCGAGGTCGACGATGCCGATCGTGGCCTGCAACGGCGGGTCGTCGCCGCCGAGGGCGAAGCCGAACATCGAGGCCAGGGCCACCGGGGCGACCAGGGCGATCAACAGCGCCGTGCCGTCGCGAAGCCGGGTGCGCAGCTCGTGGCCGCTGACCACCAGCAATGCTCTCAGCATGATCAGTCCCTCAGCTTGCTGCCGGTCAGGTGCAGGAAGGCCGCTTCGAGGTCGGGCTCGACGACCTCGACACCGGTGACCGCTGCGGCGCCTTCGACGGCACCGATCAGCGCGGGCAGCAGATGCCTGCCGTCCTTGGCGACCAAGCGCACCATCGAGGTGTCCACGACGACGGCCTCGGTCACGCCCGCCACGGCCCGCAGCTTCTCGGCGGCCGCGGTGACATCGCCGTCGAGCACGAGTTCCACCCGGTCGGCGGTGCCCAGTCGGGACACCAGTTCCTTGCGGGTGCCCTCGGCCACCAGCTTGCCCCGGTCGATGACGCCGACCAGTTCGCTGATCCGCTCCACCTCCTCCATGTAATGGGAGATGTAGAGCAGGCTCATGCCCTGGTTGACCAGCTCTTCGACGCCGTCGAGGATCGCCTTGCGGCTCTGCGGATCGACGCCGACGGTCGGTTCGTCCAGCACCAGGATCTTGGGCTCGTGCAGCAGGGCGGCGCCGATGTTGATGCGCCGCTTCATGCCGCCCGAGTAGCCGCTGATCTTCTCGTCGGCGCGGTCGGACAGGGTGACCAGTTCGAGGACCTCGTCGATGCGCCGACGCAGATCCCGTCGCGACAGGCCGTAGAGCCTGCCGAAGTAGCGCAGGTTCTCCCGGCCGGTCAGCTCGGGGAACAGCGCGATCTCCTGCGGCACGTAACCGATGTGGGCCTTGGCCTTCATCGGGTCGCTGGCTAGATCGGCGCCGCAGATCCGCA
Organism: Actinoalloteichus hymeniacidonis; assembly: GCF_014203365.1. Classification (NCBI taxonomy): domain Bacteria; kingdom Bacillati; phylum Actinomycetota; class Actinomycetes; order Pseudonocardiales; family Pseudonocardiaceae; genus Actinoalloteichus; species Actinoalloteichus hymeniacidonis. The sequence continues at coordinate 5,105,064 of NZ_JACHIS010000001.1, forward strand.
CCGTGCCCGCATCCGGGCGCAGCAGGCCGACCAGCATGGACACCGTGGTGCTCTTACCCGCACCGTTGGGCCCGAGTAGGCCGTAGGACTGGCCTGCTTCGATCTTGAAGCCGACGTTGTCCACGGCGACGTTGTCGCCGTAGCGCTTGACCAGTCCCTCGCACTCCAGCGTGAGTGTCATCGGACACCTCCGGTCGAGCAGCCCTCGATGGTCTCCGGGGACGTGCGTTCGACGAGGTTGTTCTCGAAGTACTGCTTGTCCAGGTTGTCGCTGATGTCGACGTCGAGCGGCTCGTTGCCGGTGATCCGATTCCACAGCACCCGGTTGTCCTGCACCGGACCGCCGCCCCACTCGGTGGAGGAGGCCATGGCCACCGCGCCACCGATGACCGAGGGGCCGCTGGGGTGGTGGTCGACGATGTGGTTGCCGACCACGGTGGTCCGCTCGGCACCGATCAGGCCGACGCCGACCCCGGAGATCGGCGGGCCCGCGTCGCCCAGTCCGTCCGGCACGACTCCGGCGGACAGCCCGTTGTCACGCAGCTCGTTGTCCATGATGAGGTTGTCGGTGGAGCCGCCCTCGGGCTCACCCGGGTAGACCTGGTTGAGCACCAGAACCCCGGCGGCGTTGCCATGGCTGCGGTTGCGGCGCACCTGGGCGAACGAGGCGTTGTCGACGAAGATCCCGAAGGCGTTGCCGAAGGTCTCGTTGTCCTCGATCAGCGCTTCGGAGCGCTGACAGAAGCTCAGTGCGACGCCGCCGTACTGGCTGCCGGAGGCGCGGCAGCCGCGCACCTGGATGCCGCTGGATTCCCGCACGTAGATGCCCCAGAGCGCGTTGTCCTCGGCGACGACGTCCTCGATGTGCAGGTCGGTGGTGGTGTGGGCGTAGACGGCCGCGCCGGTGAAGCCCTTGATCGCCAGGCTTCGCAGGGTGAAGCCGGTGACGCCCTCGGCGTAGACGACGATGCCGCTGGAGACCTCGGTCTTGGCGTCGGTGAGCACCGGGATGCCGGCCGGGGCGTCGCCGCCCGGTTCCAGGACGGTCCGCTCGGCGCCGTCGCCGACGAGCGTCACGCCGCTGTGTCTGATGAGCAGATGTTCGGCGTAGGTGCCCTCGGTGAGTCTGACGATGGCGCCCGCCCCCGCGCTGTCGAGCGCTTGCTGGATGGATTCGCCCGGTCTCACGACCGTCTCAGCAGGGGCTTGAGCTAAGGACATCCTGGTGCTCCCTTCTCCTTCTTGGTCCACACCACGGCCAGTGCGGCGATCACGATGTCGTTGTGGCCCCATCGGGCGGCGCCGAGGACGCGCTGCGCGGGTCGGCCCGGGGCCAGCCGCGCCAGCGCGGCGGCGCGGCTGGCCCCGTGCACGTCATAGGGGGCGGCGGTGGTCAGTTCGATGCCGGTGGCCGCCTGCAGCGCGGCGGCGGCCTCGTCGAGCAGCGCCGTGGGGTCGTCGCCCTCGACGGTGGCCAGGGTGGTCGCACCGGGCGGTTCGGCGCAGGCTTGTTCGAAGTCGTGCCAACGAAATCCGTCGGGACGTCCTCCCACGGCTTTGATCAGGCACTCCTTGATGGCGAACGCTGCGGCGGCTTCGATGGGCTCTCGGTGACGGTGTCGCTCCGTCTGAGTGACGACCTGCTTGCGATAGGCATCGCCGAGGTCTGAGATCATCCGCCCCAGTCGATCCCGTTCCACGATGTCCACACCCAGCAGGACCGCCGCCCCAGTCACGCAGGCCCGCTCGCGAATTTTGTCATGAAACGGGCCAAACGAGAAGAATATTCATCTGGGCGTTCCAACATGGGGATATGTCCACAGTCCTCCACCAACGCAACCTCGCTGGTGGGATGGGCTTCCAGCACATCGAGCCACGCATCGACCGGCGTCATCCGGTCGTAGCGGCCCCACACGTACAGCGAGGGACAACGCACCTTGTCCAAGGCGGCCTGCACCGGATAGGACCTGGTGGCCCGCAGGCTCTTGGCCATGCTCAGCATCGACTGTGGCTTCTCCAACAGGGTGCCGGTCTCGCGAAGCTGCTCGTCGCTGAAGTGCCGTCCGGAGTGGAACAACGCCGCCATCATCCGCGCTTCGAACTCCGCACCGCTGGGCTTGACGCCCGCCCGCCGATCCATGCTCAGACCCACATCGGGATCGGCCGTCAGACCGGGGGCACCGCTGACCACGATGCCCTTGACCCGCTCCGGAAACCGCATCGCCAGGTCGATCGCGACCAGCCCGCCGAGCGAGTTGGCGCACACCACCATGTCGTCGACGCCCGCCTCGTCGCACACCGCGACCATCGCGTCGCCGAGGCCCTCGATGGTGCTGGCGACCTTCGGATCCACCGCGCACACCGGCTGATGGGTGCGCAGCACGGGCCAACCGTCGGCGGCCAACGTCTCGTAAGGGTGATCCCAGATCCAACCGCCTGCGAACAGCGCGGACACGAACACGGCGGTCGGGCGGCCACTCTCGTCGAGCTGATGATCCGCGGTGAACAACGACGTCATGATGCGCTCCAGTCAGAGAAGGGGTTCCGGCTCCGGGGACCAGCCGCAGTCGCACACGCCGATGCCGTCCTCGGCCTGGTGCATCGTGACGACCGTGTCGCATTCCGGGCAGCGGGCGTACTCGCGAATCGCGGTGGGCACCCAGATGCTGGTCAACGCCCGGGTGCACAGCCCGCTCTTGAAGAATCGGCGCATCGCGCGCTGATGCGGTCGCGCGTGGACGGCGCGCACCGACTCCTCGCGGTCATAGGCCGTCATGGTGAATTTCCGATTGCCGATGTCGAAGGTGGCCGCCCCGAGGAAGCCCTTCGAGGCGCGCAGCGACTTGACGACCTCGACGCTGAGCAGATCGACGTCGGCGGCCTCGGCGTCGTCACGGACGTCCAACCAGGTCAGGGCGAGCACACCGGGGCGCGCGGTGCGTCCGACCGGCGTTCGCGAGCTGACCCCGAACTGACGGTCGCCGTCGGCCTGCGGGGTGAACCGGGCCTCGAAGCCCAGGGCGGCGGCCACCGCGAGCCGGTCGAAGGTGCGCACCACGTGCACGCCGGTCTCATCGACGGTGAACACATCGGTGCCTCGGACCGACACCGTGCCGCCGGTGGCGGGCATCCCGAGGTAGGCGGATCGGTGATCGGCGGTCAGCCGCCAGGACACCAGTGCGACGGTCGGCGAGGGAACCTGCTGTTCGACCTCGATCTTCAGACCGGCGAACTGGGCGAACACTCGCTCGGCGTGCGCGGCGAGCGCGGCACCGCCGAGGGGTTCCTCGGTGTCGGGGTCGCTGAAGGTGGCGACCGAGTCGGCGACGGCGGCAGGGTCGCCGTCCTGCCAGGCCGTCAGATGCCGCTGGACGATCTCGGTGAGTTCCACGTTCACGCCGCCTCGTAGTGGTGGTCTTCCGGTAAGCGCGCCGAGGCGATGGCCACCGACAGCGCCGTGTCCTGGGTGTGGCTGATCGACACCCTGATCTGTTCGTCGCCGCGTTCGGCGACCCGACGGGCGAGGTCGCCGCCGAAGCGCACCCCCGGCGGATGTCCGTGCAGGCAGGCGGTGTTCGCCGCGCACATCGGCGAGGGCTGCGGCAGCACCTCGACCTGACCGAGGTGTTCGGCCGACTCCTCGACCGCCAGCAACCGCAGGACCGCGTGTTTGGCCGCCAACCGCCCCGCCCAGTGCTGCAGGGTGCGGCCCGCGCCGGAGCGAAGTCGCTCGGCGCGGGTGAACACCTCGTCCAAGGCGGGCGGCGTGTCCGGAGTGGACAGGCCTGCGAGGAGCTGTCCCGGCTCGGCGAGTCCGGCGAAGCGGACGACCGCCGAACCCGCCCGCCTCACGCCGCCCCGTCTCGAACGATCTTGCGGGCCACCGAGGGGTCGACCATGCTGACGCATTTGGTGGGGGTGCCGCGCAGCAACGCGGTCAGCGTCTTGCTGTCGCCGACCTCGACGCAGCTGGCGCCCTCGATGCGGTCCATCGTCTCCGCCCAACGGACCCGCTGGGTGAGCTGCGCGATCAGGGCGTCGCGCACCACGTCCAGGTCGGTGGTCGGTTCGGCCGTGACGTTGGGGATCACCGGGATGCGCGGCGGACTCATCGGTTCCGCGCGCACCGCCTCGGCCCACCGCTGCGCCGCCGGTTGCATCAGCGGCGAGTGGAAGGCGTCGCTGACCTCGACCTTGCGCACCTGCCCCGCGCTGCCGACCGCCTCGGTGAAACGTTCGATCGCCGCCTTGGCACCGGAGACGACCACGTTGTCCCTGGCGTTCTCCAAGCCGACGACCAACGGTTCCTCGGCGGTCGAGGCCTCGGCGACCAAGGCCGACACCTTCTCCACGGCCAGACCTCGCACGGCGATCATCCCGCCGAGACCACCGCATTCGGCCATCAGCCGGGCCCGGGTGGAGACCAACCGCAGCGTGCCTGCCAGGTCCAACACCCCGGCCGCGTGCAGCGCGCTGATCTCGCCGACGCTGTGCCCGGCCACCAGATCAGGCTGGTGGCCCTCCTCCGCCAGCACCGCCAGGGCCGCCAGATTGCAGACGGTCACGGCGGGTTGGGCGTTCTCGGTGGCGATCAGCGCACTGGTCGGACCGGAGGAGCAGAGCGTGGAGATCGGTGTGGGCAGCAGCTCGTCGGCCTGGGCGAACACCTCGGCCGCGACCTTCCTGGCCCGCAGCCGGGCACCCATGCCGACGCGCAGCGTGCCCTGACCGGGAAAGAGAAACGCGAGCATGATCCGACCTCCCCGATTCACAACCGCCGACGACGCCGCGTGGCCCCGGCGGGCTCCTGGGTGCCGAGGAAACCGAGGATCAGTTCGTTGACCTTCTCGGGCGCGTCCAACGGAATCCAGTGGCTCGCGTCCTCGATGCGCTCGTAACGCCACGGGCCCTTGACGTGCCTGCCGGACTCGGCCATGCCCTCCTCGGTCAGAGCCTTGTCCCCGCTGGACCAGATGCCCAGCGTCGGCGCCAGCACGGGCGGGAAGTTGCCCTGCGGCTCCAATTCGGCGGCGGGCGAACGGTTGGCGCGGTACCAGTTCAGGCCCGCGGTCAACGCGCCCGGCTTGGCCAGCTCACGCAGGTAGCGGGCGTGGTCGCCCTCGCCGCCGATGATCTGCTTGAACAGCCGCCACCCGTTGCGGCGCAACAACTGCTCGCTGATGCCGGGGAACTGGTAGTAGAGCATGTACCAGGACTTCTCCCGCTGTTCCAGCGACGGAGAGATCGAGGTCGCCGGGTGGCCGACCGAGAGCACGGCGAGGTGGTCGACCCGACGCGGCATCAGGAAGGCGTACATCCAGGCCACGGCGGCACCCCAGTCGTGGCCGACGACGTGGGCCTTCTGGATGTCCAGGGCCTGGGTCAGGGCGACGAGGTCGTTGATGATGGTGCGCAGGCTGTAGGCCTCGATCTCCTGCGGCTTGCTCGACTCGCCGAACCCGCGCAGGTCGGGCGCGATGACCCGGTAGCCCGCGTCGACCAGCGCCGGAATCTGGTTCCGCCACAGGTGATGCGAGTCGGGGAACCCGTGCAGCAACAGCACCGGGTCGCCCTCGCCCTCGTCGACCAGCGCGATGTCGACGCCGTTGACGTGCAGCTTCTTGTTGATCACACCGTCTCCTTCAGCAGCCGCTCGACGAAGAACTCGCTGAATCCGAACTCCGGCACGTTCTCCGGGCCCACCATGTTCAGTAGCCCGGTGACCTGGAAGGCGTCGTTCTCGGTCATCAGCCTGCGGGCCCGCCTGCGCCGTTCCACGGCGTGCGGACCGAATTCCACCTGCAGCTTCGTCATGATCTTGGCGCCGTAGTGCAGCCGGTCCATCCGCGCGTTGCGCTCCTTGATGAACGGCTCGAACGCCTCGGGCGACCAGTCGTCGCCGCCGGTCAACACCTCGCACACCATCCGCGCGTCCCGCAGGCTCGTGGAGAGTCCGGTGCCGAGGATGGTGTCGCTGGTGCCCGCCTCGTCGCCGATGAGCACCACGCCGTCGACCACCGGCTTCTGGTCGGTGATGCTGACCACCGACGGCCACACCACCAGCGGACCGGCCTGCTTGGCCGCCTGGACCGCCTTGCCGCCGTCGGGCAGCGCGGCGAGGTCGTAGGCGGACAGGAACCGCTCGACCCGGTCGGCGCCCCGATACTTCTCCTGGTCGCCGGTCGCGAAGTTCAAATACAGCCGGGCGCGGCCGTATCCCTGGGGGAACACCATGAACATGACGTCGCCCTCGGTGCCCATCGCCTGCACGTCCACCGGCCAGTCGTCCAGGCCCTCGACGAGCATCCCGGCGCCCCAGTGGTGCACCTCGGTGGTGGTGCTGACGCCGATCTGCCTGCCGACCGCGCAGGCCCGGCCGCTGGCGCCGAGCACCATGCGGGCCTTGACCTCGTGCTCGCCCTCGGCGGTCCGGTAGCGCACCGTGGGTTCGGGGCCCGCCGTAACCTCGATCTTGGACGCGCCCATCACCACCTCGGCGCCCAGACTCACGGCCTGCTCCGTCACGGCCTCGCAGACCTTCCAGTGCGGGAAGGACTGCGGGCCGCCCACCTCGGGCAGGAACCGGGTCATGTCCACGGCCATCGCGTCGTCGGGGTGCACGACCTCGTCCCACTGCACCCATTCACGGATCTCCCAGGCGCCGCCCGCCGCGAAGGCGTCGTCGACCCCGAGAAGCTGGGTCTCGCGGATTCCCCATGGTGCGAGCCATTCGCCGCGCACCAGGTCGGTGTAGGCCTTCTGCTTCTCCAGCATCAGGACCTTCAGACCGTGCGAGGCCAGGTTGCTCGCCGAGGACGATCCGGCGATACCGCCGCCGATCACGACCACGTCGACGTCGTCGTGGGTCACTTTCCCCACCCCTCCCAGAAGGTGCGCTGCCCTGCGTCGACGCGCTGGGCCGGTCGAAAATTCGTGCCGAGCGTGTACGCGACGGGCACCATGCAGATCTGCGTCACCCCGGACGGGATACCGAGCAACTCCGCCGCCTGCCGAGCGAACGGCAGGTGCATGCAGGTGATCGTGCTGCCGAGTCCCCTGCTGCGTAGGGCGAGTTGCAGAGACCAGATCGCCGGGAAGATCGAGCCGTAGAAGGTGCTGGCCCGCAGTTGCCCCATCCGGACCTGGTGGGCCGGGTCGTCGGCGGGCTTGTGCGCGTTGAGGCGTTCCCACTCGGAGTCGATGGTGGCCGAGTCCGGTGGTTTGCCCACCACACAGGGCAGGATCAGCGCGGGCACCTTCGCGATGGCCTCCGGGAGCGCCGCCGCGGATTCCTCGTTCTTGCGGGCCTGCGGCGAATTGCGTCGCCTGCCGGACTTGGTGGAGATCTCCGCCTTGTGGAACTTCCAGGCCCGTCGGAACAATCCGGCGAGCGACTCCTTCATCTCCGGATCGGTGATCACCAGCCAACGCCAGTTCTGCGCGTTGTCGGCGGTCGGCGCCTGCACGGCCAGCCGGAGCGATTCCTCGATCAACTCCCGGGGCACCGGGGTCTCCAGGTCGAGCCTGCGCCGGACCGACCGGGTGGTGCTCAGCAGTCGGTCGGTCTCGGCGAGGTCGAACGGAGCAGCCGAACTCACGGCTTCCCCAGCAGGATGGTGCCCCGAACCGATCCCGGTGCGGCGGTGAGCGCCAGGGCCGAGGTCACCGTGCCGACCATCTCGGGCTTGGTGACATAACGGTCCACGGCACCGAACCGGGGGCTGGTCAGTTCGGTCAGTGCGGGTGCGACTCCGTCGCGGACGGCCATGGCGGCCACCGCGAGGTTCATCGCGCCGGAGGCCGACTGGCAGTCGCCGGTGTGACCGATCGGGCTGGTGAGCAGCCCGCCGGGCACCGCGTCGAACAGCACGGCGGCCTCGTCGGCGTCGGCGCTGCCACCGACACCGGCCCCGACGACCAGGCCGACCTCGCCGGTGGCCAGTCCGTCGAGACTGCGCTTGATCATCTCGGTGTCGCTCTCGGCGCCATCGCCTGCGGCGTGCCGGGTTTCGAGGATCTCCGCGTAGGCCGTGCCGCCGCGAGCCTGACAGTGTTCGGCGGACTCCACCACGAAGGCCACCGCGCCGGAACCGGGAATCGGCGCCGCGTGGTCCTGGCCGTATGGGGTGGTGCCGGGGGCGTCGGGCGCGGGCCGGTCGGTCTCGTCGGCGGCCACCACCAGCACGACCTCGGCCTTACCGGCGCGGATCGTCTCGACCGCGCAGTCCAGGGCGATCGACGCCGAGGCGCCGCCGTTACAGATCGTGGTGGTCGGCCCGCGCAGGCCCAGGGTCTGGCAGACCGCGCCGCCGGTGGCGTTGAGCACCACGTTGGAGAAGCTCAACACCGAGGGCTTGTTCGGGTTCGCCGCGACGCTCTCGTCGAAACCGCCGGTGCTCTCCACCGAGCCCTGGGCGGTCGCGAACATCACGCCGATGTCCTCCATGGCCGCCCTCGGCAACTTCAGCGCCGCGTCCTCCCAGGCCAGCCGGGAGGCGGCGATGGCAAGCCGCGACAGGTCGTTCATGTGCCGCCACAGCGAACGCGGGGCGAAGGTGCGGCCGGTCAGCGAGGGAACCTCGCCGGGGGCCTGCCGCCCGTTGGCGATGGCCTCGGCGAGATCCGCGACGCCGATGCCCAGCCCGCTGACCGGGCCGATACCGCTGATGACGACCGACTTCTTCGGCAGCTCCTCGTACTCCCGCTCGCCACGCGGGGTGGTGAGCACGAGCGAGACGTTGTTGCCGCCGAAGGCGTAGTTGTTGGACACCACCGTGTCGATCGGGAAGGACCGCGCGGCGTTGGGCACGAAGTCCAGCGGAATCGGACCCGATTCCGCGTTGTCGGCGGGCGCGGCCTGCTCGGCGGGCTCGTCGAAGCCGATGGTGGGCGGCGCCGTGCTGTTCTGCAACGCCAGCACGCTGGCCACCGCCTCCACGGCACCCGCCGCGCCGAGCGTATGCCCCAGGAAGGATTTGATGCTGCTGGTCGGGACCGCACCGGCGCGCTCGCCGAAGACGGTCCGCATGACCTTGATCTCCATCGAGTCATTGGCGGGCGTACCGGTGCCGTGACCCGACACGTAGCTGACGTCGTCGGCGGTCATGCCCGCATCGGCGAAGGCCCGCCGCATCGCGCTGACCCCGCCGCGACCGGTGGGGTCCGGCGCGGTCGCGTGGTAGGCGTCGGCCGAGAGCCCGTAGCCCGCGACCTCCGCCAACGGCGTGCCGCCCCGGGCCAACACCCGATCCAGCGGCTCCACCACCAGGAACGCGGCGCCCTCACCGAGGTTCAGGCCGTCCGAGGTGCTGTAGGGCCTGCACGGGTTGTTGCTCAGCGCCTGCAAGCCCGCGAATCCGGCGTAGGTGCCGAACAACAGCGGGTCGACGCCGCCCGCGAGCACGACGTCGGCCTCGCCGGTGAGGATCTTGTCCCTGGCCAGCCCGACCGCGTTGCCGCCCGCCGCGCAGGCGGTCGACACGAGGATGCGGGGGCCCAGCGCGCCGAGCTTGCCCGCGACGACGTCGCCGGTGCGGTGCATCGGCTGGTATCGGCCCTCGGCGTCAGGCGTGGCCTGACACTTGCCGAGGACGATGCCGAAGCGGTCCGACGCGACGTCGGTTTCCAGGCCTGCGCCCTGGACGGCCTGCCGCGCGGCGACCAGGGCCAGTTGAGCGGTCCGATCGAGGTCGGCATCGCCCTCCGGGAGTTGATCGGTGATCCACTCGGTGGGGACCTGCCCGGCGAACCGGGCGTCGAAAGCGGCGTAGGCCCCATCGGAGATCGGCGTGATGCCGCTCTCCCCGGAGGTCAGCCGCGCCCAGAATTCGACCGGATCACGGCCGATGGCACAAATGACACCGAGTCCGGTGATGACGACTGGTCGCAGCGCCATGCTCGTTCCTCCTAGACGATCAAGCGATCAGACGATCGGGATGCTCCAGCTCTTGGGCGAGACATACGGGCTGGTCAGCGTCTCGATGTCCGCGTCGCCAGCCGTGAGGTTCAGCCCGGCGGCCGCGAGGTCGGAGTCGACCCTGGCCAGCCCCAGCGCGGCACCGAGGCCGACGCTGTACACGGCGTGCACGACCTCGCCGATGTCCTGTCCGCCCGCCGACACGCGGGTGCCCTTGGCCGGAACGGCCTCGCCGCCACGGAAACCGATGGTGCGGGGGCCGCTCTGCTCGGCGAAGGCCGCGAGTACCGCGTCCCGTCCGACGAAGGACTCCTTGGTGATGTCCACCAGCCAGCCCGCGCCGACCTCCAGGACACCGGTGCCCTCGGGCGCCTCGTGGCGGACCACCGGCTGGCGGACCTCCAGCATCGCCAGCTCCAGCACCTCCTGACCGGCGGGCACGGCGTGCTCGCAGGCCTGGGTCCACAGCTTCTTGGCGACCTCGTGCGCGGCGATCACCTTGTAGCCGTACTCGCCGCTGGAACCGGTGCGGCCGAACAGGATGTCGGAGCCGTCCCACTGGGTGTCGACGACGCTGTCCAGCGGCAGGGCGGCGAGTTCGCTGTCGATCAGCCTGCCGATGACGCCCCAGGAGTACGGGCCCTCGACGGCGATGACGGTCAGCTCGTCGGAGCGGTCGACGATCTCGACCTCATCGGAGTTCTGCGAGGCCAGGTACTCCAGCAGCCGGGTGCCCGCGCCGCAGGAGCTCTCCAGGATGGCGCCGTCCTCGCGGCCCCACACCACGACCGAGTCGACGATCGCACCGGCGTCGTCGAGGATCAGGCTGGTGGTGGAGCGCTCCGAGGTCAGGTACTCGACGTCGCGGGCCAGCACGCGCTGCAGGAAGTCGCCCGAGGCGGAGCCACGCACCTGGATGAGCCGCGAACCACCGAGGTCCAGCACGGCGGCGCGGCCACGGATCGCCTCGTACTCGGCCTCGGTGGTGGAGTAGCGCAGCGGGACGGAGGCCTCCAGCACCTGGCCGTAGACGGTTCCCTCAGGATGAACCGGGGTGAGTGCGGATTCCATTCGTCACACCTTTCTCAACGTGTTGTTCGCACCGGGATCGGTGATCGTGATGACGCCCTCGGCGGCGACCTGGTCGTCCGTCCGGGCCACGACGCGGTATTCGCCGACGCCGCGTGCGCCTGCGGTCCGCACGGCGGAGAGCACGATCCGGTCGCCCGGCACGATCCGCTTCTTGAAGCGCATCGACCGGACTCCGGTGAGGTAACTGATCTTCCCGGCGCCTGCCAGCGAGAAGACCACGCCTGCGAGCTGGGCCATCGCCTCGATGACGACGATGCCGGGCAGGATGGCCTCGTCCGGAAAATGTCCCTGGAACCAGAACTCGGTTCCCGCGACGTTCTTGATCGCCACGCCCTCGACGCCGGGCTCGACCTTCTCGATCCGATCCAGCAGCAGCATCGGCCAGCGATGCGGGATCAGTTCCTTGATGTCGTCGTTGCTGAGATTGGTCAGCGTCTTGGGCTTCTCGGGCGCCGCTTCGGTGCTCGCTTCCGGGGTCACGCCCGGAGTCGCGTCGGTACTGGTCATGCCACGGCTGCCGGTGCCGTCCGCAGCGCTGGGTTCACGGAGTCGGCGAGCCGCGAGACCGAGCCGAACACCGACATGTCGCTGTCGTAGAGGGCCACGCCGAACTCGGCCTCGATGGCGACGTAGAGCTCCAGCACGTCCAGGCTGTCCAGTTCGAGGCCCCGACCGAACAGCGGCTGGTCGTCGCTGATCCACTCGGGCTCGATCGGCAGGTCCAGCCGCGACACGATCATCTTCTTGATCTGGGCACAGGTCTGCTTCCGCACGTCTGCACGCGCCCGCAACTCGTCGATGGTCATCTTCTCTCCTTGCCGGTCGTTTCGGATGACGCTTCTCAGCCGAGCCCGCCGCCGTTGGCGACGAGCACCGCCCCGGTGACGTAAGAGGCGTTCTCGGAGGCCAGGAAGCTGACGAGTCGAGCGATCTCGTCCGGACGTCCCATCCGGCCGAGTCGGATTCGGGATTCGTACTGCTTCCGGATGGGTCCGGAGAGCGCACGGGTCATATCGGTGGCGACGAAACCGGGCGCGACCACATTGGCCCGCACACCGTGCGGGGCGGCCTCGTAGGCCAGGGCCTTGGTGAAGGAGATGATCGCCCCCTTCGACGCCACATAGTTCGTCTGTCCGGGGAACCCGCCGTCCAGGCCGCTGGAGGAGGACAGCGTCACGATCGCGCCGCTGCGCTGGTGCTGCATGATCCGCAGCCCCTCGCGGCACACCAGGAAGGTGCCGGTGACGTTGACGTCCATCGGTTCGCGGAACTGCGCGAGGCTCATCGCGACCAGGTGCCGGTCGCGGGTGATCCCGGCGCTGGTCACCAAGACGTCCAGCCTGCCGTACTCCGAGCGGACGGTCTGGAACATCTCCCGGACCGCGGCCTCGTCGGTCACGTCGGCGCAGATCGCGGTGGCCTTGCCGCCCGCCTCCTCGATCTCGGCGACGGCTTCCTTCGCGTCGCTCTCGGACCGGGCGTAGTTCACCAGGACGTGGGCGCCCTCTCTTGCCAGGTCGAGTGCGGCGGCGCGGCCGATCCCGCGGGAACCACCGGTCACCAGGGCTACCGAGCCTTCGGGGAAAAGCATCCTCGTCTCCAGCCGTCGGCGGTTGCTCACACACACGCGGCAGGCGGGTCAGCGTCGAGCCACGCCTACTCGTTCGTCGATGTGAGGCACCGCACCGGATTCGCCCCGAATGCGCCTGGCGGGTGTCGGTCCGGTTGTCTCACCGGGATATGACACCGTCTACCAGCGCATTCGCGGGCACGTCGTTCTCAAGCGTCATGTCCGCCTCGCTTGAATCCGAACCGTAGTGCGGCCCGCTATCACGGCTTTCTCGTTTCGATACTCGGTGATTGACCAGCCCCGACAACGGGGAGATCCTCTGTGCCATGACAGCGAACGAGGTCGAGGTCCTGATCATCGGCGGTGGGCCGGTCGGCCTTGCCACCTCGATCGAACTCTCCCGGCACGGGGTCTCCTCGTTGCTCGTCGAGAAACATCCGAGCACCTCGATCTTCCCCAAGGCGAGGCTCGTGACCACCAGGACGATGGAGATCATCCGATCCTGGGGCGTGCAGGCCGCCGTGGAGGAAGCCGGGTTACCCCGAGGGGACAGCCTCGCGCTGGGCATCGGCCCGACCTTGACCTCGCCCGATTTCCGCCGCGAGGTCGCGCGGATCCACGAGGATGCGCCGCAGAGCCCCACCTACAACTACATCTGCGCGCAGGACAACTTCGAGGTCATCCTCCGTGACCTCGCCGAATCGCTGCCCGCAGGCGCGGTCCGCTTCGGCACCCGGATGTCGGAGTTGACCGTCGACGAGGACGGCGTCACCGCCACGATCTCCTCCGAAGAAGGCGAAAAGCAGGTCCGCGCCCGCTATGTGGTGGCCGCCGACGGCAGCCGCAGCGGGGTCCGCGAATCCCTCGGTGTGGCCGTGGAGGGTCCGCCGCCGTTGAGCTACATGGTGAGCGTCCTGTTCGACGCCGACCTCGGAACGCTGTTGCAAGATCGTCTCGGCGCGTTGTACTTCGTCTACGGCGAGGTCTATTGCGCGGTGGAGTCGGTGGACAACAAGCGGCGGTGGACGTTGCAGACCGGCTACGAACCCGACGAGGGCGAGAGCGCCGACGACTTCACCCACGAGCGCTGCATCGAACTGGTGCGGGCGGCGGTGGGCGTCGCCGATCTGGACGTGCGGATCGTCGGCAGGATGCCGTGGATCCAACAGGCCGTGGTCGCCGAGGACTTCCGCAAGGGGCGGGTGTTCCTGGTCGGCGACGCCGCGCACGTCGCCACCCCGCAGGGCGGGTTCGGGATGAACTGCGGCATCCACGACGCGCACAACCTGGCGTGGAAACTCGCCGCCGTCCTCCGGGGAACGGCAGCCGACGCCCTGCTGGACACCTACACCACCGAACGCCGCCCGATCGCCGATTGGACCGTGCAGGAGAGCCTGCGCAACGCGCTGATCACCATCGACATGATGGAGGATCGCCTGACCATGCAGGAGGCGGGCGATGTCCAGGCGCACCGAAGACGCGCGGAAGGGTTGGTGCTGGGCTTCCACTACGACTCCCCCGCGATCACCGCCGACGGAACGCAGGCGCCCGCGCCGGAAGACCCCTACGAGATCTACCTGCCCACCGCACGCCCCGGCCACCGCGCGCCGCACGTGTGGTTGTCGCAGCAGGGAACCCAGGTCTCGACGCTGGATCTCCTCGGCACGACACTCACCCTGATGACCCCGGCAGGCAACGGTTGGGACACTGCCGCCGTTCAGGCCGCCGACCGCCTCGGCGTCACCCTGAACATCGTGCAGATCTCCCCGGACAACCCCGAATTCCCGACCTCCCCCACCTGGGCCACCGAGTACGGCCTGACCGAATCCGGCGCGGTCCTCATCCGCCCGGACGGCCACGTCGCCTGGCGCTGCGCCGCCGGAATCCCGTCGGCCGACGAACTCGTCAAGGTCGTTGACACGGTGCTTTGTCGGGGGTGAGGTGAGTTGCGGGTAGCGGGCCTTAATGCCCGCTGCCACCCGAGGATGTTGCCGGAGTTGCGGGCGTAGCGGGCGCCGTTGCGATCCTCAACGGACCCGGAGGCCCGCTGCCACCCTGGTTTTCCAGGGGTATTGCGTTCTTGCTCGGCGCGAGGTTATCAGCCAGTTACCGACACGCCCGGAATCCACTTGAGACTGACACGGCGTTTCGCACGACGCTTGCCTTCCCTAGGTTAAAGGAGATCGGCGTACGTTCGCGTTGTTCCGTTCAGACTCGGCGATTTCGTATCCCACAGGATCACGGCTTGAGCCCTTGACGAGCGCGAGTGGTCGCGCGCAGTTCCTGGTAACTAGAGGCGAAATTGCGCCACCAGTCGCGCGGATCGGATGTGATGATCGCCTGCGCAAGCTGCTTGGCCGAGTCCGTCCGTAGGGCTTGGATCGAGCTGTCTTGCCAAGGCTCGGTGGCGTAGCCCTGTGTCGCGTACTCCCGCGCCTGCAACAAGGTCTCGATCTTGTCGGCGTCATGCGCGACCTTGGATTCCAAGGTCTCGGTGTCCTCATATTCGGCGGTCATGGCTTGATACACCGACGCGATCTCGTCCGGCAACGCCGCCGTCTGATGCGCCGACACAGCCTGCGGGACGGCAGTAGTGACATACGCTCGCCCAACCGAGGGCACATCGCCGATCCGAGTTTCGTGCACGTCGTGCATGAGACACAGGGCTGCGGTCCGGCCCGGGTCAGCGCCTTCCATCACGGCCAACGCCATCCCGATGATGCCGACCCGATAGGAGTGCTCGGCCACACTCTCCGCCTGTCGGACGCCCAACAGCGCCCAGCCGGAACGCGGCAGGTTCTTGAGATGGCCCGCCTCGTGAAGATAAGCAGCGAGACCGACCAGCGGGTGTGTTTCACCTGGTGCAACCGGCAGGCTCGCCTGCCCAGTCACATACACGCCGCCGCCTGGTTTGCTTGTCAGAAACCCCTCATCACGCAGGATGCGGGTCGCCGAACTGACGGTCGCCCGGGTAACGCCATAAAAGTGTGCCAGCTCGTCTCCGGTCGGCAATTGCGCCTCCGGCTCAAGCTCGCCGGAGAGGATCGCCGCGCGGATGCTGGCCGCGATCTTGATGTAGGGACTGCGGGGATCACCCGGGTCGAGTGGCTGCATGACCAAGAGCCTACCGGCTTAGACACATTTCGGTTCTGCTTAGCCTGAAACTTGACTTGACTTGGCATTCAGCCTTACGTTCCGCATAGTCCAGACATGACCTTGCTTAGACAGGTCGCCCGTCGAGATCGTCGCCGCCTACCCAAGCCACTGGAGCACAACCGGTGAATAGTCGAGCCTTGTCCCTTCGCACTTCACAACCAGCGCCAATGAAGCCGACCGTAAGCATGGAGCAAGCATCCGGCCGGTGGCCCACCATCAGGCGCTACCTTCTCGCCAAGCCTCGAATCGCAAAGATCACCAATCCCTTCTTGGACTGGCATTGCGCCAACGCTTCCACAACCTTGCCGAATGAACAGATTGCCGACGCGCTAACCGAATGGGCCGACTACTTCGAGTGGGATCTTCAACAGCGAACCGACGAGCTAGTTGCGGACCCGGCACGCCAACACTTCCTGGAAAACTGGACCGACAGCATGGCTTACTGCTGTCGACGTTGGGCAGCATGGGCACGCGGCGAGGATCCCGGTAAGCCGATTCCGCTTCACGAGCGGCGTCCGGACCTCGCAAGGCGCGGGAACGCGATCACGGACGAGATCATCGCTGGCTTGGCAGTGCGTTCCCACACCGACGACTGGCAAGGCACAACACCGTAATCCTTCGGTTGCGATCCTCGACGGGCCCGGAGGCCCGCTGCCACGAGCATCGCGACTCCGGCGAACGCGGTCGCGACGAGGTTGCGATCCTCAGCGGGCCCGGAGGCCCACTGCCACCTTCCGTCCGCCGAGGTGATCGACCAGACAGGGTCGTTGCGATCCTCAGCGGGCCCGGAGGCCCGCTGCCACACGCCCTAGAGGCGCCGCACGACACCCCGGTAGCGGTTGCGATCCTCAGCGGGCCCGGAGGCCCGCTGCCACACCCACCACCCGACCCGCCGATCACCAACGAGAGGGAGTTGCGATCCTCAGCGGGCCCGGAGGCCCGCTGCCACGCTCATGACCCAACCGGGCGTGACCTCGGTCGAGGAAGTTGCGATCCTCAGCGGGCCCGGAGGCCCGCTGCCACTGGCGCGGGTGCGGGTGCAGGTGCGGACGCGCGAACAGTTGCGATCCTCAGCGGGCCCGGAGGCCCGCTGCCACGCTCATGACCCAACCGGGCGTGACCTCGGTCGAGGAAGTTGCGATCCTCAGCGGGCCCGGAGGCCCGCTGCCACTGGCGCGGGTGCGGGTGCAGGTGCGGACGCGCGAACAGTTGCGATCCTCAGCGGGCCCGGAGGCCCGCTGCCACCGTGCCGCCAACGGCGTAGCCAAGACCTCGTCGGTGTTGCGATCCTCAGCGGGCCCGGAGGCCCGCTGCCACCCTGTTTTTCCAGGGGTATTGCGTTCTTGCTCGCCGTGAGGTTATCAGTCGGTGATCAACACGCCCGGAATACACTTCGGACTGAGACGGCGTGTCTTACGACGCTTGCCCTCCTAAGCTGAAGGCCATGGCCCAGCCGGGTGCCAACGATGATGCGGCCGAACGGTACCGCCAAGCGTGCAGACCGTCGCATGGCCGATCAGGTATCTCCATAGAGGAGCTCAATGTCGTCGCGTGATCGCGAGCCCGCAGGTGCCATCGAGGAGATTACCGCCCAGCAGTGGCGTGCGGCGGAGCTGATCTGGGATTACCACCAACTAGGCCATGAACTTCGAACCTGCGATGCGGCCATCGCGTTGGGCAGCCACGATTTGGGCGTCGCCACGGTCACCGTGGAGCTGTATGCGGCCGGGTGGTTCCCGCTCGTCGTGTTCAGCGGCGGCAACAGTCGCACCACCCGGCAGCGCTTTCCGCGCGGCGAAGCGGTCCACTATCGCGAGCACGCGATCGAGCTGGGGATGCCCGCAACGGCCATCCTCATCGAACAGCAGGCGGCGAACACGGGCGAGAACATCACGCTGTCGCGGGCCTTGCTCGCCGCGCAGGACATCCGGCCGCGCCGGGTACTGCTGATCTGCAAGCCCTACGCGCAGCGTCGCGCCTTCGCCACCTGCGCACGGGTCTGGCCTGCGGTCGACATCGTCTGCGTGTCAGAACCGCTGGGGTTCGCCGACTATGTGCTGTCCATCGGCGACGCCAAACTCGTCGTCGACATGCTCGTCGGCGACCTGCAGCGGGTCATCGACTACCCGGAACTAGGCTTCATGGTCCCGCAGGACGTCCCTGCGGCCGTCCGCACCGCATATGACCAGCTCGTTGCCGCAGGGTTCGACAGCAGGCTGGTGTCCTAGGACAAGGCCACTAGGCGAAGCTCGGCCGCGCCCGCCTACCAGCGAGGTCCAATTGCAGGTCCTCCAGTTCCTCGCAGTGCAGGGGCAGCGACGGGGCCAGGTCTGCCAGGGATCTCGGCGGACGCGAGGACAGTCGGGCCGCCGCCATGCGCAGGGCCATCGGGAAACCTCGGGAGCTCAACGCCAGCCGACCGGCCGCGTCGGGTTCGGCCGCGACCATGGGCAGGCCGACCAGAGCCACCAGTAGTTCCTGGGATTCCTCCGGGCGCAGCGGGCCGACGAAACTGCGTACCGCGCCCTGGCGGGCCACCAGTTCGTCCAGCGGATCGCAGCTGGTGATGATCACGCGACAGTGGATTCCGCCCGGCAGCAGCGGCAAGACCTGTTCGGCGTCGCTGGCACCGTCCAACACCACCAACAGCCTGCGATGGGCGGTCATCGAGCGGAACAGGGCCGTCTTCTCGACGAGGTCGGCCGGGATGGCCCGATCCGGCAAGCCGAGCGCGCGGAGGAAGCGGTCCAACACCACATCCGGACGCACCCGCGTTCCCGACCTACCGTCGCCGAGATCGGCGAAGAGCTGGCCATCGGGGAAGAGATCCTGCCTGCGATGGGCCCAACGCAGCGCCAACGCCGTCTTGCCGACCCCCGCCGGACCGGCCAGGATCACCGGTGGCGCCGTCGCCCCCTGGTTTTCCAGGGCCGCATCGAGTTCCCGCTCCTCTTGGGCCCGCCCCGCGAAGGGCAGCGCCAACGGCGGCAACTGGGAGGGAATGACGAACTGCTGTTCCGGCTGCTGCGCGGGCATCACCGGCGTCGGCGTCAGATCGGCGGCGTCCCGCAGGATGCGTTCGTGGAGTTGGCGCAGTTCCGGGCCGGGTTCCAGGCCGATCTGGTCGATCAGCTGTCGCCGCGCGTCGTGATAGGTGCGCAGGGCCTCGGCCCGTCGACCCGCCCGATATTGGGCGAGCATCAGCTGCACGCGGGCACGTTCTCGCAACGGATGCTCCGCGACCACGGGAGTCAGTTCGGCGATCACCTTCTGATGCGCGCCCAACTCCAGTTCCATCTCGACACAGGCCTCGACCGCGTCCAGATGGGCCTCCTCCACGCCCGCCGCCTCGCAGCGCATTCCGTGCACACCCTCGAAGGCGACGCCCCGGCGCTGGGTCAGGGCCTCGCGCAGGACGGTGACCGCCTGCTGTCGGTTGCCGAGGGCCGCTTCCCGGCGGGAATCGGCGACCAGGCTGCGGAATCGAGACCAGTCGATGGTGTCGGGATCGGCGTTCAGCGTGTAGCCGGGGTTCGAGGTGCTGATCACCTCGTCCGCGCCGGACTGGCCTGCCGCCTGGCCCAGGGCACGCCGCAGCCGGGACACGCAGGTGGCGATCTGGGCGCGGGCGCTCTTGGGCGGGGCACCCGCCCAGACGGCGTCGATGAGCCTGCCCACGCTGACGATCCGGTTGGCCTCCAACACCAGCATGGAGAGCACGGCCCGTTCGCGCGCACCATCGAATTTGAGCGCCACCCCGTCGCGCAGGACGGTGAGCGGGCCCATGATGCGGAACTCGATCCCGACCGTCATCAGACCGTCCGTGCCAGGTACTTCTCGATCTCGTCGGCCGCGCGGGTTGCGCCGCCCGCCGCCTTGATCTGCTCGCGCATCTCCTCGGTGCTGCGCTTGATCGTCTCGTCGGCGGCGACGGCGAGCACGGCGTCGATCAGGCGTTGTGCGGTGACCTCTTCCGGCTTCATGGTGCGGCCGAGGTTCAGCTCGGCCAGCCGATCAGCGGTGACGCCGTCGATCGAGGAGGTGGGGACGACCACCATCGGCGTGCCCGTGTGCAGGGCCTCCATCACCGTGCCCATGCCGCCGTGGGTGACCGCGATCTGTGCGTGTTCGAGCACCGCCACATGCGGGACGAAGCGGTGCACCTCGACGTTGGGGGGCAGTGGCCCGAGGTCGGCGGGATCCATGCCGCCCGCCACGGTGATCACCGCGTGCCAGGGCATCCCGGTGAAGGCGCGCACACACTCGTGGAAGAAGTCGGAGTGCTCGTTGAAGACCGCGCCGAAGGAGATCAGCACGATCGGCAGGCCGTTGTCCGGCGGGCTCCACTCGCCGAAGAAGGCGCGGCGGCCCAGGCAGGGGCCGACGAAGGCGAAGCGCTCGTCGAAGGTGTCGCCCTCGATCTGGAAGGACTGCGGGATGTTGACCACGCTGAAGTCGGGTACCTCCCACCACAGTTCCTGCGGCGAGCCCTCGATGCCGTGCACGGCCATGAGTTCGCCGATCCTGGCCAGCTGCTCGCCTACCCAGTCGGGCATCGACTTCTCGGCGCCGTCGGAGTTGTAGATCGAGTTGATGTAGGAGTAGTTGCCGTTGGAGGCGAACATCGGGATGAGCTGCACGGCGGGGATGTCCCATTTCCGGGACAGGATGCGGCCCGCGTAGAGCATCGAGATGTCGTAGGAGACCGCGTCCGGCCGGTCGTCGCCGAGCTGTTCCTCCGCCTTGGCCAGCATCGACGCGCTCTCGCTCAGCAACAGTGTCATCAGATACAGCGGGTCGTAGGCGACGTCGGTGAAGTTGGCCTGCCGATATCGGGAGTCGTAGACCAGCGGGGTCGCCCCGGCCTCGGTCACGAGGTCCACCATCGTCTCGCCGGTCAGATAGGTGACCCGGTGGCCTCTATCCACCAGTGCGGTCACCACCGCGAGATTCGGAAGCACGTGGCCGTGATCCGGGTGGCTCATGAACAGGAAGTGCTGCCCCATCTGGTTCACTCCGTTCTCGGGTGCGTCCTGCTCCGACGCGCAGCACGGTCGCCAATCCCGTCCGCGGTGTCGGGTCGAACATCGGCGGATCGGGCGATAGGGTGCCGCGCCAAAGCGCTGTACACCGAAGGAAAAGCCACGCCGAAGTCGACGAGCGTCACGCTAAATGACGTCCTCCGACCGTGGAAACCCCTAGATCGTTTCGGCGAACGCCGGGAAAACAATGCCGCAATGGATCTCGAACATCGATGGCCTCGACTCGCCGCCGCGTGCCTGACGGGCATCCGCGCGGCGCGGTACCGGTCGATCGTCACCCGGGAAACCGGCGGTGACAGCCGCTTCGACCAGCGAGAAGACATGCGGTCCACCGTGTCGTCGTCGCGACCGACAAGATCTGGGGTTTGTCACCCACCTTTATCGACTAGGGGTTGCTCGCCTTTTCCGTAGCCGCTTATGTTCCCCAGCGAATAACGGAAGGGGTTATCATGCCGACTCGGGTATGGGATTATCTGCCAGAATACGAGAACGAGCGCGCCGAGATCCTCGATGCCGTCGAGACGGTGTTCTCGTCCGGACAACTCGTTCTCGGCGCCAGCGTGCAGGGCTTCGAGTCGGAGTTCGCCGCCTATCACGGTGTCGAACACTGCGTGAGCCTGGACAACGGGACCAACGCGGTGCGTCTCGGACTCCAGGCGCTAGGGGTCGGGCCCGGCGACGAGGTCATCACCGTGTCCAACACCGCGGCGCCGACGGTGGTCGCGATCGACGCGGTGGGCGCGGTCCCGGTGTTCGTCGACATCCGGCGCGACGACTATCTGATGGACGTCGAGCAGGTCCGGGCGGCCATCACTCCCCGCACCAAGTGTTTGTTGCCCGTGCACCTCTACGGGCAGTGCGTCGACATGGCCCCGCTGGAGCAGTTGGCCGCCGAGCACAACCTGGTGATCCTGGAGGACTGCGCGCAGTCCCACGGCGCCCGGCACCACGGCAAGATCGCCGGGACGATGGGCAAGGCCGCCGCGTTCTCCTTCTATCCCACCAAGGTGCTGGGCGCCTATGGCGACGGCGGGGCCACCATCACCTCGGACGACACGGTGAACCAGAACCTGCGCCGGGCTCGCTACTACGGCATGGAGAAGGTGTACTACGTCGTCGAGACGCCGGGCAGCAACAGCAGGCTCGACGAGGTGCACGCCGAGATCCTGCGGCGCAAGCTGCCCAAGCTCGACGACTACGTGGCGGGCAGGCGGGCCGTCGCCGACCGCTATGCGGCCGGTCTCGCCGACACCGATCTGATGTTGCCCAAGGTCGCCGAGGGCAACGAGCACGTCTACTACGTCTACGTGGTCCGGCACCCACGCCGCGACGAGATCATCGCGCGGCTCAAGGAACGCGACATCCACCTCAACATCAGCTACCCGTGGCCGGTGCACACCATGACCGGCTTCGCGCACCTCGGCTACCAGCCCGGTTCGCTGCCGGTCACCGAGGAGCTCGCCGAGGAGATCTTCTCGCTGCCCATGTATCCCTCGCTGCCGCCGGAGGTGCAGGAGAAGGTGATCAGCGAGCTTCGCGAGGTGCTGTCGACGTTGTAGCCAGGCTGCGCAGACAGACCACCAGGCTGCGGGCCTGCACATTGAGATAGAAGCTGTGCCGCATCAGTTCCGCCAGTTGGCAGACCGTCAGCCAGCGATGATCCCGATGTTCCTGCGCCAGATCCAGGTCGGTCTCCACCACGAGGTAGCGATTGCGGGCGCCGAAGAAGCGCCCGCCTTCCTCGGAGAGGATCGTGTCGAAACGAATCCGATCCGCCTCGGCCGCCAGCACCTCGTCGAGGAAGGGCGGCCGGGCCTCGGCGGGTAGGAGGTCGTAGTTCTGCGGCACGCACTGAACCGTGGGCGCCAGTTCGGTGACATCGGTGTATCCCGGTTCGGTGCGCGCGTGCATCAGCACGTGCAGCACGCCGTCGATGCGTTTCACCAGGAACGCGACCACGCCCGTGCCGACCTGCTCGATCATCGGCTGTGTCCAGCTGGCGATCTCCCGGCCGCCCGCGTCGACCCCGACGCCGATGACGTCGAAGAACAGGCCGCTGTCGTGGGAGATCCGGCCGTCGGCGCGGCGCCAGTCACGGAGTTGCGCCAGTGAGCCGCGTTCGGCATGCAGGTCGGTGCGGATGCGGGTGTCGGTGATCCAGCTCAGCACCTCGTGCGTGGAATGCACCCCGCATTCGGCCTGCTCGGAACGCAGCAGGGCCGCCACGAAGGCGTTCTCAGCTTCCGGGTGCTCGGTCTCGGCGCTGCGCCGCAGCGCGGGGCGGCCACCCTCGAAGGGCAGGCAGGCCAACACCGTCCTGGCGTCCATGTTGACCAGGTCCGGGACGCTGAGCAGTTCGTAGAGCTGATCCAGGCTCAACCAGCAGAAGCCGTCGACCAGCTCTACCTCGCCGGTCACCTCGACGATCATGTTGCGGTTGCGCTTGCGGTAGAACCAGGCGCCCTGCTCGGACTGGCGGGTGTCGGCGATGACGTCGGCCGCGTCCGGGTCGCGGAAGTAGTCGAGGTAGGGCACGGACCGACCGCCGTGGACACGGGTGTAGTTGCTCTTGGTCGCCTGCACGGTCGGGGACAACTGCAGCCCGTTGTGATTGCCCGGCTCGTGTTTGGCCTGCATCAGGCAGTGCAGCACACCGTCGAACTCCTTGACCAGGATGCCCAGGATGCCGACCTCGGGTTGGTTGATGATCGGCTGCGACCAACGCTGCACCGGACCGCTGGTGACCTGGACATCCAGGCTCTCGACGGTGAAGAACTTCCCGCTGCGGTGCCGGATGTGGCCGGTGGTCTCGTCGTAGGCCCAGCCGTCCAACTCGTCCAAGGCGAGCCGCTCGACGGACATGTGCGTGCGGTCGGCGACCACGGCATACCAGCGGTGGAAGGCGTCGATGTCGGCGAACTGGACGCCGCCGGAATTCGCGGACTCCGCGCTGTCCGGTCTGGCCGACGAACGAGAAGGGGCGGACATGAGGGCTCCTTAGCGGGTTCCACAGCGGTTCGACGGCGAGGTCACGACGGGCTGAGGCGAGGCGGGACGCACGGGACGGCCAGATCCGTCAGGGGTTCGGGAAGCCCTGTTGGATCTTGAGACACGTCGCATACTCGGGAAGCAATCCCTGCGTACGGGCCTGCGCCAGCGTCATGGCGGCGCGGTCGCGATCGGACTGGATCAGCTCTAGGTCCGCGGGCAATCGCAGTGCCAGCTCCGCGTCGTGCGGGGTGATCGCGAGTTCGTTGGCGGGCACGTAGTTCTCCGACAGCAGGTAGGAGATCACCGTGTCGTCCTCCAACGCGACGAAGGCATGGCCGACGCCGGGCGGGAAGTACATGGCGCGATGCGAGACGGTGTCCAGGATGGTGCTGTCGGACTGGCCGAAGGTCGGCGAGCCGATCCGCAGGTCGACCACGATGTCCAAGGCACTGCCCCGAGCACAGTGGACGTACTTGGCGGTGCCCGGTGGCGTCCGGCTGAAGTGGATGCCGCGCAGCACCCCGCGCCTGGACCGGCTCTGACTGGCCTGCGCGGTCGGGAAGAGTTTGTGGCCGAGTGTCTCGGCGAAGACGGGTTCCTGGTAATACGAGAGGAATTCCCCTCGGTCGTCGGGGAAGATCTCGGGGCTGAACTCGACGGCCCCCACGACAGCGAGCTCACGCGCCTTCATCCGACTGCGTCACCCGAATCCGATGTGTCGTGCACGCCGACCCCTCCTCGCGCGGGCGCAGGGCCCGCGATTCGCACCGTCCACCACGGCGCCGACAGGTCGCCGGTCGGCACGCGCCCGCGACCTTCGGGGATGCCCGACGGCACCGCGTGGACCTTCACCCGGAAGTGTGAGGAGCGGGGGCATTGCAGGTCAACGGGTTAGGGGTGGCTCACCGGGAAAGTCAGGGGTGGGGTTCGAACGGCGTCGATCGACGGAATTAGGGGTGCACGTCGACCGGCGATCATGGTGGCGTGGCGAAGGCCGACCCGCCGATCCGGACCGCGCAACCGCAGTTCGGCGTCGCCGTCGGCAGCGAGTGAGGGGCCGATACGCCGCAGGTGCCCCGAAGCCACGGGAAACGACGACTACAGCTTTCTCGGTGTCGTGATGCCCAGACGATGTGCTAGCTTGCCCGCGTGACTGCCGGGTCGGCCATGGGCCACGATCGAGGAAGTTACCCGGCTGGCGCGTGACGGCCGGGTGGGCCAGAGGCCCGCCTCTCCAGGTGTGTAGGTATCGGTTCTCCTTTCCGAGAAGTGGCGTCAACGCTGCTGTTCTCCCGCATGATCCAGCCGAATCCGGCGGATCGCGGAACCACCGCACCTGGAGATTTGTTTGAGCGTGTCCATCCATTCCGATCAGAACCTCGTCGAGGAATTCCGTGCCAACCGAGGAAACCTCGGCGGCCGGTTCGCAGACTCCCGCATCCTCTTACTGACCAGCACCGATTCCGCAGGCGCGAAGCACACCACACCCGTCGCCTACCTCCAGGATGGCCTCGGGCGCCTGTTGGTCATCGCCTCGGCGGATAGCGCGGGATCACCACCTGCCTGGTATCAGCACATCGTCAGCGAGCCGAACGTCGAGGTCGAGACCGGTTCCTTCACCTTCCCGGCGGAGACGATCGCGCTGGAGGCCGAAGAACGTCAGGAGGCCTTCGACCGCGCGGCCGAGGCCGACCACCGGCTGGCGGACGAGCAGGCGCGGACCGCTTCGCTGATTCCAGTGCTCGTGCTGAATCCGCTCGGTGGGAGGCCGAACGGCGACACCTGGTCGGAAAGTCTCAAGATCATTCACGACGCGTTCCGCCGAGAGCTGCGCCTGCTCCGCAAGGAGATCGCCGCATCCGGGCCACGGTTGGGTGCGCAGTTGCGGATCAACTGCCTCTCCTTGTGCGCAGGCCTTGGCCACCACCACACGATGGAGGACTCCGGAATGCTGCCCGCCGTCGACAGAAGCCACCCCGAGCTGGCGGACGCGACCCGGCGGCTGCGCGAGGAGCACCAGGCGGTGAAGCTGCTGCTCGAGGAACTCCAACGTGTCGTCTCGACCGCGAACCCCGACCCCGTCGTGCTGCTCGCGGACGTGGAGCGGCTCACCAGCGAGGTCGAGAATCACTTGGACTACGAGGAACAGCAGCTGTTCCCGATCCTCGACACCCTCACGCCCTGAGTCGGCGGGCCGCGATGACTCGCGGCCTAGAGTGATCGACGCGGGGCGTTCGAGGTCGGTGTTCAGCCTCGTTCTTCGCGTGTTGCCTACGAACCGATCAGTTCACCGTGCCCGCCGCCCGCCCGGTGGAGCCTCGGACCACCAGTGTCGGTTCGACGACCTCGTGGCGGGCGTCGGCGCCGCCGAGCATCTCGGTGAGGATGTCCATCGCCAGTCGCCCCATGGCGAGTCGAGGTTGGTCGACGCTGGTGAGGCCGGGGCGCACCGAGGCGGCGAGGTCGGTGTTGTCGTAGCCGACGATGCTGAGGTCCTCGGGGACCCGTAGGCCTGCGTCGAGGGCGCCACCGAGGATCGAGGCGGCGCGACGGTCGTTGGAGGCGAAGACGGCGGTGGGTGCGTCCGCCCTTCGGACGAGGATCGAATCGAGCAGTTCGGTCTCACCGCCCGCCTCGGAGTCGAGAACCTGGATGCCCTCGGCGTAACCGAGGGCGGTCATCAGGTCCAGATAGGACTGTTTTCGCGCGGTGGCCGCCGCCCGGTTGGAGTGCGTGAGATGCGCGATGCGGCGATGACCGAGGGAGGTCAGGTGCTCCACGGCGAGGCGGGCGCCGCGTTCGTCGTGATTGGCGACGCCGCCCACGGTGTCGGGTAGTGCGGGTGGACGTCCGACGACGACGGTCGGTTTCCGGCGGGCCGCATCGCGGAGTAACTGCGGGTCCAGCAGGGCCGAGATCACCACGATGCCGTCGACGCCGAGCGCGAGGACGTCCTCCAGCCGTTGCGCCAGCACCGTCGCCTCGCGACGGCCGTGGCTGATGATCACGCCGAGGCCCTGTTCGGCGGCCGCGTCTTCGATGCCGTGCACGATGTCGGTGTGGTAGGTGTTGTGCAGATCGTTGAGCAGCACGCCGACCAGCTGGCTTCGGCCGCGCACCAGGCTGCGCGCCCAGAGGTTCGATCGATAGCCGATCTCGTGCGCCACCGAGAGAATGTGCTCCCTGGTCGCCGATCCGACCCCGGCGTCGCCCCGAATCGCCAATGAGACGAGCGATTTCGAGACTCCGGCGGCCCGTGCCACGTCGATGATCGTCGGCGATGGCCGCTGTTGGTTGGACACGGCTCAAGTTGTATCAAATGCCCACGGGAGCCCCGCCGCTGCTCAGGCAGATGTGGAACGCTCCAGCTTTCATCTCTAGAACGTTCCAACTCCCGTAACCATTCCGGGGTCGCCACGTCACCTTCACGACCTAGCGTCCCCGCCATACCTCGCGTCAACCCGGCAGGCCGAGTCCCGACAGACGCCCTCGGCGGCCGATCGCACCAGACCGTCTGCCACCGCAGGAACCGGCGACCGGCCACCTTTCGCTTCGAGGCAACACGAAACGAGTCCCGATGAACTATGCGAACCCCGACACCGGACGCACCGCGCTGGACCACGTGCCGGACGCACTACTCCTGGACTTCGGCGGCGTGATCTTCGAGACCGTCAAACACCCGCAGGGCCGCGCGGAGTTGGCCACCCGCATCGTCGAACTGCTGAGAAGGGCCGGTCAGCCGCTCGAAGCCGGGTTCGTCCGCCGCTCGCTGGATGCCGCGCTCACCGCGCTCAAGCACTGGAAACACGCGTCGAGCCGCCGGGTGGAGCCTCGCGAGCTGACCCATCGGGAGATCGCAGCCGACTTCCTGGCCGCCGACTACCCGCCCGGCCCCCGCGACGTGCTCATCGCCGAGGCTGCGGAGGTACTGGACCTGGTCACCTCGACGCTGTCGGCGCATGTCATCCGCCCGGGCATCGGCAGGTTGCTGGCCTGCGTCCGCCGAACGAGGCATCCCGCTCGGGATCGTCTCCAACGCGCATTCCGGCCGCAGCCATCGGCGCATCCTCGCCGAACACGGGCTCGATCGGGCCTTCGGTGTCCAGGTGTACTCCGACGAGGTCGGCATCCGTAAGCCGAATCCTCGGATCATCGAACTGGCCGCGACCGCGTTGGGTGTCACCGCCGACCGATGCTGGTATGTCGGTGACACGCTGGATCGCGACGTCGTCGCGGGCCGCCGGGCCGAGGTCGCCGCCGTCGTGGTGACCAGGAGCCACCACACCGACGCGCCGCCCTTCGGGGTCGCCGCCGAACCGGACGCGGTCTTCGACACCCCGGAGGGCCTGGCCGACGCCCTCGAAGCAGCCGGACCGGCACGAAGCCCGGTACGCACCTCGATTCCAGCCGCGAAGCCGGCTCGGGCCGCGCTGCTCATCGACCACGGCGGGGTGATCTCCCATTCGCAGCCCGATCCCGACGCCATGGGCGAGTTCGCCGCCGAGGTGGCCCGCCGGTTGACCGGGGCTGGCGAACAGGTCGCTCCCGCGCAGGCGTTGGAGCTGATCGAGAAGGGCCGCGAGCGGCACCACCTTCGCAAACAACAACGCCACCGGGCACACGTCGAGACCGGGGCGCCGCTGGCCGAGGTGCAGCCCGTCGACTTCTGGCGCGACCTCGTCGGCGCCGAGCTGCCCGAACGGCAACGCGCGATCCTCACCGCCGAGGCCTTCGATCTGATGCACCTGTTGGGACGCGCCAAGAGCCGCCGCATCCTGCGCACCGGCGTCCGAGAACTCCTGGAGACCTGCCGCGATGCCGGCCTTGCGGTGGTGGTCGTGTCCAACACCATCAACGGGCGTGCGGTGCGCGCGCAGTGCGCCGAGCACGATCTCGACGGGCTGATCGGCGCCTACGTCTGCTCCGACGAGGCAGGCGTGCGCAAACCCGACCCGACGATCGTGCGGGAAGCACTCCGGGTCGCGGCCGCCGATCCCGCACGCACCTGGTTCTACGGCGACAAGCCGGAGAACGACGCCGAGGCGGCCCGGGCCTGCGGCATCACCCATCGCGTGATCGTGCGCGGTGGCAGCACTCCCGACGAGACCGTGGATCGGGCGTTGACCAGTGGACTCGTCACCACCGCAGTACCCGACGCCGGGCAGCTGGCGGCGCTCATCGCCGCCGAGCACCGCACCGACGCCGATGCCTGACTCATCCCGTCTGCCGATGGACAAGGAACTCGCATCGTGAGCTCGTCGCCTGACACCGAATACGTCCGCGCAGGCGAGCTGCGCGGCGGGCCCGCCGGAACTGCGGGCGGGTTACGCGCCCCGCAGAAGCTGATGATCTTCGTCCTGTCGATGGCGCTCTTCGGCCTGGCGAACATCATCCTGGAGATCATCCCGGACATCACGATCGGACCGGTCGACGTCTCGGTCGCCTACTTCGTCTTCGTTCCCCTCACGATGGTCACCCTGTTCAGCCCGTTCTGGGCCGCGCTCGGTGCCCCGCTCGGCGAGATCGTCTTCACCGACCTGCTGATGGGCGACTTCTCCGGCCTCGCCGAGGTCGAGGGCTACCTCCAGATGTTCCTCGCGCTCTACATCGCGGGATCGATCGTCCGCAATCCAAGGAACCGGGGTCAGCTCGCCATCGCGGCCATCACGGTCGTGGTCATCGACAAGGCGCTCTCGGCCATCGTCGATCTGTCCAAGGTCTGGATCGGCGTCGAGGACGCCGAGTTCGTCGAAGGGCTGCCCGAGTCGATCCTGCTGCTGGAGGGCATCGGCTTCGGGGTGGACATCGTCATCAGCGGTGTCCTGTTCGGCATCCTGCCCGCGTTGTGGCTGGTCCCGATTCTGCACGGCAAGATCGAGCCGCTGCTCGGTCTGCGTCCCCGAGTGCCGGGGCAACCGTTCCACGGCGCCGCCCCGGGGTCGGCCTGGTTCGTCTCCCTCGCCGTGCTGCTGGGCATCGGATCGTTCTTCTTCGCCTTCCTGGAGGCGTGGGATCTCAACGTCGGCACCTTCGAGCCCGGCTTCATCGACGAGTTCGGCGCCGGGTTCCTCTGGGCCAGCGTCGCCGCCATCCTCGTGGTCGCCGCCATCGCCATCGGATTGTTCGCCGCCGCCAAGCGCCGGGGCGAACGGGCGGACCGCGACTAGAAGCACCGAGGCCGAGTTCGAACCGGGCCGCCGACCGCGTCGATCGAGAGACTGGCAATGCCGAACATCATCGAGATCACCAACCTCAGTTTCCGCTATCCGGGAGCCACGCAGGACACGCTGCGCAATGTCGACCTGACCATCGAGCGCGGTGATTTCGTCGCCGTGGTCGGTGGCAACGGTTCGGGCAAGACCACCCTGTGCAAGACCCTCAACGGGCTGGTGCCGCACTACTGGGCGGGCGAGTTCGCGGGCATGGTCCGCGTCGATGGCGTCGACACCTATGAATCGTCGGTCGCGGCGCTGTCGAGCCGGGTCGGCTACGTCTACCAGGATTTCCAGAACCAACTCGTGCGGCCGACGGTCCGCGACGAGGTGTCGTTCGGGCCGGTGAACTTCGGCCTGGACGACCACGCCGAGCGCACCGACGAGGCGTTGCGAGCGCTACGCATCGAGGAGTTGGCCGACCGGTTCGTCTGGCAGCTCTCCGGTGGTCAGGCGCACCTGACGGCGTTGGCCTCGGTGCTGGCGATGCGCCCCGAGATCATCGTGGTCGACGAGCCGGTCGCCGAGCTGGACCCGGCCCGCGCCAGGGAGATCTACCAGAATCTGGCCGCGCTCAACCGGGAACTCGGGATCACCATCATCACCATCGAGCACCATGCCGAGTTCGTGGCCCGCTATGCGAACTCGGTGGTGCTGATGGCCGACGGCGCACCGGTCTGGCATCTGCCCGTCGCCGAGGCCATGCAACGGGCCGCCGAACTCGAACAGCACGGCATCCCGGCGCCGCAGGTGGCCAGGGTCGGTCTCGGTCTGGGGATCGAGGTGGTGCCCCGCACCCCGGTGGAGGCGGCCGGGCTGATCCGCGCGGCCGGGTTGTCGCCGCGATCGGATTGGCGGCCCACCGACGCAGATCAATCCGACGGCGGGAAGGTCGTCGCGAGCACGCACCGGGTCGCCCACGGCTACAAGACGGTCGGCGGCGCGTTGCAGACGGTCTTGCCGGGTCTGGGTCTGGAACTCCGTGCGGGGCAGCGGGTCGCCCTCGTCGGCGGCAACGGCGCGGGTAAGACCACGCTGTTGAAGCTGCTCGCGGGCATCACCGTCGCGCGCGAGGGCGAGGTCGTGATCGACGGGGTGAACACCCGTTCCCAGCCTGCGCATCGGCTGGCCGACCGGGCGGCGTATCTCTATCAGCATCCGCAGCAGATGTTCCTCACCGACAGCGTCCGCTCCGATGTCACGCTCTTCCCGAAGGGACGGCGGGTGGCCGACACGGCGGAGTTGGTCGATCGAATCGTCGAGCGGGTCCGGCTGACCGAACTCGCCGACCGGGACGGCCGGACGCTCTCCGGCGGGCAGCAGCGGCGGGCCACGCTGGCGATCGGGCTGGCGATGCGGCCCACGCTGCTGTTGTTGGACGAACCGACCTCCAGCCTGGACGTCGCCAGTCGCGACGACGTCACGGCGATGCTCGACGAGCTGGCCGACAGCATCGAATGCACCGTGATCGCCACCCATGACATGCATCTGGTCGCGGAGTGGGCCAGCAGGGTGATCGTGCTCGACGGCGGGCGGATCGCCGCCGACGTCACCGCGCGGGAGTTGTTCGGCGATCCCGAGCTGCTGGCCAGGGCGAATCTCGTGCCACCGCAGATCACCGAGTTGGGCCTGGAACTCGGGATGCACCCGGTCCCGTTGCGCGTCGAGGAACTGCTCGAAGCCTGTCGACCGGATCCGCTCGGGTCGCAGGCCGCGGGCGAGACGCCCCTACTTCCGGTGGGAGAACGCCGGTGACCAACCGAAAGCAACACGACGTCCTCTCGGTGGAGTGGGTCAAGCTCGAACTGATCCGCACCGCCTATGCGACCAGGGGCGGCCTGTTCGCCACGATGGACCCCCGGATGGTGATCGGCTGGTATCTGGTCTTCGCCGTCGCACCGTGGCTGACCCACAACCTCACCGTGCTGGCGCTGCTCTTCGCTGCGGGCGTGGTCTCGATCGTGTTGGCCAGGGTCGGGCCGTTGATCCTGGGGCTGTTCGTCATCGGCCTCGGCTTGGAACTGCTCTACATCGTGATCGCGGCGTCCTTCTTCGGCGGCGACCTCGCCACGTTGGTGGCCCTGCTGGAACTCACGCTGAAACTCGGTGCGGTGTCGTTGGCGAGCATGGCGGCCTTCGTGTCGCTCGACCCGGAGAAGCTGTCCGACGCACTGTTGGCGCTGCGGATGCCGTCGATGCTGGCCTTCGGGGTCAGCTACGGCTATCGGATGTTGCCGATCCTCATCGAGGAGTTCAGCACCGTCTTCGAGGGCTACCGGCTTCGCTCGGCCGCGCCCGCCAGGCGTGGGTTGCTCGGCTGGCGGGTGCTGGTGCACTGGTCGCGGCTGGTGGTGCTGTGCTTCTATCCGATCTTCCTCAACACCGCGAAGTCGGTGCGCACCACGGTCGAGGCCCTGGAGACCAGGGGGTTCACCTATGCCACGGTCGACGGTCGGGGCCGCAGGATCCGGCTGAGCTATCTACGATTCGGCTTCCGCGACTACGCGGTGCTGGCCGGGACCGTGCTGTGCATCGTCGGGTTCTTCTGGGCCGGTGCGGTGTGGCCGGTCTACCGGACGGCGGGCTGAGTAGGCGGAGCAGAGTCGCCGCGCGGAGGATTCGGCGAAAGAAATCTCGGTCGGGCTGTCGAAAGGCGGGATGCCCGTTCGTCGTCATCCCGTACGGCGACCGCCGGACGAGTCCAACCCGAGGAGCCCAGAGTGAAGTACATGCTGTTGATCACCGCCGACACCGGACCGGACGCCACGCAGAACGAGTGCAGCGTCGAGGAATGGCTGAGCTTCGACGCGGCCGCCAAGGACGCCGGGGTCCTGGTGGACTCGGCCCAACTGGCGGATCTGACCACGGCGACGGCCGTGCACGTCGACTCCGCAGGCAACCGCACCATCACCGATGGTCCGTTCACCGAGTCCCGCGAGGTCCTGGGCGGCTACTACGTGATCGACGTGCCGAACCTCGATGTCGCGCTCGACTGGGCGGCCCGCTGTCCAGGAGCACGGGACGGCGGTTCGCTGGTGGTCCGCCCGGTCGCGGAATTCTGAGGTAGCGAGGATGACCCGGCGAGCAGCCGAAGGACCCGAAACATCGGTGGGTTCGCCCGTCGAGGCGGCCTTCCGTGAGGAACACGGCAGGCTGCTCGCCGCCCTCGTCCATCGCTTCGGCGACCTGGACCTGGCCGAGGAAGTGGCGGCCGAGGCAATCGAAGCGGCGTTGACGCACTGGCCGGTCGATGGGGTGCCGAGCAAGCCCGGTGCCTGGTTGTTGACGACGGCTCGACGGCGGGCGGTCGACCGGTTGCGCCGGGACAAGACCTACGCGACCCGGATCGCCGTGCTGCAGGCGGAGGCTGATCGCGCCGAGCCCGCACCTCGGGTCGAGGGCGGCGGGCTGCCCGACGAACGGTTGGAGCTGTTCTTCACCTGCGCGCATCCGGCACTACCCGCCGATGAGCGGGTGGCGCTGATGCTGCGGTGTCTGGCCGGTCTGACCACGACCGAGGTGGCGCGGGCGTTCCTCGTGCCCAGCGCCACGATGGGTCAGCGGATCGTCCGCGCGAAGAAGAAGATCCGGGTGGCCCGCATCCCGTTCCGGGTGCCCGACGCCGAGGAGCTGCCCACTCGGCTGCCCGGTGTCCTCCAGGTGATCTATTCGATCTTCACGGAGGGCTACGCGGCCAGCTCCGGCCCGCAGCTGCAACGACTCGATCTGGCGGAGGAGGCCATCCGGCTCGCCCGGATCCTGCGCTCGCTGTTGCCGGGTGAGCGCGAGATCGCCGGGCTGCTCGGACTGCTGCTGTCGGTGCATGCGCGGCGCGCCGCCCGCAGCGGTCCGCACGGCGAGATCGTGCTGCTCGACGAGCAGGATCGCGGCCGGTGGGATCGGCCGATGATCGACGAGGGCCGTGCGCTGGTGGTCCGGTCGCTGACCGGCGGAAAGCCGGGGCCCTACGGGGTGCAGGCCGCGATCGCCGCACTGCACAACGAGGCGAGCGGGGTGGAGGCCACCGATTGGCCGCAGATCGTGGCGCTGTACGACGTGCTGGTCGGGCTCGCGCCCTCGCCGATCGTGGCGATGAATCGCGCGGTGGCGGTGGCGATGCGCGATGGCCCGGCGGCGGGACTCGCGCTGTTGGCCGAACTCGCCGATGAGCCGCTGCTCCGCCGTCATGCGCCGTTTCGCACCGTCCAAGGCGATCTCCTGAGCAGGCTCGGGCGGCACGCCGAGGCCGCCGACAGCTTCCGGCGGGCACTCGAACTCGCCGGTTCCGAACCCGAGCAGGACCACCTGCGGCGGCGGATCGCGGCAGCGGAACAGCAGAGCGGCTCGGCCGGTCCGATGGCGGATTGATCGACGCACCGCAGCTCACGGCCCGGCCGCAACACGCAGGCGACGTCGGCCGGCTAATCTCGGCCGGTGTCAGAGGACCGGAGGATCCGCGCCGCGACCCGCGAGGACGCCGCAGCCTGCGCGGCGATCTACGCCCCCTACGTCACCGATACGGCGATCAGTTTCGAGGAGGTGCCGCCCACCCCGGCGGAGCTGGCCGATCGCATCGAGCAGGCGCAGCGTGGTCATGCCTGGCTGGTGGTGGAGGACGACGGTCGGGTGGTCGGTTACGCCTACGGCAGTCCGTTCGCCTCCCGTCCGGCCTACCGGTGGTCCTGCGAAGTCAGCGTCTATCTCGAACTCGGCAACCGCCGGACCGGCGCGGGCCGGGCGCTGTATGCGGCGCTGCTCGATGTGTTGGCGCAGCGCGGTTTTCGGACCGCCGTCGCCGGAATGACCCTGCCGAACCCGGCGAGCGAGGGTCTGCACCGGGCCCTGGGCTTCGAACCGGTCGGGGTCTTCCGAGACATCGGCTGGAAACACGGCCGGTGGCACGACGTCGCCAGGGTCCAACGGCGTCTCGGCACCGAGCACGGGGCGCCCGCCGAGAGGTAAGGCGTGTCGGGCTCGCGGAAGCCCGCTGGTCGTGATGGGCGATCCGCGATCAGGACACCGCCGCGCACGCGGGCAGACGTTCGGGTGGATCGGCGGCGAACTCGTCGTGCAGCAGTTCCGCGAGCGACGCCAACTGTTCGCCCGCGTGTTCGGTACGCCAGACCAGGGCCAGCTGCGAGGGCGCCAGGCCATCGACCGACAGGTAGCGCACATCCTCGCGGAGCGTGCGCTGAGCGAGTGGGCGGCAGAGGAGCATGGCGTGTTCGCCGCCCGCCACCAGGGCGAGGCCCTCCTGGATGGTGG
Organism: Actinoalloteichus hymeniacidonis; assembly: GCF_014203365.1. NCBI lineage: Bacteria > Bacillati > Actinomycetota > Actinomycetes > Pseudonocardiales > Pseudonocardiaceae > Actinoalloteichus > Actinoalloteichus hymeniacidonis. The sequence continues at coordinate 5,140,308 of NZ_JACHIS010000001.1, forward strand.
TGATGCCCGTGCTGGACCGGATCGGAGCGCCCGCCGGGGTGGCGCGCGGGACGCGGGCGTTCATCCAGTATTCGGGGGCGTCCCCGCTGCGATGCAGCAGGTCGAGGTTCGCCAACTGCTCGATGTCGGCCTCGCCGCGGGCCGCGAGGGGATGTGCGGCGGAGACCGCCAGCAGCTGATCCTGCGGTGGGAAACGAAAGCCGATCGACAGCGCGGCCTCGTGCACGGGCAGCTCGACCACCACCGCATCGACCCGGCCGTCCAACAGGGCTTGGAACGGCGAGCCGAGCGGGATCTCGCTCAACATGACGGCCACGTCATGCTCGGCGCGCAGCCTGCGGAAGGCGAGCGTGATCTCCTCGTAGACGCTGCCGTGGAAACCGATCCGCAGCTCGCACAGCGTTCCCCGGCCCGCGCGCTGCCTGGCATTGGTGAACACCATGTCCAGCGCCGCATAGGCGGGCCGAACCTCGTCGACGAACTGCGCGCCGAAGCGGGTCAGCGCCACCCGCCTGCTGGTGCGCTCGACCAGCCGCGCTCCCACCCTGGATTCCAACCCGGAGACCAACTGGCTGACCCGACTCTGGGAGCAGCCCAGTCTCGCGGCCGTGTGTCCGAAGTGCAGTTCCTCCGCCAACACGAGCAGGCATTCGAGCTGCTGGAGTTGCAGCTGATTCATCGCGCCCTCCCGCCCATGCTGGATCGATCATTCTGGCTCATCGAACGATGAACAGATCGTCGTTGTTCCCCGAAAAAACCGGCTGTTGACTGACTTTATGGGTTTGTCGATGCCGGTCGGTACCGCCGGTCCGGATTCTGTTCGCACCACCGCACGCCAATGGCTGGCGGTCGCGGTGCTGGCGTTGAGCACCTTCATCGTGGTGACCTCCGAGATGCTGCCGGTCGGCGTGTTGACCCCGATGGCCGATGGGTTGCGGATCTCGACCGGCACCACCGGCTTCAGCCTGACCATCACCGGGTTGGTCACGGCAGGCGTCGCGCCGCTGGTGCCCCGGTTGCTGGGCGGGCTGGACCGACGGCTCGTGTTGGCCGTCGCGATGGTTGTGCTCGCGCTCGGCAATGTCTTGACCGCCGCCGCACCCGGATTCGCGCTGCTGGTGGTCTCGCGCATCGTGCTCGGAGTCGGGATGGGCGTGGTGTGGGGGTTGGCCGCCGCCGTCGCACCCCGGCTGGTGGCACCGCGCAACATCGCGTTGGCGGTGTCCTTCGCGGTCAGCGGAGTCGCGGCCGCCTCGGTCATCGGGGTGCCGCTCGGCACGCTGGTGGGCAATGTCCTCGGGTGGCGGGCCGCGTTCGTGATGCTGGCGGTGGCGGCCGTGGCCTTGGCGGGCGGCCTGCTGCTCGTGCTGCCCAGGCTCCCTCGGCCGAGCGCATCGGCGAGCACGCAAGCCGAGGCGCCTCGGGGCGCGCTGTGGCGCCGCGCCGCCGTGTTGACCGGTTTGATGGCGGTCGTCTTCCTTGTCACCGCGCATTTCGCCGCCTACACCTATGTGCGTCCCATCCTCGAGGAACGCACCGGGCTCGATCCGGCGGCGGTCGCGCTGCTCCTACTCGTCTACGGCGTCTTCGGCTTGGCGGGTAACTTCGCGGCCGGTGCGTTGGCCGCGCACCGCGCCAGGGCCACGGTTCTGCTGTTGGCCGTCGGCATCGGCGCCTCGATCGTGCTGCTGGCGCTGTTCGGCACCGCCGGTGTGCCGACCTCGATCGCGATCGGCCTGTGGGGCCTGGTCTACGGCGGGTTGTCGGTCGCAGGACAGACCTGGATGACGCAGGTGGCGCCGGATCGAGTCGAACAGGTCACCGGTCTCTACGTCGGAGTATTCACCGCAGCCATCGCGCTGGGCGCCTTCCTCGGCGGCACCATCGTGGAGACTGCGGACATCGGCATCCTGCTGTGGAGCGCGGGTCTGCTCGCCGTGGTGGCCTTGGTCGCCGCGCTGGTCGGGCCCGGACCGGCGCCCCGGTCGCGCCCCCGCAACGAGGACGCGGCTCCGGTCGGTGCGCCGTGAGAGCTCAGCGCAGACCTCTGCTGTTGCTCAACGCCGCTTACCTGCCGTACAGCCACGATTGGCGGTCCGCAGCGGGGCGCGCGAACTCCCCGTTCGAGGCCGAGACCTTCATTCGTGCGGCGCGGCAGGCCGAGGCCGCGGGTTTCGATGCCTTCTTCCAGGCCGACTTCTCCGGCGTCAATCGGGTAGCCGCCCGGACCGGGCGGCCGATCAACACCGTCGAACCCTTCCAACTCGCCGCGCTGGTGGCCGCCACGACCAGCCGGATCGCGGTGCTGCCCACGGTGTCCACCCTGCACACCCATCCGTTCACCTTCGCGCGCAACCTGGCGAGTCTGGATCGGCTCTCGCGCGGTCGGGCCTGGATCAACGTCGTCTCGTCCTTCCGCCCCGGCACGGCGCTCGGAGTCGCCCGCGATACCACCGCCGCCGACCGCCACGCCCAGACCGAGGAATTCCTCACGGTGGCCAGGCGGCTGTGGACGAGTTGGCCACCGCAGGCGACCGAGCCGGACCGGCAGACCGACCGATTCATCCGCGACGACCTCATCACCGATGTCGACCACGATGGTGCGTTCTATCGCCAGCCCGGTCCGATCGATCTGCCGCCTTACTCGGCGGAATTCCCCTTCACCCTGCAGGCCACCTCATCGCTGGCGGGTCTGCGGCTGGCGGCGCGCAGTGCCGATGCGGTCTTCGCGGGCACCCCGACCCTCGGTGCGGCCCGCGCGCTACGGAGTTCGCTGCGGCGGGAGACCGAACAGGCGGGTCGACACGCCGACGAGGTGGCGTTGCTGCCCGGTGCCTTCCTACAGATCAGCCGCGATCCGGCCGAGGCGGCGGCCCTCGCCCGCGCCGAGGGTACGGCGGCGAAGACGCCTTCGGCATGGGCGGCGGTGCAGCGGCTGAGAGCCCGCTTTCCCATGCTTGAGCTGGCCGATGTGTCGCTCGCTGATCCGCCGCCGCGCGGCTTGCTCAGCGCGGACCCGGCGGAAGTACTCGCGCTGCACGGTTCGCGGGCGCTGCCGCTGTGGGATCTGGCCCGGACGCCCGGTCGATCGCTCGGTGAGCTCGCGGTCGCCGAGGCGGCGCTGGGCGAACATGCCCGTTTCACCGGCACGCCCTCGGAGATCGCCGTTGAGCTGCGGCGCTGGTTCGACGAGGGCGGCGTCGACGGTTTCCAATTCATCCTCGGCAACGACTTCACCGCGTTGTGCTCGGAGGTCCTGCCCCGGCTACTCGGTTGACTCCGGGTCGCGACAAAGGAGTCGACGCCTGCGGCCGAAACCGGCGAGACTTCCCCGATGACCACCACCCCACTGCGGATGCCGTCCGTCGCGCCGACGTTCGGGCGAGTTCGGCTGCGCGCGTTCCAGGAGCGCGACGTGGCCATGCTGCGCGATATGTCGACCGATCCGTATGTGCCGACGATCGGCACGCTGCCCGCCGACGCCGACGAGGCCGATGCGCTCGCCTTCATCGAACGACAGCGGCAACGCCTGACCACCCGCACCGGCTACTCCTTCTGCATCGCCGACGCCACGACCGACGCGGCGCTGGGAAACGCCGGTCTGCACCTGACGCAGATCGCCACCGGCCGCGCGACCGCCGGTTACTCCGTCGCCCCGAAAAATCGGGGCAGCGGAATAGCGGGGCAAGGGCTCACCGCGTTGACCCGGTTCGGCTGGACACTGCCGGAGCTACACCGCATCGAGCTCTACATCGAGCCGTGGAACATCGCCTCGCAGCGCACCGCCGAGGCGGCGGGCTACGCACGCGAGGGGCTGCTGCGCAGTCACCAGGAGATCGCGGGCAGGCGGGTGGACATGCTGGTGTACGCGGCGATCCGCGCGGACGGGCCCGACATCGGGGCTACTCGCGGGTGATCCGTTGTCTCGGCGCTGCCAGGGCGGGCAGGTCGGGGTGATCCCGCAACGCCGCGACGACCGCGTCCACCGCGGCTCGCTGGGTGGCGCCGCGCCGGACGACGATGGTGACGTTGCGGCGGACCGGGGTGCTCAACTCCCTGGTGACCACGTCGTGCTCCGGGGTGACGGCCAGGGCGGGTAGCAGGGCGATCGAGCGATACGACTCGACGTGCCGCAACAGCATCAGCGTGTTGCTGAAGCGGCAGGCCACTCGGGGTTCGAAGCCCGCCTCACGGCACAGCCGGGTCGTCAGGTCGGCCATGTAGGAGCGGGGCCGGTCGCACGCCCAGGTCTCCTCGGCGCAGGCGGCGAGGTTGACGGTCGGGCGCCGGGTCAGCGGGTGGCCACTCGGTAGCACCAGCACGATCGTGTCGGTGCCCAGCGGGATGATCTCCAGGTCGGCACCCCAGGTCAGGCCCGAATAGTCGGTGGTGGTGACGATGACGTCCGCCTCCCCCGCCCGCAGCGCCGCGCCGCTCTCGTGCGGCTCCAGCTCGATCAGTTCGAGGTGCAGGTGGGGATGGGTGGCGGCGAGCCGGGTGGCCGTGGGCACCGCGAGGGTATAGATCGCGCTCTGGAAGACACCGAGCCGGACGGTGCCGATGGGCTCGTCGTTCAGTGCACGCAGATCGGCCTCGGCCTCGGCCATCTGATCCAGGATCTCGCGGCCGCGCCGGGCCAGCAGCAGGCCGGCCTGGGTGAGTCGGACTCGGCGGCCGGTGCGTTCCAGCAGTTGGCAGCGGGTCTCGGTCTCCAGCACGGCCAGTTGTTGGGACACCGTCGAGGCACTCAGGTGCAGTGTCTCGGCCACGGCACGCACCGTGCCCAGGGTGTCGAGCAGGCTGAGCAGGCGAAGTCTCCACGAGCTGAGCACGCCTAAGACTGTACGGTTCCACCGAACAGAACCATGCGATTTGTGCGATGGACACGCGCAGCGATGCGTCCCTACCGTCGAACGCATGCCTACCGAGACAGCCCCGGTCGATCCAGCGCGCCATCTCATCCGCTACGCAGGTAGATCCCCCTTCACCCCCGAGGTGATCGCCCGCGCCGCAGGCACCTCGATATTCACCGAGAGCGGCCGGGAGCTGCTCGACTTCACCTCCGGCCAGATGAGCGCCATCCTCGGGCACTCGCATCCGGCGATCGTCGAGACGGTCCGCGAGCAGGTCGCACACCTCGATCACCTGCACAGTGGCATGCTCAGCCGCCCGGTCATCGAACTCGCGGGCCGCCTCGCCGACACGCTGCCCGACGGTCTGGACAAGGCCCTGCTGTTGACGACCGGCGCGGAGTCCAACGAGGCCGCCGTGCGGATGGCCAAGCTCGTCACCGGCAAGCACGAGATCGTGTCCTTCGCCCGGTCCTGGCACGGCATGACCCAGGCCGCGGCGGGCGCCACCTACAGCGCGGGGCGCAAGGGCTACGGGCCTGCAGCACCCGGCAACTTCGCGCTCCCGGTCCCGCACAGCTTCCGCCCCGACATCGTCGACGCCAACGGCGCCCTGGACTGGCGGCGGCAACTCGACCTCGGTTTCGACCTGATCGACGCCCAATCGGTCGGCAGCCTGGCCGCGTGCCTGGTCGAACCGATCCTGAGCTCCGGCGGCATCATCGAACTCCCGCCCGGCTACCTCGCCGCGCTGGCCGAGAAGTGCCGCGAGCGGGGCATGCTGCTGATCCTCGACGAGGCGCAGACCGGGCTGTGCCGGACCGGCGACTGGTATGCCTTCCAACACGACGGCGTCGTCCCGGACATCATCACCCTGTCCAAGACCCTCGGGGCAGGCCTACCGCTGGCCGCTGTGCTGACCAGCGCTGAGATCGAACAACAGGCCCACGACAAGGGTTTCCTGTTCTTCACCACCCACGTCAACGACCCGCTGCCCGCCGCGGTGGGCAACACCGTCCTGGACGTGCTGACCCGCGACCGGCTCGACGAACGGGCCCGCGAACTCGGCACGATGCTGCTCGGCGGCCTCGGCGATCTCGCCGCCCGCCACGAGGTCGTCGACGACGTCCGTGGTCGCGGGCTGCTGATCGGCGTGGAGCTGGCAGGCGAGGACGTCTTGGGCGCGGGCGGAGCCGACCGGCTCGGCGCGGCGATCACCCGCCGCTGCTTCGAACTCGGACTGCACATGAACATCGTCCAACTGCCCGGGATGGGCGGCATCTTCCGCATCGCACCGCCGCTGACGGCGAGCGACGCCGAGATCGCCCGAGGCGTGGCCATCCTCGATGAGGCCATCACCGACGCGGTGCGCGAACTGTGAGCCGTCCGGCTCGCTGAGCACCCGCCCCACCAAGCCACCGGTGTCATGGGGGTCACCGGTGGGGATGCCGCGCTGTCCCGGTGGTCGTCGACGATGCCGATCTCCGGGGCGGCCTGCGGCTTTCGCAGGCAGGCGCCCCGCCGAGGTACCCACCGGCTGCGACCCGACTGCGACATCGCTCGGACGCCATCACGATCCACGCCCGCCACCGTTGGGGCATGACGCACGTTCACTCGGCCGAGCCTGCCGCGCGACCGCAGCGCGACCGGCCCTATGTGCCCTCCTTGGACGGGTTGCGCGGAGTCGCGATCCTCGGGGTACTGCTGTTCCACACCGGTCACCTCTCCGGTGGTTTCCTCGGGGTCGACCTGTTCTTCGTCCTGTCGGGTTACCTCATCACCGATCTACTGGTGCGGGAGGCCGAACGGTCGGGTCGTGTGTCGTTGACCCGGTTCTGGGGTCGCCGCTTGCGCCGACTACTGCCCGCGCTGGCCGTCATGCTCGGCTGCGTCACGGTGCTGGTCTGGGCATTCGAGGCACCGAGCCTGGTGCAGACCACGCTCTCCGATGGTCCGTGGGTACTGCTGAACGTCCTCAACTGGCATCTGCTCGCCGAGTCGGCAGGCTATTGGGACCGATTCGGGTCCGACCGGGTGTTCGAGCACCTGTGGAGCATCGCGGTCGAAGAGCAGTTCTACCTGGTGTGGCCGGTCGTCGTCCTGGTCCTCGCCCGGTGGCGGCACCGGGTTTCCCACCGGGTCGCGGTGGTCGCCGTGCTTGCGTCGGTCGGCTCGCTACTGCTGATGATGCTGCTGCACAACCCCGCCGATCCGAGTCGGGTGTACACCGGCACCGACACCCGGGCGTTCGCCCTGCTGCTCGGCGCGCTGGTCGCCTGCTACGGGGCACGCGCCGGAAAGGCCACGGTGGGCGGGCGCTGGGCGTCACCGCTATCGGCGCTGCTCGCGGTCGGTCTGGGTGCCTCCTGGTTCCTCGTCGATGGAGTGGGCACCGAATGGTTGTTCCCCGGCGGACTACTCCTACATTCGCTGGCCGCCGCGTTGCTGATCGGGTTATGTGTGCAGCTGCCGCAGACCTGGACCGCTCGGGCGTTGGCCTGGGGGCCGCTGCGCTGGCTCGGGACGATCTCCTACAGCCTCTATCTGTGGCACTGGCCCGTCATCGTGTTGCTCTCGCCCACGCAGACCGGGCTCGACGGCTGGCCGCACACGGTGGTGGTGTGTGTGGTCTCGGTCGGGCTGGCCGCACTGTCGAAATACCTGGTGGAGGATCCGATCCGCTTCCACGCGCGGTGGGCGCGCGGCCGCAGCGGGCTCCTCGTCCTGGCCGCGCTGGTGGTGTCGCTGCTGCTCTTGTGGCTCGCGCTGCCCGCCCCGCCACCGATCGCCATCGACCTCACCGAACTGAGTTGAGTCGACCGACTGCGGATCTGCCCATTCAGCCGTGCAGTGGGCAGGTCCGTAATTCCTCCGACTCCGGGGTGGACAGCGTGAAGCGGACCTGAACCTGCAGATCGGGTGCGCCGCCGCCCTGCACATGCACGGCCAGCGCGGTGCACACGATCTGATCGATGCCCAGCGGCGTCACGTCATCGATCGTCAGGGGCACCATGATCTGCAGGACGCCGGGACGGGCGATCATCATGACCCGAGTCGTGTCGGTCGCCGCGATCTCGGTGCGCAGCCCGGAATCGCCGGGTCCCGCGATCAGCAACGACATCGCCTCGGACACCGTCCCCAGCACGCCGGTATCCCGCAGTTGTGGTGTGAGCGCTCCGTCATCGTCGACGAAATACAGCATCGGCCCGGGTGCCACCCCGGTCGGGGCCGGACCCGCATCGGTCACCGCCGAGGTCGAGATCCCGCAGCCCGTGAGCAACAGGACCAGTAACGCCAACCAGGTCCGTTTCACAGCTCCTCCTCCAGACGCGGTAGCCGCAACAGGAATCGGGCACCACCGCCGTCGGCGTTGCCCGCGGTGAGGTCACCGCCATGCAGCCGGGCGTTCTCCAAGGCGATCGCGAGCCCGAGCCCGCTGCCCGGGGTCCGGGTTCGGGCGGCGTCGGCCTTGTAGAACCGGTCGAACACCTGGGGCAGAACCTGCTCCGGCAGGCCGGCACCACTGTCGACGACCTCGATCCACACCTGGTCGGCACCTGCCCAGGCCCGTAGGCGCACCGGATCGGCGCCGTGCCGTAGGGCGTTGCCTGCCAGATTGGCCACGATGACATCGAGCCTGCGTCGATCCAGCCGCAGCCGGATTCCCGTCGGGATCTGGACGTCGATGCGATCCAGCCAATCGCGGGCGCGCAGGCAGTCCCGCACGACGACCGCCAGGTCGACCTCCTCGGGATGCAACACGGCGGTTCCCGCGTCGAAGCGGGACACGGCCATCAGATCCTCGACGAGCCGCACCAGCCGGTGGGTCTCGGTGATCGCCAGCTGAGCCGACTCCCTGGCGTCGTCCTCCATCCCGTCGGCGGTGGTGGCCAGCACCTCCACCACCGCCGTCAAGGTGCTCAGCGGGGTGCGGAGTTCGTGGGAGACGTCGGCGGCGAATCGTCTGGCGTCGTCCTGCATCCGCTGCATCCGCGCCATGGAGGTCTGCACGGCCTCGGCCATCTCGTTGACGGTGGCCGTCAGCTCCGCCAGTTCATCGGTGCCCCTCGGCGCCGATCGCGCGTCGAGGTCGCCGGAGGCGAGGCGACGAGCGGTATCGCGCAACGTGCGCACCGGGCGCAGCACACTGCGGGCGGCCAGCAGGGCCAGCAGGGTCGCGGGCAGCAGCACCACGGCGGCGGTGCCTGCGGCCGATCCGGCCAGGGCGTGGATCTCCTGTTCGACATCGCTCAGATCGCGTGCCGTGTACACCTCTATTCCCGAGGCCGTGCGCGTTCCGTCCGGGGAGGTGGTCATGACGGGCATGCCGACCAACAGCCAGGGTCGGTCGTCGGCGTCGACCCGCTGGGTGACGATCCGGTTCCCGGTGCGGACGGCGTTGCGGAGCTCTCCGGTGATCAGATCCGGGCCGCTGCCCGCCATGGAAGCGAGGTCCTCGTGCCGCACCATCGTGTCGGCGCCGACGGCGAGACGCAGTCGATCGAGATCGGCCTGATCGGGCGGAAAGGTCAGGGTGGGTGCGATGGCGGCGATCTGGCCCGCGATGTTCTCGGTGATCCGATCCTCGGTCGAGACGACCAGGGCGTTGCTCGCCGCTCCGGCGCTCGCCCACGCCGCCGCGGCCGCCCCCAAGACGGTCACCGTCACGAAGGCGATCAGCAGCCGGGCCCGCAGGCCCCGGGGCCACGGTCGCCAACTCATACCGGCCCGAACCGATAGCCGAAGCCCCGGACGGTCTGCACGTACTCGGGTCTCGCCGGGCTGATCTCGATCTTCGCGCGTAACCGCTGCACACAGTTGTCGACGAGCCGGGAATCACCGAGATAGTGGTGTTCCCAGACCTCTTCGAGCAGCTGTTGCCTGCCGAACACCCGGCCGGGCGCACGGGACAGCGTCAACAACAGCCGGAACTCGGTCGGGGTCAACGACACCGGGGCGCCCCGGAGCGAGACCGTCAGGGCCACGGTGTCGATGTGCAGGTCGCGGTGCGCTCGAACGCCGTCGTGCGGACCGTTGCTGCGGCGCAGCACCGCACGGATGCGGGCATCGAGCACGGTCGGCTGCACGGGTTTGACGACATAGTCGTCGGCTCCCGCAGCCAGGCCGCCGACCACGTCGAAATCGTCGCCTCGGGCGGTCAGCATGATCACCGGCACCTCGCCCGCCGCTCGGATCCGGCGGCACACCTCGAATCCGTCGATTCCCGGCAGCATCAGATCGAGCACCACCAGATCCGGCGGCGTTGTGGCGAACTCGCGCAGCCCGGCCTCCCCGGTATCAGCGGTGCGCACGTCGTGACCGTGTCGCCGCAGCGCGAGCTGCATGCCGCGTCGGACCAAGGGGTCGTCCTCGATGAGTAGAAGAGCCGCCACCGGGCCAGTATGAGCAGGCGGCTGGGCCGATCGAGGCAGAGCTGCGCGCCCGCGACACGACTGCGACACAGCGGCGGAGTTCCCGGGACTCGGCGCGGCCACAGTCGAGGCCATGTCCAAGACACCCAGCCTCGTCCTCGTTCTGACCGGTCTGATCCTGTCGACCGCATCCTGTGCCGGTGAATCCACCGCGACCGATACCAGCGCCGACCTCGCCGAAGCGGACCCGTTCACCGTGTTGCTGATCGGCGACTCCATCGCGGAGGGCGCGGCATTGCCGTTGACCGAGGCCTTCGCCCAGGCGGGCGCCCGGTTCCAGTCGCTGGCCGCCGTGGGCGGCGGCAACGTCGTCGGCCCGTTCGCCGAGGAGAACTGGGCCGAGCTACCCACGGAGATCGCCGAAGCCGACGCGGACGTTGTCCTCTACCAACTCACCACCTACGACTGGGGAACCCGGGAAGAACAGGAAGCCGGTTACGAACGACTGTCGACCACGGTCACCGAGGCCGACGCGGAACTGATCTTCGTCACCGCGCCCCCGATTCGGCCCGATGACTTCTACGAGCCACACATGGCGGATCTCGAACGCGCCCCGGAGGCCGCACGAGCCGTCGCGCAACGGTCCGAGGGCCGGGCGATCGTGCTCGATGCGCAAGAGGTGTGGGGCGCCGAGTACTCGGAGGTCCGGGAGGGCAAGCCGGACCGCAATCCCGACGGAATCCACCTCTGCCCGCAGGGCGCCGCCCGGCACGCGCAGTGGCTCCTGACCGAGTTGGCGGACCGGTACCCGACTTTCGCGCCGCCGCCCGCCGAGGAGTGGGCCAACAGCGGTTGGTCGGGCGACGACCACTTCGGGGCGTGCGCAGGCGAGTAGGCGGATCTTCCGGGGCTGCCCCGCAGGTCACGGTCGGACCCAGACCGGCTGATCGCCTGCGGCGGCCACCCGCCGTCGCAGGTGATCATGATCCGAGTCACTTCCGCTCGAACATCCGCCGCTCGCCCTTGACTATGCCGCGACGGCAGGGTTTGGACTGGTCCTCGTCAACGTGGACGCGTTGACGTCAACCGGTTCAACGAGGAGCGGCAGTCATGGCGTGGAGCACTCGTCAGGTGGCGGAACTCGCCGGCACGACGGTGCGGGCGGTGCGGCACTACCACCAGGTCGGTCTACTCGATGAGCCCGAACGCGCCGCCAACGGCTACAAGCAGTACGGCGCCGCCCACCTGGTACGCCTGTTGCGGATCAAGCGGCTGAGCGACCTCGGGTTCTCGCTGGCCGAGATCGCCGAGATGGGCGACACCGACCAGCATCCGGAAGCCGCGCTGCGCACGCTGGATCGCGAACTCGAGGCGACCATCGAAAGTCTGCGCCGCATTCGTGCCGAGCTGAGTCTGATCCTGCAACAGACCGCGCCGCTTGATCTGCCACCCGGGCTGGTGCCCGCCTCGGTCACCGCCACATTGTCCGAGACCGACCGCGCCATGTTCGTCGTGATGAGCAGAACGCTTCCGCCCGCACTGTTCGCGGCGTACGCCGAGGTGCTGCAACGCGATCCCGTGGACCCCATGGGCGAGGAATTCGCGCAGTTGCCCGCCGACGCCGACGAGCGCACCCGCCGCATGCTGGCCGAACGGATGAGCGCCGTGGCGGACGCGCTCGTGTCGCTGCACCCCGCGCTGGGGAATCGCAAGAAACTCGATGCGGACAACAGACCGCGCACGACGCAGACCATCGAGACCGCCGTCCGTGCCCTGTACAACCCGGCGCAGATCGACGTGTTGGAGCGCATCCGTCGAGGTGTCACGACCGCACCGCATCGAGCACCGGTCTGATCCGACCCGAAACCGGCACATCGTGCCCTGCCCTGACCGAATCCGAGGAGTCGACATGACGTGGACCCTGCCCCAACGAATGTTCCTGTTGAGCTACGACCTGGACCGCAGCAAGCTCGATTCCGAGAGCGTGCTGGTTCGGGGTCAGCTGATGCGCGCCGCCGCCGTGGCCCAGCTGACCATCGACGGACTGCTCGTCGACGACGATGGCAAGGCCGTGCGCAACACCGTCGAACCGCCCGCCGACGCGTTCCTCGCCGAGGTGCTGGACCACGTCTCGGCGAAACCACGGAAGTGGTTCGCGCTGGTGGATCGCCATTGGCACACCTCGGAGAACACGGTGCGGGACCAGTTGGCGGAGTCGGGGGCCATCACCATCCACCGCAGTCGGACGCTCGGGGTCTTCCCGACCACCCAGATCATCCTCGACAACACCGCGCCGGTCGCAGCGCTGCGCGAGACGGTGCGCAACGTGGTGTTGCTCGGACAAGACCCCACCACGGTCGCGCTGCCCGAGGTCGTGCTGGCGGTGCTCGCCGTCGAAGGCGACGTCTGCTGTGTGTTCACCCGCAAGGAGCGCCGGGAGCACAAGCGGACGATCGCGGGGCTGACCGAGTACGTCGACGAGGTCCTGCCCGGTCTGCGTCGGGCGTTGGTGCTGTCCATGGCCGCGCGGCGAGCGGGCGCGGCCTGATCCTCGCGACCGGTTGCCGCGAACTACAACCAGTTGTGGCTGCGCGCGTACCGGGCCGCCTCGTGTCGGGTCCTGGTCTGGGTCTTCTGCATCGCGTTGGACAGGTAGTTGCGCACGGTGCCCAGGGCCAGGTGCAGCTGTTTGGCGATGTCGGCGGCCGAATAGCCCTCCGAGGTCGCCCGCAGTACGTCGATCTCGCGTTCGGTCAGCGGGCAGTCGTCGACCACGGCGAGCGCGGAGACGTCCGGGTCGATCCACCGTTTGCCCGCGTGCAACGCCTTGATGACCGAGGCGATATGCGCGGGCTCCGCCGACTTGCTGACGAAGCCCTGGACTCCCAGTTTCAAGGCCTTTCGCAGCACGCCGGGCTTGGCATGTCGGGTGAGCATCAGGATCACCTGCTCTGGCCGGTCGCGGCGGATCTCCGCCACCGCGCCGAGTCCGTCCACATTGGGCATCTCCAGATCGATGACCAGGACGTCGGGGCGATGTTCCAGCGTGGCGGTCACGGCCTGGGCGCCGTCCTCGGCCTCCGCGAGCACGGTGATCTCGGCTTCCAGCGGCAACAGGGCGGCCATCGCCTTGCGGAGTAGGACCTCGTCGTCGGCCAACACCACGGTCGTCATCGGCTGTTCTTCCCCGCTTCGGTCTCGGCGGTGCGGCGCAGGTTCGGGAACCGGGCAATGGTGTGGAAACTACCGTCCTGCTGTTGCACGTCCAGCTCGCCGCCGCTGCCCGCGAGCCGTTCGCGCAGCGTGGCAAGCCCGCGCAGATTCGGAAGTGGCTCGTCAGGCGCGCCGTCGTTGACGATGACGATGCCGCCTGCCGACAGCGTGATCCGGACCTGCTTGGCCTCGGCGTGGCGCAGGATGTTGGTGGTCGTCTCGCGGAGGACCTGGCCGAGCAGTTGACTCACACCCGGGTCGACCTCGGCCTGCCGGGTGACGCGCACCCGGATACCCGCCGCCTCGAAGAGGTTCTTCGCGTTCTCCAGCTCGGCGCTGAGATTCAGCTGCCGCTGCGCGTAGGCGAGTTCCTTGGTCTGTTTGATCGTGTCGCCCACCAGGGCGTGCACCTCCCGCAGTTCCTCCGCCGCGCGGTCGACGTCCACCCGCACCAGCTTCTCCGCCAAGGCGACCTTGAGCTTCACGACGTGCAGGGTGTGTCCCTGGATGTCGTGCAGGTCGCTGGCGAACCGGGCCCGTTCCCGGGCGACCGCGACCTCGCCCTCCCGCTCCCTGGCCTGCTCGACCTCCTCGAACAGCGCCATGAACGCGCGATTGGCCGCCATGAGTCCGGTGGTGATCGAGATGATCACAGCAGGAAGGAACGCGAAGAAGACCACGATCCTGACCGTGTCCCCCTCGGTGACCAGCAGTCTGCCCAGACCGATCAGGCCCGCGAAGGCCACGAACCCGACCGTGGCAATGACCCGATGGCGTGGCAGCGCCGAGATCACCAGGGGAGCCAGGATGGTGGTGCCGTAGGAGGCGCTCGGCGCATCCGCGATGAAGGCGCCCGCGACCCACACCGACAAGGTGACGACCAGACACGGCACCGCGAAGCGCTCGAGATCGCCCATCGCCCATCGCTGAGCCGCGAGCAACCCGGCCGCCACACCCGCCGACAGGATCGCGGCGTGCACCCAGGTCTGGGATTCGACGGCGACCAGCAGGATGCCGGCCGGGCCGAGAGCCGCCAGCACGCTGATGACGTTCAGCCTGCGCAGCCGTCCGCGTGTCGACGAGGGGTTCTCCTGCTCGTCCTTGGGCAGCGCGATCACTAGTCCTCATCCCGTTCGTTGAGACTGAGCAGCGAGACTCCCAGCCCACTGATCACGGCCACGGCGGCGGAGGTCCACATCGCCCACTCATTGCCCCCGAGCCAGGATCCGAGCCCGTCGGGCAACAACCCGGTGCCCACGCGATTCAGGAAGAACAGCACGCACACCAGGACGAAGACCGTCGTCAGGACGGTCAGCAAGATGCGTAGTGGCCGGGTGTTCATGATCGGGCTCCGAATCCGAGGAACAGCATCCGGCGAAGTATCGCCCCCGCCCCTGACCAGCCACCAGTGACACAGCGTCATACCTACCCGGGTGGAATGTCATGCCGCAGTCATGACGCAGGCACACTGCCCGTGACGCGTCGAGAAGACTGGAATAGGTGCCATGACCTCGACGCCAGTAATCGACGTAGAACGCCTGAATCTCAAGTACGGCGATTTCCACGCGGTGAAGGACCTCTCCTTCCAGGTGAGCAGGGGCGAGCTGTACGCCCTGCTCGGCACCAACGGAGCGGGCAAGACCTCCACCCTGGAGATCATCGAAGGCCACCGCAAGCCGACCTCGGGCACCGTGCGGGTCTTCGGGCAGAGCCCTCGGGACCGGGTGGCCGTGCGCCCCAAGATGGGCGTGATGCTGCAGGAGAGCGGCTTCTCCCCCGACCTGACGGTCAAGGAGTCCGTCGCGCTGATCGGCAAGCTCACCCAGCGCACCGACACCGTCGACCGGGTGCTGAGCATCGTCGACCTCACCCGCAAGGCGAGCACCCAGGTCTCCCAGCTCTCCGGTGGTGAGAAGCGCAGGCTGGACTTCGCCACCGCCGTCTACGGCACCCCCGAGCTGATCTTCCTCGACGAGCCGACCACCGGCTTGGACATCCAGTCCCGAGACGACCTCTGGGAAGCCGTCGACAAGCTGCGGGAGGACGGCAGCACCATCGTCCTGACCACGCACTATCTGGAGGAGGCCCAGCAGCGTGCCGACCGGATCGGCCTGATGCACCGCGGCAGCTTCCACCAGGAGGGCACGGTCTCGGAGCTGACGCAGACGCTGCCCGCCGTCATCAGCTTCTTCCTGCCGCCGCACACGCCCGCGTTGCCGCTGCCCGCCGAACGCGAGAGCGATGGAAGGTTCCTCATCAAGACGACCGACCGGCAGCGAGACCTGTACGTCCTGCTGCGTTGGGCGCTGGAGAACTCCGTGCAGCTGCGGGACCTCGAAGCGGGGCCGACCCGGCTCGACGACGTCTTCCGCTCCATCGGCAGCGACTGACCACAGCCTTCTCCTCTTCCTTTCGCACGAGAACGGATCTCTTCACCATGCTTTCGATCGCCCGCAGTGAGCTTGTCCAACTATTTCGGAACAAAGCCGTTCTGCTCACCATGTTCATCATTCCCGTCGCGATGGCGGGGTTCTTCATCTACCAGCATGAGCTCTTCGAATCGCTCGGCGGCGGCCTCGGCGCCATCGCCGCCATCATGATCTTCTATGTCGCAGGCCTCGGCCTTTACACCACCGCGGTGACCACGCTGGCCTCTCGCAGACAGAATCTCTTCCTCAAGCGGCTGCGGTCCACCGCAGCGAGTGATTCCACTATTCTCTTCGGCCTGATGCTTCCCGTGGTCGTCATCTCGGTGCTGCAGTCGGTCGTGATCCTCGGCGTGCTCGGTGTGGTCGCAGGCGCACCGGGCGACATCCTGATGCTGGTGCTGGCGGTGCTCTCGCTGTTCGTGATGATGGTCGGATTGGCCCTGGCCACGGCCGGTATCACCAACTCCCCGGAGCACGCCCAGGTGACCACGCTGCCCATCGGCGTCGGCACCGTCGCCCTGGCGAGCTGGATCGGCTTCGCAGGTGGCGGGGACCTGCAGATTCTGCAGCGGGTTCTGCCCGGCGGTTCGGCCGCCGAGCTGATCGTCGAGTCGTGGAACGGTGGCATCTCGCTCTCGGATTCGCTGCCGCTGTTGATTCCCACGGCGGCCTGGATCGTCGTTTCCGTGGTGTTGGCCATTCGGTACTTCCGGTGGGAGCCGCGCCGCTGAGCACGAAGGTCAGCGGCCGGTCTTTCGGGCCGGAGCACCACAGCTGTTTTATTGACACCGGCTGCCGCCGAACCCATTGCGGTGGCCGGTGGACGCCCTCGATATCCGAGCAGTGATATTCCGGTTTCGGATACCTCGAACGCCGGCGCACCAACCCGCTCAAGCGATTCACCTCCCGCGCTGATCCGCCGATTCCCGGCAACCGGCGAGAAATCGGCATTACGCGCCTGACATCCTCGAACATCCGATCACGGACAGAACACGAGGTCAGCGCGGTTTCGCATCGGGGTCGCGTTACACGACCAGTCACTATTCGTGTCTCACGTCACACGCTCTCAGCTTGAGTGTGCCCTTACGTCACCGTCTTTCCTTGATCCAGGCAAGCCACGACCACCCGGGTCGAGGCGAATCGGGAGTTGATCACAAACCATGTCTGAGAACCGCCACCCCCAGATGAGGCCCGAGCAGGACGCAACGGAGGTCCACCCCACGATCGCCCCGACGGAGGCCCCACCCGCGACGCCCACGCTCCTCGAACAGTCCGGGGGCGTGTCCGGCGCGATCTACGCCGGAATCCCGGTGGTGGTGTTCGTCGTCGCCAACAGTGCCTGGGGCCTCACGATGGCCATCTGGCTCTCGGTCGGCGCCGCCGTACTGATCACCCTGGTGCAGCTGTTGCGCAAGGTCCCCTTCAGTCAGGCCAGCTCCGGCCTGATCGGCGTGGGCATCTGTGTGCTCCTGGCGCAGCTGACCGGATCGGCCGATGGCTTCTTCCTGTTCGGCATCTGGTCGAGCCTGGTCTTCGCCGTGGTCAGCCTGCTCACCATGGTGCTGCGTTGGCCGCTGGCCGGTGTCATCGGTGGCCTGACCAACGGCAAGGGCAACGTCTGGCGCGAGGACAAGCCGTCGATGCGCGCCTACAACATCGCCACCCTCGCCCTCGTCGCCATGTTCGCCTCCCGCTTCGTGGTCCAGCAGTGGCTCTTCGTCGAGGAGAGCACCGGTTGGCTGGCCGTCGCCGACATCGTCATGGGCTTCCCGTTGCTCGCCGTCGCAGGCTTGGTCGTGGTGTGGGCGGTCCGCTTCTCCACCAAGCGACTCAAGGCGCTCGAAGAGCAGCCGGTCCAGAACGGCTGAAGCACCCGCACCGCCGCAGCACCCTCCCCCTGCAGCTAGGCCAGGCAAGGCACGCACGAGACAGAGGATCGGCGCGATCATGGATCTGACGGAGCTCAAGCCGCTACCGGCGAGTCCTCCCTCCGCAGTCCGCTCGCTCGCCCATCGGTTCGCCGCCGATCCGCTGCCCGTGACCTGCACCCCTCGATACACCGACGCCGCAGCGCCGACCGCGTCCACCGAGTCGCGGTCGGAGACGACCGCTCCCCGCAGGCGCAACCTGATGCGGACGAGGTCCTACCCCGCTCGGCAGGCCCCCGATTCAGCGTGTGGAAGGAAAGTGGTCCCCGCCAGGTACCACCGCCCGCTCTCCCCCGCACCACGACTGTCGACAATGCGATGGAGCATCGGAACGCAGCAACGCCCGAGCTCCACCGCGGCTGTCCACCTCGTCAATCCCCCGGCGCGGAATCTCCGGACGCGCGAGGCCTACAGCGGCTCAGCCCTCGGCCTGCCGACCGCCCAGGTGTTGCGCGAGGAAACGCTCCACCCTTCGGAACATGTCGATCTGGTTCTCCGGGTTGACGAAGCCGTGTCCCTCGTTGTTCTTGACCAGGTATTCGACGTCGACGCCCCTGGCTCGCAACGCTTCGACGATGTTGTCGGACTCGGCCTTGACCACCCGCACGTCGTTGGCGCCCTGCACCACCATCAGCGGCGTGCGGATCTGATCGACCCGGCTGATCGGCGAGCGGGCCAGCATGTCGGCGTACTGCTCCGGATCGTCGGGATCCCCGACATAACGGAACCAGTTGTTGATCAACTGATACTTCACGAAGGACGGGAGAGTCTGCATGAAGGTGGCGAGGTTGGAGATGCCGACGTAGTCGATGGCTGCGGCGAACAGGTCCGGGGTGAAGGTCACCCCGACCAGCGTCGCGTAGCCGCCGTAGGAACCGCCGAAGATCCCGAGTCGTTTCGGGTCTGCATAGCCCCGAGCAACCGCCCATTCGACAGCGTCGACCAGGTCGTGGTGCATCGCCCCGGCGAACTCGCCGATCGCGGCCTGCATATGGGCCTTGCCGTAGCCCACCGAGCCTCGGAAGTTCACCTGCAACACCGCATAACCACGGTTGGCCAGCAGTTGGACGTTCGCCTTGAAATTCCAGAAATCGCGCGCCCACGGGCCACCGTGCGGCAGCAGCACCAGGGGCAGTCCGACCGGCTCGATGCCCACCGGCAGCGTCAGGTAGGAGGGCAGCGGCCTGCCGTCCCGCGCGGTGATCGTCACCGGGACCATCGGCGCCAGCGTCTCGGGATCGAGATTCGGGTACGCCGTGAACAGCAGTCGGCTCCGGCCGGTGGCATGGTCGTAGAACCAGGTCGCACCCGGCTGCCGGTCGTGGAGGAACGAGACGACCCACCGTTGTCCACTCCGGTCGGAGGACATCTCGCCGAGGTCGCCCTCCGAGAGGGCCGTCAGCCTCTCCAGGATCACCGCGAAATCCGGATCCACCGCCTGGATCACCTGCCGCTCCCCGAGATAGCGCACCCCGAGCAGTTCCCCGGTCCCTCGGCTACGGATCAGCGGCGAGGTGGTCTGCAGGACCGCTCGGCGGACCCCATCGAGTTCCAAGGTCGGGTGGCTGTCGACCTCCGTCTCCTCTCCGGTGGTCAGGTCGAGCCGGGCCAACCGGGTGAGATCGCGATCCCGGCTGGACCCGATCCACACCCCCGTGCCGTCGGCGGCGAGTTCGAAGGGGGCGACATCCAACGGGTAGTCGATGCCGTCGAACACCGCGATGGGTTCGGGTTGCCCGTCCGCGCCCTTCCAACGCGACACCACGATGTCGCCGTCGGCGGACAGGGTGCGGGCGAACAGCTCACCGTCGGGCGTGTGCAGCCAGCTGGTGACGTGCCCCGGGTTCTCCGCGAGCACCGTCAGCTCACCCGAGGCGATGTCCAGTTCGAGCAGGTCGAATTCGGCGACGTCGCGGTTGTTGAGTTGCAGCAATGCCTTTCCCGGCCGACCGGGCGGCTGCTCGAAACCGACGACCCTTGCTTTGGGGAACGGCGTGAGATCGACCGCCGGGGCCGCCGAGTCGGTCAGGTCGACGCGGAACACATGGTGGTTCTCATCGCCGCCGGTGTCCTGGAAGTACAGCAGCCAACGCTGATCACCGGCCCACTGGAAATTGGTGACGCTGCGGGTCTCGTCGGCGGTCACACACCGCGCCTCGGTATCGGAATCCAACGATTGGACCCAGACGTTCAACCGATTCTTCCACGGCGCCAGATAAGCGAGCAGCGTACCGTCCGGCGAGATCGAAGCACCCAATTTTCCGGGCGGGTTGAACAGTTCTTCGACGGGAATGATATCTGGCAGTGCCATGCGGATTCCTTTGCTCTGGAACTGTCTCGGACTTGCCGCAGTGCGCCATCTCGGCTCACTGTCGCATTCGACGGCGATGACGGACTTCGAAGCACTTCGGCATTGCCACAAGGCAAAACGATGCCGTCACGGCATACTCAAGACATTCGACGCAAATGTGAGGCGCCTCACCAGCCGCCCACTCGAGCACGGCTTGACCCTGCCGCAAGGGCATGGTTTTCACTGGCCGTTGCCGGCGCAGTTATCTCGTCGGGATCCGGCGAAACCGAAGGAGCGGCAATCATGGCGTGGAGCACTCGTCAGATCGCCGAGCTCACGAATACGACTGTGAAAACCATCCGACATTATCACAAGGTCGAGCTGCTGGCCGAGCCGGAACGCGGCTCCAATGGTTACAAGCGATATACCGTCGCACATCTGACCCAAGTACTTCGGATCAAACGACTCGCCGAACTCGGCTTCTCGCTGGCGCAGATCGGCGAGATGGGTGACACCGACGAACATCTCGGGCAGGCGTTGCGGGTACTGGATGCCGAGTTGGCCGAGACCATCGACCGACTCCAGCGGGTCCGGGCCGAACTCGCGGTGCTCCTCCACAACGCGGGACCAACCGACCTACCACTCGAACTGGGTGGCTTCATCGCCACCAAGAAGCTGCCCGAGGCGGACCGCTCATTGACCGTCGTCGTCAGCCGGGTCCTCGGGCCCGCCGCGCTCGACGCCTACCAGGAGATCCTGCGGGAGCACTGCGACGAGGCGCTCAGCACCGCGTTCGAGCAGTTGCACGCCGACACCGACGAGTCGACCCGCCGGGAGTTGGCCGCGCGGCTCGTCGAGCACATCCAGGCTCTCGACGCCGAGCACCCCGGTCTGCTTCGACCGATCGTCGGCGCCGGTAATGACGCGCAGTTCACCTCGAACACCATCAGGCTGGCGATCAACGATCTCTACCACCCGGCTCAGACCGACGTCCTGGACCGCGTGCAGCGCGGATTGCGCTCCGCCGTGATCGCGCAGCAGGGGAACTCCCCGCTGGTCGGCTGATCGGCCTCCCGAATCTCGCCGCCTGCGGGCGCAACTCAGACACCACCACCAGACCGAAGCACCGCTGAGCAGGCCAGTTCCACGCTCAGCACCTACCCACCAACGAGGGGTGAGGAGCTCCATGTACGACACGATCATCATCGGCGCCGGATCCGCCGGGGCCGCGGTTGCGTCGCGGCTGACCGAGGACGAGCACCGACGCGTGCTGGTTCTCGAAGCGGGCTTGGACTACCGCTCCGCCGAGACCGGTCCAGAACTGCAGAGCGTCGAACCCGGCAAGATCAAGGTCGCCATCGAGTTCGCCGAGACCCATACCTTCCCGAAGCTCCTGGCGCGGAGATCCGCCGCGCAGTCCGCACTGCCCTATGTGCGAGGCAAGGGAGTCGGCGGCAGCTCCGCCATCAACGGCCTGTTCGCAATCCGGGGGGACGCCTCGGACTTCGATGGCTGGGCGGCACAGGGCTGCACCGGCTGGGGCTACCAGGATGTCCTGCCGCTGCTGAACAAGCTGGAGAACGATCAGGACTTCCCCGACGCCGAGTACCACGGCGCCGACGGCCCGATTCCCATCGTCCGACCCAAGCGGGAGAACTTCGCCACGGTCGAGACGGCCGTGGACCAGCTCACCCAGCGGCTCGGTCACCCATGGGCCCCGGACCACAACGCGCCCAACTCCACCGGCGTGTCTCCCTACGCCTACAACAGTTTCGGCACCAAGCGGGTCTCGACCAACGACGCCTACCTCGAACCGGCGCGGGATCGCGCGAATCTGACCGTCATCGGCAATGCGCTGGTCGACCGCGTTCTGTTCGTGGGCAACCGCGTGGTCGGGGTGCGGGCGATCGTCGACGGGGAGCCGACCGACTTCCACGCGGGCGAGGTCGTGTTGTCGGCGGGTGCCATCCACTCGCCCGCACTGTTGCAGCGCTCCGGCGTCGGCATCGCCTCGGAACTTCGGGAACTGGGCATCGAGCCCATCGCGGACCTGCCGGTCGGACGCAACCTGCAGGACCACCCTGGCATCGGCCTCGTGCTGGGCATGAACGAACCGCCGGACTTCGGCGATCAGCCGGAACGCGGCCAGCTGTGTCTGCGTTTCACCACCGGCATCGGCGACGAGGTCAACGACGTCATGCTCGCCACTCCGGGTGCGCTGGGCATCGGCGTCCCCGCCGCCGCGATCCTCGGCTGGGTGAACCGGATGAGCGGCACCGGCCGCGTCCAGCTGGCAGGCACCGACCCGACCCTGGATCCGACGGTCGACTTCGACATGCTGTCGCATCCGGATGATCTGCGACGGTTCCGCGCGCTGGTCGACGAGCTGCGCACCTTCGCAGCGCAGCCAGAATTGCAGAAGATCACCGTCGCGATGGGACTCGGCTCCGCCATGGCCGACCCCACCGAGTCGATGTCGGACTCCGAGTTCGTCGAGTTCGCCCTCGCCAATGTCCACGACACGGTGCACGCCGCAGGCAGCTGCCGGATGGGCTCGGCAAACGATCCGGCCACCGTGGTCGACCCGCAGGGCCGCGTGCTCGGCATCGAGGGCCTTCGGGTCGCCGACGCGAGCATCTTCCCGTGGGCGACTCGGGCGAACACCCACCTCACCTCGGTACTCGTCGGCGAGAAGATCGCCGACTCGATGCGAAACGGAAGTGTGGCATGAGTGAATCCGACGCAGGCAGCATCCGCGAGCTGATCGGCGGCACCGCCGGTATCCCGGCGGGCGAGCTGACCCAGGTTCTGACCGACCCCAACACCGGGGCGGCGCTGTATCCGCAGCGAGCGACGACTCCCGAGAACGTCGAGAAGGCGCTGGCCACGGCCTGGCGGGTACACACCGAGGGCGTGTGGGCGGAGCTGCCCAGGGCGGATCGCGCCGCCGCGCTACGCAGGCTGCAGGCCGAACTCACCGAGCGCGTCGACGAGCTGGCGAGGGCGGACAGCCTGGACAACGGCACCCCGACGACGTTCACCGCGATGTTCACCGGTGGGGTGATCGGTCTCTTAGAGCTGGCCGCGTCCCAGATCGAGGACGGGTTCGGGCACACCGAACAGGTCTCGGCGACCGCTGGGGTCTGCGATCAGTGGCGACTGCCCTGGGGCCCTGCCGCAGTGTTCCTGCCGTGGAACGCCCCCAGCTCCATGGCCATCATGAAGACCGCGAGTGCACTGGTCGCCGGTGCGCCGATCGTGATCAAGCCCTCCGAATGGGCACCACACTTCTCCGGGGCGTTCGCCGAGGCGGTGCAGGCCGCACTTCCCGAAGGCGTGGTACAGATCGTGCACGGCGACCGCACCGTGGGTCAGACCATCGTCGCCGATGAACGCATCGCCGCCGTCTCCTACACCGGCGGTGTCCAGGGCGGCCGCGCGGTGGCCCAGACCTGCGCCCGCGACTTCAAGCCGATCGACATGGAGCTCTCCGGCAACAACCCGGTCATCGCGCTGCCGGACGCCGATCCGACATCGGTCGCCGAACAGCTCGCACCGGGGATGGTGATGCTCAACGGACAGTTCTGCATCGGGCCGCGCAGGCTCATCGTCCCCGAATCCCAGATCGAGGCGTACCTCGAAGCGCTGGCGGCCGTGCTGTCGGCGGTGCCGATCGGCGCCACCGACGACCCGGCGGCGCAATTGGGTCCGCTCGCACACGAACAACAGCGCAACCGGATCGAGGAGCAGCTCGAGCAGTTCGCCGCCTTGGGCTGTGAGGTGCGTCGATACGGGAAGCTGCCCGGCCTGACCGGACACTTCTTCGCTCCGGCCGTGGTCCTCGCCGACCAGAGCGCGGATTTGAAGGACGAGATCTTCGGCCCGGTGATCCAGGTTCGGACCTACCGCGATGTCGATGAGGCGGTCACCATCGCCAACGACCACGCCTACGGTCTGAGCGGCTACGTCTTCGGGGCCGACCGCGACACCGCCCGCGCGGTGGGCAAGCGGCTGCGTTCCGGTGTCGTCACCATCAACTCGGTGCTGGGCGCCCCCGCGGACGTTCCCCGGGTGGGAAGCATGTGGGGGATCAGCGGCCTCGGCGAGATCGGGGTCGGCCACGGCCCGAACTTCTTCGGCGGGCTCCGGTTCGTCGGCTGAGCCAGGCACAGAAGCGCCCGCCGACCATATCCGGGTCGGCGGGCGCATTCGGTTCTCGAACTCCGATGAGTCAGAGGTCAGGCGGGTTCAGCCTGCCCTCGAAGTTACCGGTCTCCGCCTTGTTCTCCTCGCCCTCGTACGGGCTGTCCTCATTGGACTGCACCATGTGCGGCGGGTAGTCGGCCATGAAGTTCGCCACGTCCTCCCCGACGTCCTGCCAGCGGGCCGGTCCCTCGGTCTGTGGGTTACCCAGGCCATCCGACGGCGTGGGCCGCACCTCCGACGCCCACTCGGGCGCGCTGCTGTCGAAGCCGGGCGGAGTGGTCAGCGGCGGAGTGGGAGGCGGCGAGGTCTCCGTCTGCCAGGCGGAGGTACCGCCGTCGAGATCGTTGGGCATGGAGATGGGTTGTCCGCCGCCGGGTCTGATCTCCGATTCCCACGCCGGGCCGCTGTTCAGGACGTCGGAGTCGGACATGTTGCCGCCGCCACCCGATCGGTCGCCACCGCCGTTGCTGAAGTCGGAATCGATCGGCGGGGCGCCGTCCCACTCCACCCACGAGTTGGAGCCGTTGGACCCGCCACCCGGTCGGTCGCCACCGCCGTTGCTGAAGTCCGAGTCGATCGGCGGGGCGCCGTCCCACTCCACCCATGCGTTGGAGCCACCGGATCCACCACCCGACTGGTTGCCACTCGAGCTGTCGGGTCCTACCAGCGAGGTGACATCGGTGTCCAACGGCGGGGCCCCGTCCCACTCGGTCCACGCGTTGCCACCGGCGGCGTTATCCAGGTCGCCCTTGATGCCCTTGATGCCACCGCCCAGGCCGCCGATCGCGCCACCGACCGCACCCGAGATCAGCGACTGGTCCGTCTGGTCGTCGCCCTGGAACTCGTTGTTGAGCGAGGCGCCGATCACGCCGCCTGCTGCGCCGCCGCCGATGCCGGATCCGACGTTGATGCCGTAGGCACCCTTGCCGCCTGCGGCGAGGACGTCACCGAACTTGCCGCCGATGCCCTTGGTGACTCCACCGAAGACGCCACCGCCGATCGCGCCACCGAGGCCGCCTGCCACGCCGGAGAGCGCAGCGGCTCCGGTCTTGTCGGTGTCCCACTCGGTCCGGTGGCCCTCGGCGATCTGACCGACCTGGATCGCGGCGTCGACACCGAGGTTGATGCCGATGTTGAGGGCGAGCTGCATGGGCAGCTGCTTGATGATGCCGATGATCACCTGCTGCAGGATCGCCCACGCGGCGCGCAGAACGCCCTGCGTCGCGGCCTGCGCAATGGGAATCCCGGCCGTGCTGGCGCCGAAGGTGACCACGGCCAGTGCCAGCATCGCCGCGATCTGCGCGAACAGGATGACCAGCGCGGCGATGATGCTGCCCTTGGCGTACTCGATCTCCAGGGCGACGTTGTCGCAGGCCTCGCCGAGTTGCGCACACAGGTTCTGCAACTGCACGAGGGGCGCCTCGTCGCCGGTGGTGATGCCCTCGGCGTACTTCTGGAACGAATCGGCGGTCTCGCCGATCATCGTGCTCAGCGCGTCGGCGGCGGCGGCGTCGGTATCGCCGATGACGCCCTGCACCTCTTCGGCACAGGCCGTCCAGGCGTCGGCGAGGCGCCGAAGCGCGTCCTCGTCGCCCTCCGGGAAGTCGGCTCCCACAACGACCGACGCGAGGTCCTGCAAGCCCTGCGGCATCGTGAGAGTCATAGCCCGCCCCCGGCGCTCTTGATGTTGTCAGCGTTGGTCTCGTCGTCGGATTCCCACTGGTCGGCGGTCTTGTCCAGACCGTCCTTCGTCGCGGTGAGACCCTCGACCAGGTAATCGCGTCCCTTGTCCGCCTCCTCGGAGGCGGTGATGTAGTCGGGCTCGAAGTTCTTGCCCGTCTCGTCGGCTCCCCAGCAGCCATGCTCGGCGTCGCGCACCGTCTGAAGTGTCTCGAAGGCGGCGGTCAGCCGGTCGGCGGCTTCCACGAACTTCGGGGACCTGGTGCGTAACGCGCCCGGATCGCTCTCAAACCCGTCGGCCATCAGCGGTACCTCTCTTCCCAGCGGGACGCCAACTCGTCGTCCTCGTCATCGTCGTCATCGGAGCGACCGCGATCGTCGTCGTCGACGACGCCCGTGTCGGGGATGTCCGGAACCTTCGGCGTCAGATCCTTGAACGAGGGCGCGCCCTCGAAGAGATCCGGCATGTCCGGCAGGTCCGCGAGCATCGGCGCGAGGACCTCATCCGCCTGGGCGCGCGCGTTGCGGGCGGCCTGCTGGATGGTGTGGACGATGGCTTGCGAGAGCTTCACGGCGGTGGTGGACCGGAAGGCCGCCGGGTTGATCTGGAGGTCGGTGACGATGCCTGCGGAGTTAACCCGGACGTTGACCAGTCCGTCCCGCGACGTCGCCTCACCGGTAGCGGAGGCTGCGTGCTCCTGCACCTGTTTGAGCTGTTCGGCCTGCCTGCTCACGCCTGCTAACAGCGAGGTCATCTTCTCTCGCATGGCAGCGTTACGGGCTTCGAGTTCGAGTCGCTGGTTCGAGGGATTGGTCATATACCCAACTTGGAGTAAGGGGGGCGGATGTTATCGAACGCGTCGGCCATGGTCGTCTCCAAACCAGCCGGTCCCCACATTGGGGTACCCGATCGACTCGGGCACCCGACGCCCGACCGGTAAATCCGGGCGGAGGGACCGGAAGCAGTCCGCGTCTTGAGCTCTGGCGATCCTCAGTGAGACGCAGCCGCGACCGCAAGAGGAATCCGTGCAATTCACCAAGACTTTCGGGCAGAAGGACGCCAGGACGCTGCTGTTATGGGGCCTGCGGGCCGTCTCGTGTCAGATCGCCGTCAAGTCCGACGCGACCGAGCGGTCGACTCGTTCGCGTCCCGTCGTGATGGCTGTTCGGGGGTGAACGCGGGTACCCCACCGGCGCGAGCAGGTCTCGGATGCTCGGCGGCGACGGCGCGGCAGGCCGTTGCTCGGCCGGACTGAGCGAAGGAGCACGACATCATGCGCGGAGCTGTCATCCATGCCCCCGGGGACGTCCGTTTCGAGGAACGCGCCGACCCCGTCATCGAGGCGCCGACCGATGCGATCATCCGGCTGACGGCCACCTGCGTGTGCGGCTCGGATCTGTGGACCTACCGGGGCGTGGACCCGATCACCGCCCCGACGCCGATGGGCCACGAGTACATCGGGGTCGTCGAGGAGGTCGGGAGCGCGGTCGGCACGATCCGTCCCGGTCAGTTCGTCGTCGGCTCCTTCTTCGCCTCCGATGACACCTGCGAGATCTGCCGGGCCGGGTTTCACACGTCCTGTGTGCACCGGATACCCATCGGGTCGATCGGTTCCCAGGCCGAGTACCTCCGGGTCCCCCTCGCCGATGGCACCCTGGTGGCCACCCACGAGCTGCCCAGCGCCGATCTCCTGCCGAGTCTGCTGGCGGCCTCCGACGTGTTGGGCACCGGTTGGTACGGCGCCGTCGCCGCCGAGGTCCGCCCCGGTTCGACGGTGGTGGTCGTCGGTGACGGCGCGGTCGGGTTGCTGGGCGTGCTGGCCGCCAAGCAGCTGGGTGCGGAGCGGATCATCGCGATGAGCCGACACGAGTCCCGCGCGAGGTTGGCGAGGGAGTTCGGGGCCACCGATGTCGTGGCCGAACGCGGCGACGACGGCGTGCAGGCGGTCAAGGACCGCACCGACGGCTTGGGCGCGCACTCGGTCATCGAGGCGGTCGGCACCCAGGAGTCGATGATGCAGGCCATTCGCTCCGCCCGGCCCGGCGGCGCGGTCGGCTATGTCGGCGTCGCCCACGACGTCACCCTGCCGGGCGAGGAGCTGTTCTACTCCCACGTCCGGATCCTCGGCGGCCCCGCCCCGGTACGCCGCTTCCTTCCGGACCTTCTCGATCGGATCCAGGCCCGCGAGATCGACCCCGGCAAGGTCTTCGACCTCGAACTGCCCCTCGGCCAGGTCGCGGAGGGCTACCGCGCCATGGACGAGCGTCGATCGATCAAGGCACTGCTCTGGCCGTGACCTCGCGCCGGTCGCTCGATCTCGAAAGGAACGCATATGCGTCTCATCCCCGTCCAGGACGCGGCCAAGGCACCCGAGACCAACTTCACCGGCGACGTCCATCTCACCCCGATCAAGCAGGCGCAGCCGCCATCACGGCTGGTGGTGGCCCTGGTCCGCTTCACTCCGGGGGCTCGCACCAACTGGCACTCGCACGCCAACGGCCAGACGCTGCACGTCACCGAGGGAGTCGGGCTGGTCGTCAACCGCGACGGCCAGGTGATCCGGATGCGTGCGGGCGACACCGTCTGGACCCCGCCAGGTGAGGAGCACTGGCACGGCGGCACCGACAGCACCATGCTGTGTCACCTCGCGATGGTGGAGGGCACCGGGGACGGCGACGGCACCACGTGGCTGGAGGCCGTCACCGACGAGCAGTACGCCGACGCCCAGTTCTGACCGGGCCTTATTCCCGCGGGTCCGCAACGCTGAGGGGTCCTGACAGAACCTCCCCCGGCACGGCGATAGATGTTGAAGTGGATGACACAGGGCAGTCGCGCCGTGGAGCGCACCGCAGGCCGCGATCCGAGGCGGCCGCAGCGCCGATCCGGTGTCTGACCGCCCTGATCTTCGATGATCGTCATCAGGGAGTCATGCACTATGTCTCAAGCCCGTGCCTACACAGCCACCTCGGCGACCGCCCCGCTGGAGCCGGGAACGATCGAACGCCGCGCGGTGGGTCCGAACGACGTTCGGATCGACATCGTCTGGGCCGGTATCTGCCATTCCGACATCCACACCGTGCGCGGCGACTGGGGACCGGTGCCCTACCCGCTGACGGTGGGCCACGAGATCGCCGGGGTGGTCGCCGCCGTGGGCGACCAGGTGACGCGGTACCAGGTGGGCGACCGCGTCGGGGTCGGCTGCATGGTCGACTCGTGTCGCGAATGCTCGAACTGCCGTGCCGGGTTCGAGCAGTACTGCCGTAAGGGGATGGTGGACACCTACGGCGGCAACGACGGCAACGGCGGCGTCACCCAGGGTGGCTACTCCAGTGAGATCGTGGTGGACGAGAACTACGTTCTCCGGATCCCCGACTCGCTGCCCTTCGAGAAGACCGCGCCGCTGTTGTGCGCGGGGATCACCACCTTCTCGCCGCTGCGCCGCTGGGGCGCGGGCCCCGGCAAGCGGGTCGCCGTGGTCGGAATGGGTGGCCTCGGACACATCGCGGTCAAGATC
The DNA here is from genome assembly GCF_014203365.1 of Actinoalloteichus hymeniacidonis. Lineage (NCBI taxonomy): Bacteria > Bacillati > Actinomycetota > Actinomycetes > Pseudonocardiales > Pseudonocardiaceae > Actinoalloteichus > Actinoalloteichus hymeniacidonis. The sequence goes on from NZ_JACHIS010000001.1 coordinate 5,169,791, forward strand.
GCGCACGCGATGGGCGCCGAGGTCACGGTCCTGTCGCAGAGCCTGAGCAAGCGCGAGGACGGCCTGCGGTTCGGCGCCGACCACTACTATGCAACCAGTGACCCGGCGACGTTCGAGCAGCTGGCGGGGTCCTTCGACCTGATCCTCAACACGGTCAGCGCCTCGATCGATCTCGACGCCTACTTGGAACTGCTCGCACTGGACGGCACCATCGTCAGTGTGGGCGCGCCTGCCGAGCCGGTGCCGGTGACCCTGTTCACGCTCTTCGACAACCGGCGTACGTTCGCGGGCTCGAAGATCGGTGGCATCCGCGAGACGCAGGAGATGCTCGACTTCTGCGCCGAGCACGGCATCGCCGCCGAGGTCGAGGTGATCCCCGCCGAGGGCATCAACGAGGCGTGGGAGCGCGTGCTGGCCTCGCAGGTCCGCTACCGGTACGTCATCGACATCGCCACGCTCGCCAACGCCTGAGCGAGAGGGCGGGCGCGGCGCCCGACGAACACGCACTAGGGCCGGTGGGGAGCGTCAGGCACATCGCCTTCGCTCCCCGCCGGCCGTGATCTTTCGCACGGAAGGGTGGTTCGGTGCACGACAAGCACGCGGTCCGGGATTTCCTCATGACCCGACGCGCCCGTCTTCGGCCCGCCCAGGTGGGCCTGCCCGACCTCGGTGATGCGCGACGTGTCCCCGGCCTGCGCCGCGAGGAGGTCGCCGTGCTCGCCGGGGTGAGCCTGGACTACTACACCCGACTGGAACGCGGGAACATCGCGGGCGCCTCGGACAGCGTGCTCGAAGCCGTCGCGGGCGCCCTGCTGTTGAACCAGACCGAGCGGACGCACCTGTTCGACCTGGCCCGCGCCGCCGCCTCGACCTCTCGGCGCCGGAAACCGACCCGTTCCCCGCACCACGTCCGGGGGTCCGTCCGGCGCATGATCGAGAGCATGGACACGGCCGCGGTCGTGCAGAACACGCGGCAGGACATCGTCGCCGCGAATGCGCTGGGTCGGGCCCTGTACGCGCCCATGTTCGACGCCGAGGACGAACCCAACACGGCGCGGTTCGCCTTCCTCGATCCGAGGGCGCAGAGCTTCTACGTGGACTGGGCGCAGGTGCGGCGCATGACGGCGGCGATGCTGCGCATGGAGGCGGGCCGGAATCCGCTGGATGCGGATCTGACCAGGCTGATCGGCGAGTTGTCCACCCGGAGCAGTGAGTTCCGCAAGGACTGGGCGGCCCACCATGTGCACGTGCACGAGACAGGCAAGAAGATCTTCTGCCATCCAGAGGTAGGCGAGATCGAGGTCGAGTTCGACGTCTTCGAGCTGGTGGGCGATCAGGGGCTTCGGCTGGCCACCTACGGCACCGAGCCAGGCACGCCGTCCGCCGATGCCTTCGCACTGCTGGCCTCGCTGACCATGACCGACCGGCAGGCCCGCACCCCGTCTCGGAGCAACATCCACGCATCGCACGAGGCCGATTAGCGCCACCGAGGCACACCCTCCCACTCGTCAGGTATTTGAACGATGGTACTAGTTGTACCATCGTTCAATTAGTCGATCCTGGGAGGAGACCGATGTCGGAGCTGGTCGCTAGGCGCGCGGGGATGCGCGAGTGGGCGGGCCTTGGCTTGTTAGCCCTGCCGACCGCACTGCTGGGCCTCGATGTCACGGTGCTGTACCTGGTACTGCCGAGCATGTCGGAGGCGCTGACCCCCTCGGCCACCCAGACCCTGTGGATCATGGACGCCTACGGATTCCTCATCGCGGGTTTCCTCATCACGATGGGCACGCTGGGCGATCGAGTCGGTAGACGTCGACTCCTCATGATCGGCATGGCTGCCTTCGCGGCGATCTCGATCTTCGCGGCCTTCGCGCCGAACGCCGAACTGCTTGTGCTGGCCCGCGCGCTGCTGGGCATCGCAGGCGCGACCCTGATGCCGTCGACCCTGTCGCTGATCTCGAACATGTTCCCCGATCCACGCAGTCGGGCGGTCGCGATCGGCGTCTGGGCCACGATGTTCGCCCTGGGCATGGCGGCCGGGCCGGTCGCGGGCGGCATGCTGGTCGACCGATTCTGGTGGGGCGCGGCATTCCTGCTCGCGGTGCCGGTCGCCGTAATCGTGCTGCTCGGCGCACGCACCCTACTGCCCGAGTACACCGCCCCCGACGCGGGCAGGCTGGACCCGGGCAGTGTCGTGCTGTCACTGCTGGCGATCCTGCCGGTGGTCTACGCGGTCAAGCACACCGCCGCCGACGGCCCCGACCTCGGTGCCGCGCTGTTGGTGGTGTTCGGGACGGCGGCGGGCTGGCTGTTCGTCCGCAGGCAGCGCAGCCTGGCCTCGCCGCTGTTGGACGTGACGCTGTTCGCCGACCGGGCTTTCTCCGCCGCACTGGCGGTGCTGCTGATCGGGCTGGTCGGAGTCGGCGGCACCATGTACCTGGTCACGCAGTACCTCCAGCTCGGGGAGGGGATGAGTCCGCTGACGGCCGGCCTGTGGATGGGGCCGCCCGCGCTGGCGATGTTCGCCGCCGCGGTCGGCGCACCGCTCATCGCGCGGCGGGTGCCACCCGGGCTGGTCATCGCCATCGCGCTGGGCCTCTCGGTTCTCGGCTACGCCCAGCTGACCTTCGTGGACACCGGGCAGGCGTCGAGCGTGGTCCTCGGCTTCGCGTTCGTCTACCTGGGACTCGGCGCCCTCGCCGCCTTGGGCACCGACATGGTGGTCGGCGCAGCCCCGGCGACGAAATCCGGTTCGGCGGCCGCGCTCTCGGAGACCGTCCAGGAACTCGGTGTCGCCATCGGCGTCGCCATCCTGGGCAGTCTCACCACCGCGGTCTACCGCGCGCGGATGGTCGTCCCCGCCGAGGTCGAGCCCGAGGTCGCGGATCGGATCACCGACAGCCTCTCCGGAGCACTCTCGGTGGCCGACCAGGTGCCTGCGGCCGTCCTGACCGATGCCGCGCAGGTCTTCACCAGCGGCGTGAATATCGCCTCGGCCGTGGCAGGCAGCGCGATCCTGGCGGCGACCGTGCTCTGTCTGGTGCTGCTGCGCCAGGTACGGCCCATCAGCGCCGATCACGGCGGTGCGTCGAGTCCGCACTGACCCGCTCGACTACCCTCACGCCTGACGGGGAGGCAGGCGTGCAGGGGGACGAGAAGGAGAACGTCGACGGGCGAAAGGCTCGTGGGAATCGGCGGCGCACCGAGATCATCGAGGCCACCCTCGCCGTCGTCACCCGGGACGGCGCAGCAGGCGTCACCCATCGCACCGTCGCCAAGCAGGCGGGCATCACCACCAGCCTGAGCACGTATTACTTCGCCACGCTCGACGACCTGCTTGTCGCGGCCCTGACCAGCGTCGTCGACATCTACACCGAACGCATCCGGCAGATCATCGACGATCCGGGCGACCGGCTGCGCGCGCTCGCCGAGCTGATCGTCGAATCCGGTGGGCCCGGCCGGGAACGGGCCCTGGTCGAACGAGAACTGTGCACGCTGGCCGCTCGTCGCCCGGCGCTGGCACCGGTCGCCCGGCGCTGGCGATCGGACATGGCCGAACTCGCGGCAACCCTCACCACCGACGAGGAGGCCATCGCCGAACTCGTCGCCGTCGCCGATGGACTGTGCACCGCGATCCTCATCGACAACATCCGTGCCGATACCGACTATGTACACGCGCTGCTGCTTCGCGCCCTGCGCCCCCACGACGCCGCATAGTTTGTTTCCCACCGATAGCCAGTGACGTCACGTCACATTTCCGCCATGTCGAATGTCATCGACGAGCCATGACACAGGTCCACTACCCGGTCGGCGCTGCGGCGGGTGAGATCGAAGGCATGTTGTCGACACGCGAAAGCAGAGACTCCCGAACCCGAAGCCGGGTGCTGCGGGCATCCGGAATAGCGGTCGCGCTGCTGGTCGTGGGCGCCTGCACCTCGGCCAACGAGGAGCCGGAGTCCGCGCAGGAGGCCACCCAGGAGATCGGCGAGAACGCACCGGCGCTCGCCCGGTTCTACGACCAGGACTTGGAATTCGGCTCCTGCGCGGACTACGCGGCCAATGAGACCGAAGAGATGATCTACGTCGACCCGTTCGAATGTGCTCGGTTGGAGGTGCCGTTGGACTATGCCGAGCCCGAGGGCGAGACCGCGCAGGTCGCCGTGCTGCGCATCGCGGCGAGCGGCGAGGACAAGATCGGCTCGCTGGTGACCAACCCCGGCGGTCCGGGCGGTACCGGACTGACCGGCGTGGTGGTGGCGTTCGCGGGTCTGAAGGACACACCGCTGCCCGAGAAGTTCGATTTCATCGGCTTCGATCCCCGTGGTGTCGGGGCCTCGACGCCGGCGATCGATTGCTTCACCGATGAGGAGCACGATCGCGGCGAGGATATGACCACCCTGCTGGGTGTCTCCGGCGAGTGGAGCGAGGAGGACACCCGAGGACTGGTGGAGCGTTGCGCCGAGAACTCGGGCGGCGAGGACGTCCTCGCCAGTGTCGGAACCCGCAACACGGCTCAGGACATGGATGTGTTGCGGGCGGCGCTCGGCGATGACCAGCTGACCTTCGCGGGCCAGAGCTACGGCACCCGGCTCGGCGCGGTCTACGGCGAGATGTTCCCGGACAAGGTCCGCGCCATGTCCCTCGACGGCGCGGCCGACCCGACGCTGGGCAGTGCCGAACGCAGGTTGACCCAGCAGGAGGGCTTCCAGGGCGCGTTCGACGAGATGGCCGCGTTCTGCGCCGAGGATGCCGAGTGTCCGCTGGGCACCGACCCCGAACAGGCCACCGAGGCCTTCCAGGACATCGTGCAACCCTTGCTGGACAACCCGGTTTCCACCGATAGCGGCCGGGAGTTGAGCTACAACCGCGCCACCGGCGGCGTCATCGCCGGGCTCTACACGGAGCAGCAGTGGCCCCGGATCATCGACGGTCTGGCCCAGGTCAAGAACGAGGGCCGAGGCGACGAACTCCTCGCCCTCTACGAGGAGTTCGGGGGCCGCAGTCCCGACGGGAAGTGGATCAACTTCTCCGAGGCCAACTACGCGATCAACTGTAATGACGAGGAGCGCCGCAGCCCCGAGGAGGAGGCCGAGCTGCGCGCCGAGGTGATGAGCGTGTCCCCGTTCATGCAGACCGGCGAGCCCACCGAGGGCGTCACGCGCGACGCCTGCGAGTTCTGGCCCGTGGAACCGTCGCTCGGCCTGCCTTACGCCCAGGACGTCGAAGGCCTGCCGGAGACGCTGGTCATCTCGATCACCGGTGACCCCTCCACCCCGTACGGCGCGGCCGAGAACCTCGCCGAATCCCTGGGCGGCACGGTGCTCACGGTCGAGGGCGAGCAGCACACCGTCGCCTTCAGCGGCGCCAACGCATGCGTGAACGAGGTCTTCGCCGACTACCTCATCGATCTGGAGATTCCTGCGGCAGACAAGACCTGCACGCTGGGCGAGTAGACGTCGTTACGCGAAAGAGGGCGGTGCGTGCTCCGCACCGCCCTCTTTCGCTTGCGCGCGCTCCGGAAGGCCCACCCCTTCGAAACCTTTCGATAGTCCTGCCCGAAGACGACGGCAACACGGCGTCCATTCTTCACGCTCGCACCGCGAAGGTGGCATCGATCTACGGCCGATACGCCAACGAGCCGAACGTGATTATCCAAGTTGAGCACCGCCCTTAGCGCGTTTGCCAACCCGGTGACCCGGTAGCCCGCCGCAGGCACGCTTTCCATTGACAGTTTCCGAAGTTATATCGAAACTTTAGGAACCATCGGGTGGGTGGGCGTCCATTTCGCCGCCGACCCGTCACTCTGCTCAAAGGAGAGCATGATGATCGGTTCGAGCCGCTTGACGCGGCCTGCGAGAGCCGCCACCTTCGCGGCGGCGCTGCTGATGCTCGTCGGCATGACCACGGTGTCGACCACAACCCACACCGCCTCGGCGGCCGACGCCCCGGGCGCGGCGACCACCTCCGATACCGCGCAGCTGCAGCAGGACACCCTAGCCGCGGCCGCAGAACGCACCGGTCGCTATTTCGGCGCGGCGGTGGCGGCGCACAAACTCTCGGACTCGACCTATGTCGGCATCCTCAATCGCGAGTTCAACTCGGTCACGGCCGAGAACGAGATGAAGATCGACGCACTGGAGCCCCAGCAGGGCCAGTTCACCTACGGCAACGCCGACCGGATCGTCAACCACGCGATCCAGCAGGGCAAGGACGTTCGTGGGCACACCCTGGCGTGGCATTCCCAGCAGCCGCAATGGATGCAGAACATGAGCGGCAGCGCACTGCGGCAGGCGATGCTGCATCACGTCACGCAGGTCGCGAGCTACTACCGAGGCAAGATCCACTCCTGGGACGTGGTGAACGAGGCCTTCGCCGACGGCAACTCCGGTGCGCGTCGAGACTCCAACCTGCAACGGACCGGCGACGACTGGATCGAGGCCGCCTTCCGCGCGGCGCGGGCCGCCGATCCGAACGCCAAGCTCTGCTACAACGACTACAACACCGACAACTGGCAGCACGCCAAGACCCAGGCCGTCTACCGCATGGTGCAGGACTTCAAGTCCCGGGGCGTCCCGATCGACTGTGTCGGCTTCCAGGCCCACTTCAACAGCGGTAACCCGGTGCCGAACAACTACCACACCACCCTGCAGAACTTCGCCGATCTCGGCGTCGACGTCCAGATCACCGAGCTGGACATCGAAGGCTCCGGTAACAGCCAGGCCGAGCAGTACCGGGGCGTGACCCAGGCCTGCCTCGCGGTGACCCGTTGCACCGGCATCACCGTGTGGGGCATCCGGGACAGCGACTCCTGGCGCGCCTCGGGCACTCCGCTGCTCTTCGACGACAACGGCGGGAAGAAGGCGGCCTACTACGGCGTCATGGAGGCGCTCGGCGGCGACGGCGGGACCAATCCGCCGGAGGAGCCCGGTCCGGGCGACTGCACCACCACCTACACCGCAGGTCAGCAGTGGAATGACCGCTTCAACGGCGAAGTGCGGGTCTCCGGCACCGACAACTGGATCGTCACCGTCACGATCGGCAGCCGTCAACAGGTGATCAACACCTGGAACGCCACCGTCAGCTGGGATTCCAGCGGCAGGGTGATGACGGCGCGACCCAACGGCAACGGCAATACCTTCGGACTCACCATCCTGCACGGCGGTGACTGGGCCTGGCCCAGTCTGAACTGTCGAACGGCCTGAGGACGGCGGTCACGGAAGGGCTGACCGAACGACGGTCGCGAAGTCGGGTCTGGTGGCGAATCCCCTCTCTTCGTCACCAGACCCGACGCCGTGGGGCGGTGCGTACCCGGTGTCGACCAAGATCGGCGACCGACCGTCGCCCCCGCGACCCTCGATCAGCCGTGGTCGAGCCGGACGAGCATCTTGCCGACGTTCCGGCCACGCATCATCGCCAGGAAGGCCTCGACGGTCTGATCGATGCCGTCGACGACGGTCTCCTCGGAGACCAGCGAGCCGTCGCCAAGCCAGCCTGCGGCCTTGGCCGCGTAGTCGGCCGCGAGATGCTCGTGGTCGATGACGTTCATCCCTCGCAGGTTGAGCCGGCTGTCGATGGCGACGCGAAGCGAGGACGGCCCGGGGATCGGTTCGGTGGCGTCGTAGACCGAGATGGCCCCCACCAGCGCGATCCGGCCCGCGATGTTCATGTTCAGGATGGCCGCGTCGAGGTGGTCGCCGCCGACGTTGTCGACGTAGACGTCGATCCCCTCGGGTGCTGCGGCCGCGAGCTGGCCGGTGAGATCGCCCTGCCGGTAGTCCAGTGCGGCATCGAAGCCGAAACGCTCGGTGACCAGGGCGGTCTTCGCGGGTCCACCCGCCGAACCGATGACCTTGGATGCGCCGAGTGTGCGGGCCAGCTGTCCGGCCACGGAGCCGACGCCGCCCGCAGCGGCGGAGACGAACACGACGTCGCCGTCCCGGACCGGCGCGACCTCGGTGAGGGCTGCCCAGGCGGTCAGGCCGGTGACGCCGAGCACGCTGAGATAAGCCTGCACCGGAACCGATTGCGGATCGACGATCCGAACCTCGGCCGCGTCCAGGAGCGCGTGCTCCCGCCAAGCCAGGAAATGGGTGACGGTCGACCCGACGGGAACGGCCGGGTCCGCAGAGGCCACGACTCGCCCCACCGCGTTGCCCGTCATGGTCTCGCCGAGCGCGAACGGGGCCATGAACGCCTTGTCCTCGCTCATCCGGCCGCGCATGTACGGATCGACCGAGATGTAGTCGTTGCGCACGATCACCTGGCCGGGGCCGGGATCGGGGACCGAGCTGGTGACGAGTGCGAAGTCCGATGGCACGGCCGCGCCGACCGGACGACGGATCAGGTGCCATTCGCGGCTGGAAAAAGGCATGACGAAACACTCCAAGGGCGGATGCTCAGGTCGGACGGGCACGGATCACGCCGGGGCCACTGACGCGGTGTGGTCCGCATCGACGCCTGCCGTTTCCGTTGCCACCCATCTCAATCGCGAGGACGGCCGCCAACCAGGGCCGCCCGCAACGGAGGGATTGGCAGTACCACCCTGGGAAGGGCGCAGGCGGCCATACTGGGTTCGTGGTCATCCAGGACAATCCGCTGGGCACGGCCCTGCGCCGCTGGCGGGATCGGGTCTCCCCGCTCGACGTGGGGCTACCCGTCGCCGGAAGACGCCGGGCCGCGGGCCTGCGCCGTGAAGAGCTCGCCACGCTCGCCGGACTGTCGGTGGACTACCTCGTGCGGTTGGAACAGGGTCGGGCCGTGCGGCCCTCCGAGCAGGTCGCCGGCGCGCTGGCTCGCGCGCTGCAATTGGAGACCTCGGAGCGGGATCACCTCTTCCGGCTGGCACACCTGCCGCTGCCGGGTCCCGAGCGGATCGCGACGCATATCCCGCCCAGCGTGCAACGATTGATCATCGCGCTGGCAGATCAGGCCTTGGCGGTGTTCGCCGCAGACTGGACGCTGATCAGCTGGACTCCGCTGTGGGGTGCACTCATCGGCAATCCCGAGCGGGAGCCCGCGCGCCGCTACAACCTGGTTCGCGACACCTTCATCCACGATGAGTCCTTCGGCTGTGTGCCGTTCACGACCGCCCGAGGCGATGCCGCCAAGGAGGCCGCGCTCGTCGCCGACCTCCGTGCCACGCAGGGCGCTTTCCCGAACGACCCTCGGCTGCACGCGCTCATCGAGGAGTGTCGCGCCCGCAGCGACCGATTCGCCGCGCTCTGGTCTCAGGACGCCACTGCTGGTGCGATGGGCCATGATCGGAAGACCTTCGCGCACCCCCTCGCGGGAGACATCACCCTCGACAGCGACATCCTCACCGTTCCGGGCTCCGACCTGCGGATCATCGCCTTCACCACCGCCGCCGGGACCCGAGCCGCCGCACAGCTCGACTTCCTCCGGGTGGGCGCGGTGCACACATCGTTTGCGCCGTAACGCATTTCGCTTGAGCCGCTGATCCGACCACCGCGCGCCCCGCTTCCCGTCTACCCCGGCCGGTTCCACGATCTGAGTTCCTCGCCCAGGGCATCGACCATCGCGACCGCAGCCGGACTGGGATCCGGCCCCGTCACGGCCCATGCCGCGCGGCCGAGTCCGGCGCCGTGATCGTGGACGGGAATCCAGCGAACGCCCTGAGGCATCGCCTGCGCCGCGAGGCCGGGCACGAGCGCGATCCCAAGGCCTGCGGCGACGAGCCCCAGTCGGGTGGACCAGTGGCGGGCAGCGAAGGCGATGATCGGCTCGGCGATGCCGGGCCAGGCGCCGAACTCGGGGGCTTCGCCCACCCGCGCGCCCACCACCCACGCCTGATCGACGAGCTCCTCCGGTGCGACGGATTCGCGGTGGGCGAAGGGATGCGCGTCGGCGACGGCCACCCCGACGCGGCGTCCATTGCGCAGCTCGGTGAGTTGCAGCCCGGTCAGGTCGTAGTCAGGCAGGTCATCGCCGGTTCCGAGGACCGCGACCTCCAGCCTTCCGCGACGCAAGGCGCTGAGCTGCGCGGGCGTCGACTCCTCCGCGAGCCGCACTCGGAGTCCCGGGTGGACCGTCGTCAGCCTCGCGATAGCGCGGGGCAACAGCACCGCAGCCGCCGTAGGGAAACCTCCGACCACCAGGCGCCCCGCGAGACGATCACGCATGCCCGCCAGCTCCTGGGTCGCCGCCGCGATGCCATCGAGCACCCGGTTCGCATGCCGGACCAATGCCACGCCGGCCGCAGTCGGGCGAACGCCCCGTGCGTGGCGCTCGAAGAGCGGAGTCTCCGCGATCTTCTCGGCGACCGCCACCTGCCGCGAGACGGCCGACTGGGTGTAGCCCAGTTTCTCAGCGGCCGCGCTGAAAGAGCCGGTTCGCGCGACCTCGACGACGACGCGCAGCCCGATGAGTGTCCAGTCCGCCACGACGGCAGCCTAACGAAAGGTATGCGTCTGGCGCATGGATCACACCGAAAACAGTCGCTTGTGTGATACCTCGGCCGACCGCAAGCTGGCGGGGACACCATTGCGAAGGGAACGGCATGACTCACAACTACCACCGAGACGAACTCGTCGCGCGCCTCGTCCGGGCAGGCGAACTCCTGGTCTCCGGCGAGAACCCGGAAGAGCTCGACTCGTACTTCGACACCGAGAACTTCGCTTTCCACGGCCCAGACGGTTTCGACACCGACCACACAGGGCTCACCGAGTACTTCCAGGCTCTGCGGTCCGCGCTCGACGACCGGAGCATCCGCCGAGGGATCGTCCTCGTGGAAGGCGGTCGGATCGCCTGTCAGACGTGGATCGATGGCACCTTCGTGCGTCCGTTCACTCACTCGCCCGCCGGACGCCTCGAACCCACCGGCGATCGCGTGGTGATGGACCTCATCAACATCTTCAGGTTCGACGACCGGGGCAGGCTGATCGAGGAGTTCGTCAGGTTCGACAATCGCAGTTTCCTACGCCAACTAGGCGCGGAGGGCGCGTAACGCCCAGCGTGAACGAACACTCGGCCGGAGAGACCATTCTCGGCGCGATACCCGACAGCTCCAGGCGTGTTCTGCGTTTCATTCCCGGGTGACGCGCCCATCGCCATGGCGACTCCGCACAGACGGGGCTGGCGGGCCTGCCACCAGGACCGCCGGCCAACTAGTCAGCATCTGCTGTATAGTCAGCACATGCTGACCATAGCTTCGCAGGTGGATGCGATGAATCGGTTGGGGCGGGCGATGGCCGACCCGACCAGGTCTCGAATCCTGTTGTCGCTGCTGGCCGGACCGGGATATCCGGCGCAGCTCGCCCGCGACCTGGAGTTGACCAGGACGAATGTGTCCAACCATCTGTCCTGCCTGCGCGGCTGCGGGATCGTGGTCGCCGAGGCCGAGGGGCGGCAGACCCGGTACGAGATCGCCGATCCGCATCTGACGCGGGCGTTGGAGGCGTTGGTGACCGTGGTGCTCGCCGTCGACGACGGCACGCCCTGCACCGAGCAGGACTGCACTGTGCCCCTGTGCTGCGGCTCCGGTGCGAGGACCGCGATAGCCGAGCCCGGGCCGGGCGACAGCCCGGGGAGATGACGAAACCGATGGACGCGTGTTGCGGCACCGAGCCGACCAGCAGCAACGATCACGAACCGGATCCTGTGCGGAAGGCCGTCGAACCGTGGTGGCGTGATCGTGCCCTGCTCTTACCCGTGTTCGCAGGCATCGCCTGGACAAGCGGTCTCGTCCTCGACTGGGCCGGTCTCTCGATCGCCGCGTTGACCGTCCATTCCCTCGGCCTGATCGCAGGCGCCTGGACCTTCGTTCCCGGTGCGCTACGCCTGTTGGTCACCGGTCGGGGACGTGGTCGGCTGGGCGTGAGCCTGCTGATGACCATCGCCGCGGCCGGAGCCGTCATCCTCGGGCATGTCGGGGAGGCCGCCGCGCTGGCCTTCCTATTCTCGATCGCCGAGACCCTCGAGGACCGGGCGATGGACCGGGCCCGACGCAGTCTCCGCGCGCTGTTGTCCCTGGTGCCCGAGACCGCTCGCGTGTCCCACCCGACGGGTGCGGAGACGGTGCCCGCCGAGCGAATCCGGGCCTCGGACGTCCTTCTCGTGGGCGCAGGCGAACGGGTGGCCACCGATGGCGTGATCACCAGCGGGCGTTCCTGGCTGGACACCGCCGCGATCACCGGTGAATCCATTCCCGTCGAGGTCGGTCCCGGCGACACGGTGTCGGCCGGATCGGTCAACGGTTCCGGCACGCTGCGGGTGACGGCGACCGCCGATGGGCGGGACAACTCGCTGACGCAGATCGTCCGGTTGGTCGAGCAGGCCCACGCGGCCAAGGGCGAGCGGGCGCGGTTGGCCGACCGCATCGCCCGACCACTGGTACCGGTCGTCCTGATCGCGGCAGCGCTGATCGCGGTATTCGGCTTCATCGTCGGCGATCCGGCGACGTGGAGCGAACGGGCACTGGTCGTCCTGGTCGCCGCCTCGCCGTGCGCGCTGGCGATCGCCGTGCCGGTGACGGTGATCTCGGCAATCGGCTCGGCCAGTGGATTCGGCGTGATCATCAAGTCCGGGGCCGCCTTCGAACAGCTCGGCACGATCCGTCGGGTGGCCTTCGACAAGACCGGCACGCTGACCCGCAATCGTCCCGAGGTGGTCGGCGTGCACACCGCAGCCGAACACACCGAGGACGAGGTACTCGCGATGGCGGCGGCGGTGGAGGCCACGAGCAACCATCCGTTGGGCCAAGCCGTGACGGCGGCGGCGACGCAGCGACTCGAGGCGACCGAGGTGCAGGAGCATCCCGGCCACGGCCTGACCGGTGTCGTGCGCGCGAGACGAGTCCGGGTGGGCAGTCCTCGCTGGATCGACCCGCAGGCGTTGAGCGAGGCTGCGGCTGCGATGGCAGGCGAGGGAATGAGCATCGTCGTCGTCGAGATCGACGAGCAGGTGGCCGGAGTGATCGGGGTGCGCGATCAGCTGCGGCCCGAAGCGCCCGAGGCCGTCGCCGCCCTGCACGGTCAGGGCATCGCCACGGTCATGCTGACCGGCGACAACACCCGGACGGCACAGGCGATCGCGGCGCAGGCCGGAATCGACGAGGTACGGGCCGAGCAGCTGCCGCCGGACAAAGCCGAGTACGTCCGCGATTCGGCTGCACGGACAGCGACGGCGATGATCGGCGACGGCATCAACGATGCGCCTGCGCTGGCATCGGCCATCGTCGGGATCGCGATGGGTGCCACCGGATCGGCGGCGGCAGTGGAATCCGCCGATGTCGCCTTCACCGGCACGGACCTGCGGCTGATCCCCGACGCACTCGCACACGCCCGTCGTGGGCGCCGCATCATGACCGGCAACATCGCACTGGCGTTGTCGATCATCGTGGTCCTGTTCCCCCTGGCGCTGTTCGGTGTGCTGGGGCTGGCCGCAGTCGTGTTGGTGCACGAGGTCGCCGAGGTAGTCGTGATCGTCAACGGTCTGCGAGCCGCTCGCATCCGACGTCCGGCCGTCCGCGCCTCCCCCGGTCCTACCTCGGCGGTGCCGGATGAGCGCAGCGAACTCGGATAGTCGCGCGCACTCCATGCCGTCGGCCGGGCTGGTCAGTGCGATACCTGGCTGCCGATCACGGACAGCACCTGAAGTCGGTCGTAGCTCTCGGTACCGGGAACGGCCGTGTAGACCAGCAGCGCGTGCGATTGGCCAGGGTCGATCAACCGCTGACAATGCAGTTCCAGGGCACCGACGTCGGGATGGACGTAGTGTTTGACCTCGTGCGGGCGCACCCCGATCTCGTGGCCGTTCCACAACCGCCGGAACTCCTCGCTCTGCGCCAGGAGCAGTTCGGCGAGGTGCGCGGCACGGGAATCGGGGCCGCGCAGGGTGACGATCTCGCGGAGCCCCGAGGCGTACATCCGGGAGAGGAATTCGTGTTCCTCCGGCGCGTGGATCAGCCGCGAGGCCGGATCGGTGAACCACCGGTAGCCCGTGCTCCGGGCCGGCCCGGTGAAGTTGGTGGTGTCCCCGGTCAAGGCAACGCCCATCGGGGTCTGCCGCAGGGTCTCGCCGAGTTCGGTGACGATCTCCGCCGGTGTGTCGCTCAGCCGGTCGAGAATGCGAAGCAGGCCGGGGCTGATGTGTTCGCTGAAGGCTCCCCGCGCCGGCGGGTTGTGCCCGGCAAGCCGGAACAGGTGGTCGCGTTCGTCGAGGGACAGGTGTAGTCCCAACGCGATCGCGGTGAGCATCTGGGGCGAGGGCTGCGGTCCGCGTTCCCGTTCGAGGCGCGCGTAGTAGTCGGTCGACATGTGGCACAACAGGGCGACCTCCTCCCGGCGCAGCCCATTGGTCCTGCGCCGACGGCCACGCGGCAGACCGACGTCCTCGGGTTGCAGCGCTTCCCGCCGGGTGCGGAGGAATTCCGCCAGCCCGATGCGATCGATCACTCGCTTCTCCTTCTCGAGTACTGCCCTCGTTGCTACCGCGTGCGCGCCGAGATAACCACGGACCGCCGATCCCCCCATGTCCTGCGCAGGGACGACCTCGGGAGCCGGGGATCAGCAGGCCGTGGTTAGCGCCGCGCAGCCCGCCGAAGATCGATGGCGGGGTCGGACCGCGAACACCTCGTCGACGGGTCGACCGGCTCTCGGAGTCCGGTTCCCCGCGATTGGGTCCAGGCGCTGCCGGCAAACCCCGACACAGCGAATCGTCATGACAAGGAGCAGCACCATGGCACGCCGAACCATCGACATCACGATCCCCGATCTGACCGGGAAACGCGCGCTCGTCACCGGTGCCAGCGACGGGATGGGACTGGGAATCGCCGCCCGCCTGGCCGAGGCAGGCGCGGAGGTGATCATGCCGGTTCGCAACCGGGGCAAGGGCGAGCGGGCGATCAACCGCATCCGCAAGACCGCTCCGGACGCGAAGCTCGAACTGGCCAGCCTCGACCTGTCCTCGCTGGACTCGGTCGCCGCACTCGGCGAGGGGCTGCGCGCCGCCGGTCGGCCCATCCACCTACTGATCAACAACGCGGGTGTGATGCAACCGCCTGACCGGCAGACCACGGCCGACGGCTTCGAGATTCAATTCGGTACCAACCACCTGGGTCACGTCGCCCTCGTCGGCGCGCTGCTGCCCCTGCTGCGGGCGGGCCGGGCGCGGGTGACCTCGCAGATCAGCATCGCGGCCCGCAGCGGCCGCATCAACTGGGACGACCTGAACTGGGAGCAGGGCTACCACGGACAACGCGCCTACAGTCAGTCCAAGATCGCCTTCGGACTCTTCGGCCTGGAACTCGACCGCCGCAGCAGGACCCACGGCTGGGGCATCACCAGCAACCTCTCCCATCCCGGGGTGGCCCCGACCAGCCTGCTCGCCGCCCGCCCCGAACTCGGCCGCAGCGAGGACACCCCACAGATCCGGATGATTCGCAGGCTCTCGGAACGCGGCATCCTGCTGGGCACCGTCGAGACCGCGAAACTGCCCGCGCTGCTGGCGGCGACCAGCCCCGATGCCCAGGGCGGCACCCTCTACGGGCCCAGCGGCATCGGCAACCTCGGTGGTCCGCCCGCGCAGCATCGGCTGTACGCGCCGCTGCGCAGCGTCGAGGAGGCCGCCCGGGTCTGGGACGTCTCCGTGCAGCTCGCCAACTGCACGTTCCCCGTCGCCTGACCCCGGCGCTTCGGCCAACCCGTAGGACGACGCCCAGCACCGGAGTCCCGAAGATCGCGGCCGTCGACTCCGAGAGGGCGTCGCATCGGCAGGCTTCCGCTAGCCGAGTGGGCCGGGATCCGTCGTCAACAGCGGCAACCCTGCGGCATGGCGACGCAGGAACGTCGCGGTCGCCGTGTCGGCCTTCGCGACGGTATCGACGGTGCCCGCCGCGACGACTGCGCCACCGTTGGGCCCGGCGCCCGGTCCCAGGTCGATCACCCAGTCCGCCGAGGCCACGACGGGGATGTCGTGTTCGGCCACCACGACGGTGTTGCCCGAGTCGAGCAGCATGTCGAGCGCGTTCACCACCCGTTGGACGTCGGAGGGATGCAGGCCGGCGGTGGGCTCGTCCAGGATGACCAGACCGGCCTGACGACTCGCCGCACCGCGTTGGATGGCGGCCGCCAGTTTCAACCGCTGCGCCTCGCCACCGGACAGTTCGGTGGCGCTCTGGCCGAGTCGGAGGTAACCCAGCCCGACTCGGTACAGCGCGTCGAGGGTCTCCGCGAGCTGGTGCGGTGTCGGAAAACGTTCGACGGCCTCGGCGACGGTCAGCTCCAACACCTGGTCGATGGTCATCCCCCGGTACTGGATGCGCAGCGCCTCCGGTGCGTAGCGCCGCCCATCGCAGGTATCGCAGACCACCCACACATCCGGCAGGAAGTGCATGTCGACCAACTTTCGACCGTGGCCCGAGCATGTCGCGCACCGGCCGCCGTCGGCGGTGTTGAAGCTGAACCAGGACGCCGTCACTCCGAGTTCGCGGGCCGCATCCGTCTCGGCGAATAACCGGCGGATGCTGTCGAAGGCCTTGCTGTAGGTGGCTGGATTGGACCGAGGGGTTCGGCCCAACGGTTCTTGATCGGCCACCGCGACCCAGCCGAAGGCCTCGATTCCGGTCACTTCGCGCACGACATCGGTCGCCGTTTCGGCCAGCGCTGCCTGCACGCCGGTCGCCAACGCCCCGAGCAGGCTGCTCTTGCCGCTGCCGCTCACCCCGGTGAGGCAGGTGAGCCTGTTGACGGGCAGCCGCACCAGATCCGAGGTCACGTTGTGCGACCGCAGGCCGTGCAACCCCAACCAGCCGGTGGCGGTGTCGATCGATCTGTGGACGCGGCGCAGTCGAGGTCCCGCACCGGACAGATACCGGCCGGTCACCGACTCCGGGTGGTCGACTACGGCGGCGGGCGGCCCCGACACCAGGACCTCGCCGCCGTGGCTGCCCGCCCCCGGGCCGAGATCGATCACCCAGTCGGCCTTGGCGATCAGCTCGGGATCATGCTCGACCAACAGCACCGTGTTGCCCGCCGCGCGCAACTCCAGGGCGATGTCGAGCAGCTGTGCCTTGTCCGCCGGGTGCAGGCCGGTTCCCGGCTCGTCCAGCACGAAGGTGAGGTCGCTGAGTTCGGTGCTCAGCTGCGCGGCGAGTCTGCTGCGTTGCAGTTCGCCGCCCGACAAGGATGCCGCGTTCCTGGACAGCTGCAGATGGGCCAGCCCAAGCCGATCGAGGACGCCGAGTCGTCGATCGAGGTCCTGCAACAGCGGTTCGCCGACCTCGCGATGTCGAAGGTCGAGCTCGTCGGTCACCTGTGCCGTCCAGTCCCGCACCCGCCGGACCTCCACCGCCAACAGTTCGGGATAGCTCAACCCGCCCAGCCGCACCGATCGGGCCGCCTGGTCGTACCCGCTGCCCCCGCAGGTCACGCAGGGCTGCTTGCGCAGGTACGGCAGGTATCGCTGCTTGGCGTTGGCGGTCTGCGCGTTGACGAACACCCGCTCCACCTCGGCCAGCGCGCCGCGCAGCGGTTGGCTGGAGGTGTAGGTCATGTGGGCCGTCTCGTTGCGGTTCGGCAGCGCGACCGTCGCCTCGATGCTCTCCGACCCGGTGCCGTACAGCACGCAGTTGCGGAACTCCGCAGGCAAGGACTGCCACGGCAGGCTCAGATCCACCCCCCGCTGCTGAGCGAGCGCCGGGATGAACGCGTGCTCGCCGGACCGCCATTTCGCGTACCAGGGCGAGGCGCCCTCGAAGAGCGGTAACGCGGGCTGCGTAATGATCAGATCTTCCTGAGCCTGCCAGCGTCCGCCGACCCCGTGGCAGTCCGCGCAACCGCCTTCCGGTGTGCCGCGGTCGAAGTGCGCGGTGGTCAGCAGGCCCGATGCTTCGGGACCTGCGTCGATGGCGGGTAGCCGCGAGTACAGCAGTCCCAGGTGTCCGTCGATGCCGGTCATCGTCGCGACCGTGGACCTCGGGTTGCGGTTCAGCCGCCGTTGGTCCACCGCGAGGGTGGCGCCGAGGCCGAGGACACGATCGACCCTGGGCCGGTTCCGCTGGGTGATGTACTGGCGCACGAACGGCGAGAGGCCCTCCAGATACCGCAGTTGGGCCTCGTTGTGCAGGGTGTCGATGGCCAGCGAGGTCTTGCCGCTGCCACTGACCCCGGTGAAGGCGACGAGTCGTCCCTTCGGGATGCGCACCGACACGTCGCGCAGGTTGTTGGTCCGCGCGCCCACCACCTCGATGAGGCCGCGCTCGCCCTGCGCGGCCGAAACCTCGGCCTGGGCGGTGATCGACCCGGTCATGCCCACGCGCCCTGGTCGGCCACCAGCTTGGTGATGTCGGGTGCGTACGCGGTCATCCAGTGCGGATCCAACCGGTAGTAGACGACTTCCGACTCCCAATCGAAGGCGTCCGACCCGTAGAACTCCTGGAGGTACGCGCGCAGGTACGGCCAATCGGCAGCCGGTTCGCCGCCTGCCGGGTTGAGGACCTGCACGGTGCCGTGGGTGAACACGCCCAGTTCCTCACCCCGCAGATGCGCGGCGCTGACGGCGGGCCGCGCGGCCAGATGGCGGGCCTTGGCGGCGGTGGGCGCGGTGCCGAAGTACCACTTCCCGTGCAGGAAATGCCCGTCCACCGCACTGATCCTCGGCTCGCCCTTCGCCGTCACCGTGGACAGCGCCAAGGTGCACATGCCGGTGAGCACCTCGGTGAGCTGCACGGCGGTCGGGGTGCTGTCGGTGTTGATGATCGAACGCAGGTGTGCGGTGGACCGGGACAGCGAGGCGTCCAGCAGTCCTTGCAGCTCATCGAGGTCCCGTGTTGTCTCGCGCATCGAACACCCTTCGTCCATCGGTAGGTCCGCGGCCGACGGCAGGCGTCGACCACCGGTCATCCTCGACGCGAGACCTGACATCTACTGTCAGGTTTCCCGACGTGTTTTCTCGGCCGTCCTCATCACCCTGGGCCTGCTCGCCCCGACCCGCGAATCCCGACGAACGCCGCAGCCGGCGCGTTTACCCCGCCGCGCGATCGGCCGGGACGCGACGACGTAGCCAGGCCGCCCGCAGACTCGGCGGCACGAAGGCGACATCGACCGGCCCGAGATCGGTGCCGGGCGGCACGATCTCATCGATGCGATCGAGTAGGTCGTCGTCCAGCGAGGTGCCGACGCCCGCCAGCAGGTCGTCCAGCTGGGTCATCGTGCGCGGTCCGATGATCGCCGAGGTGACCGCCGGATGGGCGATGACGAAGGCCAGTGCGAGGTGTGGCAGCGGCACCCCGGCCTGCTCGGCGACCGGGATGAGCGCTTCGACGGCATCGAGTTTGCGCTCGTCGGTCATGTGCTTGGGCGCCCATCGCAGGCGCGAGGCCGAGGCAGCCTCGCCGCCCTGCTTGCGAAAGCGGCCGGTGAGCAACCCCATCGACAACGGACTCCACACCAGCGTGCCGAGGCCGTAGCGTTCGCAGATCGGCAGGATCTCGCGTTCGATGCCTCGGTTGAGGATCGAGTAGTGCGGCTGTTCGCTGCGGTATCGAGCCAGCCCGCGCCGCTGAGACACCCATTGAGCCTCGACGATCTCCGAGGCGACCAGGTTGGAGTGCCCGATGGCCCGCACCTTGCCCGAACGGAGCAGGTCGGTCAGCGCGCCGAGCGTCTCCTCGTGGTCGGTGTCCGGATCGGGGTGGTGGAGTTGGTAGAGGTCGAGGTGATCGACCCCGAGTCGGCGCAGCGAGCCCTCGACGGCCTCGACGATCCACCGACGTGAACCGCCCTGCTGGTTGGCGCCCGGCCCCATCGGGCCGCTGAACTTGGTGGCGAGGACGACGTCGTCGCGTCGGCCCCGCAGCGCCTTACCGACGATCTCCTCGGATTCCCCGTCGCCGCCGTAGACGTCGGCGGTGTCGATGGTGTTGATCCCGGCGTCGAGCGCGCGGTGGATGATCCGCACGCAGTCGTCGTGGTCGGTGTTGCCCGCCCGGCCGAACATCATGGTGCCCAGCGCGTAGGGGGTGACCTGGATGCCGGTCCGTCCGAGTGGTCGAGTGCGCACGAGGTTTCTCCTCCGATGGCTTCGCGGTTCTCGCGCACTCTGTCGGCGGTACCGGTCATCTGACGTCCGCTACCGACGGTGTCTTTCCGCCGCATCGGCGAAGCGCTGCGCGAGCAATCGGAAGGCGTCGGCGAGTTCGACGGGCGCCACCTCGGTGATGGCGACCTCGAAACGACCGATCGAAGCGGCCAGGGCCTGCCAGGACCACGACCCGGTGATCAGCCTGCACCGGTCGGGTCCGAGTTCCTCGACAATGCCGTCCGGTACGAAGGGCGCGACCCGATCCGCAGGCAGCTCCAGGACGACCTCGCCCGTGCAGGGCCACCTGTTGCCCCGATCCGAGCCCTTGAAGCGAGCGGCGAGGAATTCGCGCACGTCACCACCCGGCACGGTGCGCGGGGTGAAACGCGGACCGGTGGGGACCCGGGGCGTCAACCGGTCCAGCCGATACACCCGCCAATCCTCGGCGTCGAGGTCCCAGGCGACGAGGTACCAGCGTCCGGCACCGAGCACGACGTGATGCGGCTCGACCCGCCGCCGAGCCGGTGCGGCCGACGCATCGCGCCCGACCGAGACGTAGTCGAACCGCAGGATCTCGCGCGCCCGGACCGCCGTGCTCACGGCGATGAGCACCTCGGCGTCGACCGAGGTCCCGGCGTCGGCGGGCAGGGTCGTGAAGGTCATCGCGTCGATCCGGTGCCGCAGTCTGGCCGGCATCACCTGCCGCACGGTCTGCAATGCACGCAGCGCCGTCTCGCCGTCGGCCGCGCCCGAGGCAGCGGCGGCCTGCAGGGCGACGGCGAGCGCGACCGCCTGGTCGTCGTCGAACAACAACGGCGGCAGCTCCGAACCCGCATCGAGTCGATAGCCGCCGTCCGGGCCCTTGATCGCCACGATCCGATAGCCGAGTTCGCGCAGCTGGTCGATATCGCGGCGCATCGTGCGGTCGCTGATCTTCAACCGCTCGGACAGCACCCGGCCCGGCCAGTCACGCCGAGTCTGCAACAGCGACAGCAGCTTCAGCATCCGCGACGGTGATCCGGCCATGTCACCGATTCTGGCAGAGAAGCGGACGCGATATGACCGGTACTGGTGTGAAGCTGCTCGGCGAGCGGGGAAGACCACCGGCTCGCAGACCCGAGAACAAGGAAGAAATCCGACATGAGCGTCAACGTCACACCGCACCTGAACTTCCGAGGCGACGCCCGGAAGGCGCTGGAGTTCTACCAGTCCGTGTTCGGCGGCAAGCTGGTGATCGCGGCCTACTCCGACATGGGCAACACCGACCCCGCCACCGCCGACCACGTCAGCTTCGGCCAGCTCACCGCCGAGAACGGCTTCAGCGTCATGGCCTACGACGTCTACCCACACCTGGAGTGGGACCAGGGCAAGGACCCGTTCTTCGTGTCCGTTCGAGGCACCGACACGGCCGAGTTGCAGGGCTACTGGGACAAGCTCGTCGACGGCGCCGAGGTGAAGCAGCCCCTCGGCCCCTCGGAGTGGGCGCCGCTCTACGGCCAGCTCACCGACCGCTTCGGCATCACCTGGGTGTTGGACATCGCGGTCGCCTACCCCGCCTGATCGGCGTCGACAACTGCGGCCGCCGCGACCAACTTGGTCGCGGCGGCCGTTCGCGCGAAGATCCCAGCGGAGGCGACGTTCAAATCTCGAGATCAGTGGCTCGGCCCGTAGCGGGTGGCGATCCCCTCGGCGCGACCGTGCAGCGTGGTGCGCAGCCACTGCGGGGTCAAGGCTTCCGCGTCCGTGGCAAGCGTCCATAACGCCCATTCCGCGTGTCGCGAATCCTGGAAATCGGCCTCCAGCCGCAGCCAGCCGTCCGCGTCGGCTTCCTCGGCGCGGACGGCGAGCGCGGTCCGCGCCAGCTCAGCCCGCCGCGCCGGATGCAACCGCAGCAGCACGGTGACCTGCTCGCCGCCAGACCGAAAGCTCGTGCTGCGTGCCCGCCAGGTGTGGTCCAGGTCGATACGGTCGGGTCGTTGAGCAGGCTCCGTCAACTCCTCGGCGGCCAGGATCCGAGCCAGCCGGTAGGTGCGGTCCGCACCGGACCGAGTGGCGAGTAGGTAGCCCTGTCCGCGTGCCGTGACCAGCCCGATCGGGTCCACCGTCCGCCACTTCGGATCCTGGTTCACGGCTGTGTAATGGATGCGTAGTCGATGGCCCGCGAGCACCGCGCGCCGAACCTCGGTCATCACGGCGTCGGGGACCTCCTCCTCGGCGCCTCGGGCGCGGGAGAGCAGATCGGCCGCTGGTTCGACGAGCAATCGGCGAGCCGCATCGGCCGAGGTAGATCGATAGCTGTCGGGCAATGCATCGACCACCTTGCGCATCGCCGAGGCCAGCGCGGAACCGAGACCGAAGGCCTGCGCACCGCTGCGAGACCCGGCGACCAACAGGGCTAGCGCCTCGTCGTGGTTCAGCCCGGTGAGATCGGTCCGGAAATCGGACAACAATACGAAACCGCCGTGCCGACCGCGCTCCGCGTAGACCGGCACGCCTGCAGCAGACAGCGCCTCGATGTCGCGCAGCACGGTGCGGGTCGAGACCTCCAGCTCGCCTGCTATCGCCGCCGCGGACAACCGCCCGCGCTGGCGGAGCAGCAACACCAACGAGATCAGCCGGTCGGCGCGCATTCGAAGAAGTTACCGGAATACACGACACAGGATGTCGTGTATTCCGGGAAGGCTCGCCTCATCACAACCGAGAGGAAGCCCCCATGGCACACACCATCGTCAACCCCGCCGGTCTACACAATCCGGTTCCGCGTGGTTACAGCCACACCGCCGCTATCTCCGCGGATACGGGTCTGGTGTTGATCGCGGGTCAGTACGGATCGACCCCGGATGGCGAGATCGTCTCGTCCGACTTCACCGAGCAGGTCGAGCAGACCTTCCGCAACATCGGTGTCGCCTTGGCCGCGCACGGGCTCGATCTCGGCCACGTCGTCCAACTCCGGACCTATGTGGTGAACCACGACGTCGGCAAGCTCGGGCCGATCGCCGCAGCTGTACGGAAGAACTGGGGCGAGAATCCGCCCACGCAGACCCTCATCGGAGTCGCAGGCCTGGCCACGCCCGACGTGCTGTTCGAGGTCGAGGCGTTGGCCGCCCGCCCCTGACCCGCAACCGACGGCGGACACCCGCCGAGCAGTGAGCTCGGCGGGCGTCTCCCGTTGGTCGGGCGATCCAGGCGCCATGCCTAACGATCGGCATCGGTCTCACGCTGCGGCGGCGTGCTCCTGGTACGCGGTCGGGTCGGGGAGGGCCGCGATGAGACCGTTGAAGGCGCGGATGCCCGCTTCCTCGGCCGTCTGCAAAGCACCCGGAAGCTGCAACTGGTGGCTGCGCGCTTTCGCCTCGCCTGCGGCAAGCAGGGGCAGCACCGCCGTGACGGGCGATTCGGGAATGCCCAGTGCATCGGCGGTGGCCGCGCCGTGGAAAGACCGGGTCACCGCATGGACCAGATCGCGCCAACCCGTAGCGTCCATCGGTGACTGCGGTTGGGCGGCAAGCGTGGTGATCGCGGCGTCGAGCAGCGCCCCAACCAGCGCCCTGCTGTCGTCGTCCGGCGGGGCGGTCGTCGAGTCGAGCAAATCCAGCAGTTCCGCCGCCTGCTCGTGGTTCTCGATGCCGAGGAAGAATCGTTCGTCGAGCCCGAGTAGCCGCGCCACGTACCACCAGTACCGGTAGAGACGGGACTGTTCCTCCTGAGTCAGCGAGTAGCCGATGCCCGCCAGGAAGTTGAAGGGCACCACGGTGAAGTCGAGCCAGGTGCGCGCGATATCGGCCTGGTTGATCGGCACTCCCCACCGGCCTGCTTCCCACCCATGCGCGGTGGCCGTGGCTCGAACCCGCGCATGCAGCAACCGGACCTGCACCGTCTGCACATAGCCCGGGGCGCCACGCAGCAGACCGCCGGGCAGGATCGCCGACGCATTCCACAGCCCGGTCTCGGCGAGCCGACGCGGCGCGGTCGAGGTCAACCGACCGGTGCCGACCAGCAATCTCGCAATCGACGGAGAACTATAGGTGTGGACCAACGATCCGCAGGAGAACGCCAGATTGCTCCAGTGAAACGGCACCGCGAGCGAGGTCCGATCGCCGTCCGCCAGCTGCATCGTGGAAACCCACTCGGGCAAGGTCTCCACCTGGGCGAGCAGCGCGTCGACGGCGGGCGGCGCATCCGACACAGCCGCTCGCCCCTCGGCGAGACCGCGCTGTAGTGCAACGCGAGCGGATCGACCCAACTCGTCGAACTCGACGATGACGGCATCGGCCAGCGGATCCCCCACCTGCAGCATCCGCAGGATGAAGTCGAACCGATCCCCGTGGCGGGCCCGGGCGGCAGCGGGATCCACGATCCGCTCCGGCATCGGCGAGACGTCGTTCAAGATGGTCATGAGGTCGTTTCTATTCGCCCCGAGCCGGGACAACCACGGACTTCCGATCCCCCTCTCGGCACGAACCTCCGGCACGGTCGTGGATCTTCGGAGGCGTTGCAGGGCACCGCGCCACACGATTGCCGCCGGGTCCGCTCAAGCGCCGACCTCGGCGATCGGTCGCGGAACAGATTTAGCGGTGCCGATTCACCGAGCAGTCTGCTGTCGCGCGAACCAGCGGAGTACCGTCTCGATCGGTGCGCCGGGAAGTCTGGTCGGCATGGTGTGATCGTTGTCGTCGAGAGGAACGAGCCCATGGCCGCTTCATCGGACGCTGCCTGCCCAGCAGATCCACCTGCGATAGATCTGCGGGGACTCACCAAACGCTTCGGGCGTACAACGGCTGTCGAGGACCTCTCGCTCACCGTCGGACGCGGCGAGGTCTTCGGCTTCCTAGGACCCAATGGCGCGGGCAAATCGACGACGATTCGGATCCTGCTGGGCCTGGTCCGGGCCTCCGCAGGCAGCGCCACGTTGTTCGGCGACGATGTCCGAGACGTCCGGCGGGCGCATCGCCATGTCGCCTACGTGCCCGCCGATGTGTCGCTGTGGCCCTCGCTGACCGGCGCCGAGATCCTCCGGTTACTCGAACGGACCGGTTCCGCGGTCGATCACGAGTATCGAGGCCTACTGGTCGAGCGGTTCGCTCTCGACCTCGACCGCGCGGCCAAGACCTACTCCACGGGCAACCGTCAGAAGGTCGCGCTGATCGCCGCGTTCGCCACTCGAGCGCCGCTACTCATCCTCGACGAACCGACCAGCGGTCTCGATCCGCTGATGGATCGCGAGTTCCGTCGGTGTGTCATCGAGGCTCGGGACCGAGGTCAGACGGTGTTTCTCAGTTCGCATCTGCTCGACGAGGTGGAGGCGCTGTGTGACCGCGTCGCGATCCTGCGGTCCGGCCGCTTGGTGGAGGTCGCTCGGATCGCGGAGCTGCGGCGACTCCGTCGGACGGAGGTCGAGGTGTCCTTCACGGGCCAGCCACCAGACCTGACCCGGACGCCCGGCGTCCTGGAGACGCAGGACCTCGGCGACTCGCGGCTCCGCTTCACGTTGTCGGGGGCGGCCGCCCCAGCGTTACGCACGCTCGCTTCCTCCGAGATCCAGACGATCGAGGTCCGAGTTCCGACGCTGGAGGAGATCTTCCTCGAGTACTACGGCGGGCAGGACCGATGATTCTGGAGGAGTCGACCGCAAGGCGACCGTCGGCGCAGACGAATCGGCTGACACCGCTACGCGCTATCGCCGCCCTGTACTTCCGGCAATCGCGCCGTAGTGCGGTCGCGGTCTTGGCCGTCGTGGCCGGGCTCTCCGGCCTGGTGGCAGCTCAGTTCGAGACCATGTTCGCTGGCGCACTCGACGCCCGGGCGCTGGTGGAACTGACGGGGAATCCGGCGATTCGCATCATCTTCGGTACGCCGCTGGCTCTGGACGATCCTGGCGGATTCACGGTCTGGCGGACGGGCATACCCGTCACAGTGCTGGTGGGAGTGTGGGCCTGCCTGATCGCGATTCGTCTCACCCGAGGGGAAGAAGAGGCCGGGCGTTCAGACCTTCTTCTAGCTGGGCGAACGACCCGCGCCGAGGCGGTGGCGCTATCCCTCCTGGTGCTCGTCTGCTGTCTTCTCGCCATCGGCGTGGTGCTCGCTGGAACGCTCGTTCTCACCGGGACAGCCGTGGTCGGGTCGGTATTGCATGCCGCCGGATTGTTCGGTGTCGGCATGGGCTTCGCCGCTCTCGGCACGTTGTGCGCGCAGATCCTTCCCTCGCGAGCAGGCGCGACAGGACTGAGCATCGGACTGTTGGTGGCTGCGATGTTGGCGAGGATGGTCGCCGACGGGATCGAGAACGTGGACTGGCTGCGATGGCTAACGCCCTTCGGAGTCGTGGGCGAAGTGGGTCCGTACTGGCACGATCGGTCCGCCCCGCTCATCGTCCTGTTTCTATTACCTGTGTTGTTCGCCGGGGCCGCGCTCGCCATCGCTCGGGAACGTGACATCGGCACCGGGGTCCTATCGCCTACTGCGCGACGGCCATCGCGGATGATGTTCCTCGGGTCGCTCGGTGCTTTCGCGATCCGACGAGCGCTGCCAGCGCTGGCGGGTTGGGCGATCGGGCTCGCGGCGTTCGCTGGGCTGCTTGGCATGCTGGCCATCTCGATCGTCGACTTCCTCGCCGGTAGTGCCCGGTTCACCGAGTTGGCCGCCGCTGCCGGGTTCGGTCTGTTGAACGCCACCAGCGGTTACGCCGCGACGATGTTCGTGCTGCTCTCGATTCCGGTGAGCTGCTTCGCGGCGACACGCATTGCCGCCATGCGGGAGGACGAACACAGCGGCCGATCGATTCCGCTGTTCGCGACGGCGGTGTCCCGGCAATGGCTCGTGGCCGTCGAGTTCGTGATCAGTCTGTTCGGTGCGATTTTCCTGTTCTGTGTGATCGGTGCCGCGATGTGGTGGGGAACCCGCGTCATCCAGGCACCGCTGAGTCTGGGGCAGGCTCTCACGGGGGCTTTCAATCTGCTGCCGATCGCGCTGTTGTGCCTCGGAGCTGCGACCGCCGCGCTCGGTTGGCTCCCTCGACATGTCTTGGCGATCGGCTGTCTACCGGTGACCGCGGGTTTCCTGCTCGACGTCCTCGCCGAGAGCACCGGCGCTCCGGCGTGGGTGCGTGATCTCTCCCCGTTCGCCCATCTTGCGGCGGTTCCGCACTCCCCGCCGGATGGGGCGGGGTTCGCCGCCCTGTCGGTGATCGCCCTACTCCTGGCGATTCTCGGTGGTGTCGGTCATGCACGTAGAGACCTCGGTGGCTGATCCGCTCCCCTGTCGTCAGTCTCCTCCGGCACGCTCGATTCGCTCGGCGTTCCATCGGTCGATGACCTTCGGAAGTTCGACCATGAGGTAGCCGTAGAAGTCACGCATCGCGATGAGCCGACGACCGGAGATGCTGTCCTCGCCTGCCGCGTCGATTCCGTGCTGTGCCGCGTCCTGCATGACCTTGAGAGTCGAGTTCTTGCTGGACATCAGGGTTGTCCATGCGTCATCGCGGAAACGGAAGTGTTCTCGACGACTCCCGGGAGCAGGTACCCGCTCGATGAGCCCCACGGTGACCAGATTCTTGATGGCGGTCGACACCGTGCCGGGGCTGATCTGCAGCCAGTCCGCCAGTTCACCTGCGGTGACCGTCTCCTGGTCGGCGAATAGCAATGCACTCATCACCCGGGCGGTCATCCGCTGCATTCCGCCTTGGGTGAGCGTCAGCGCGAGCCGTTCGGCGGCCTGCATCGGGTCGTTCATCACTCTCCTTCGATGTCCGCCACATCGTATAGGTTTTGAACCTTCGCAAAAGTGCAAACATTGAGTACGGTGTAGGCATGGCTGTGATCGAGGTCGACGACCTCACCTTCACCTACCCCGGCGCAACGGAAGCAGCGGTGCGAGGAATGGACTTCACCGTTGACGCCGGTGAGATCTTCGGATTCCTCGGACCGAGTGGGGCCGGGAAATCGACGACCCAGAAGATCCTGATAGGCCTGCTGACCGGACATGGCGGTTCGGTCTCGGTATGGGGCCGTGAGCCGGAAGCCTGGGGTCAGGACTACTACCAACGCGTCGGCGTGTCCTTCGAACTGCCCAACCACTATCAGAAGCTCACGGCGCTGGAGAACCTGTCGTTCTTCGCCTCGCTCTACGACCGGCCCACGCGGGACCCGCTGGAACTACTCGACGCCGTGGGCCTCGCAGCCGATGCGAATACCCGGGTCTCGCGTTTCTCCAAGGGCATGCAGATGCGTCTCGTCCTCGTGCGTTCGCTGCTGCATGACGCCGACCTGTTGTTCCTCGACGAGCCGACATCCGGGCTCGACCCGGTCAACGCACGCAATGTCAGAGACATCGTCCTCGCCGAGAGAGCACGCGGAAAGACGATCTTCTTGACCACCCACGACATGGCGACCGCAGACCAACTCTGTGACCGAGTCGCCTTCGTCGTCGACGGCAAGATCATGGTGCTCGACTCGCCTCGGCAACTGAAGGTCCAGCGCAGTCAACGCCAAGTGCGGGTGGAGTACCGGGATGCAGCACAGACGCTGCATTCCCGCGTCTTCCCGCTCGACTCGCTGGCTGACGATGCGGACTTCCACACGCTATTGCGCACCAAGCAGGTCGAGACCATCCACAGTGGCGAAGCCACCCTCGATGACGTCTTCGTGGAGGCCACCGGCCGGAGCGTGGCATGAAACGACTCGGGACCGCGCTGCGCTTAGAGCTCACCCTCCAGATCCGGTACCGATTCCTACACGCGGCAGTGTTCTCCGGCGTGCTCTGGCTGGCGCTGCTCCTGCCGATGTCCGACGAACTGCGGTCCGTGGTCAGTCCGTATGTGATCTTCGGTGACCTACTGATCGTCGGGTTCTTCTTCGTCGCAGGTGCCGTCTTCTTCGAGAAGGGCGAACGGACGTTGAACGCCGTGGTGAGCACGCCGTTGCGGTTCCACGAATACCTTGCTTCGAAGGTGATCGTGTTGACCGGACTCTCCGCCCTCTTGGCGGTGTTCATCACGACGGTGACACACGGGGTCGACTATCACCTGCCACTGCTGCTCGTGGGTACGACGCTGGGCACCGTGCTGATGTTGCTGGTCGGCTTCCTCACGGTCCTGCCGTTCCGATCGATCAGTGACTGGTTCATGCCCGCCGTCATCCCGATCGCGGTCTTCAACCTGCCGCTCCTCGGCTACGCCGGGCTGTGGGAAACACCGTGGCTCTATCCGCTTCCGACCTACGGCCCGTTGCTGTTCCTCGGCGCGGCCTTCGAACAGACGACGTTGACCGGCTGGCAGATCGGTTACGGCCTGGTTTACCCGATCCTTTTCACCTTCGGGCTATCGCTCGTGGCCAGAAGACTCTTCGACCGGTATCTCGTCGCCAGAACAGGTGGCTCGTGACATGGCAAGGGCTCTGACGGTCTTCGCCCGCAACGACCTTCGCGGAGCGCGGCGCGACCCGCTCATCATCGGGATGATCCTCGCGCCCTTGGTGTGGATCGCCACCGTTCGGTTCGGCACTCCACCGGTAACGCGCATGCTCGCGGAGAACACCGGATTCGACCTCACGTCGTACTACCCGCTGATACTGGTCGGGTTCCTCCTGCTCACCAGCCCGATCGTGATCGGAGGTGTTACCGCGCTGCTGCTGCTCGACGAGCGGGACGCAGGCACACTCACGGCCATGCGGGTCACCCCCGTTTCGCCGGGGGACTACCTGGCCTACCGATCGATTACCGCAGTCGGCGTCACGCTGATATTCGTTCTCGGCACGATGTCGGCGAGCGGCATCCTCCCACTCGCGCTGCTGCCGTCGCTCGTTCCGATCGGTGTACTGACCGGCCAGTCCACCCTGGTGATCGCATTGGCCATCCTGCAGATGGCCAAGAACAAGGTCGAAGGCCTCGCCGCGCTGCGCGGGATGGGCATCGTGATCGCGGGCTTACCGCTGCTGCCCGCCTTCATCGAAGCACCCTGGAGCCTCGTCTTCGGAATCGTGCCCACCTACTGGCCTGCCCAGGCGTTCATCGCCGCGAGTGACGGGACCACCTGGTGGCCGTATCTCGTCGGCGGCATCGTCTACCAGACGCTGCTGCTCTGGCCGCTGTATCGGCGGTTCGGACAGAGCATGTAGTCGGTCATCTCGATTACCCGGGCCGACCCTGCCCGATCCCGGCCACCGGCCCGACATGCCCTGATGCAGGCCGATCGGGATCGCCGATGCTGCTGGTACCGACCATTTCGAAATCGCCATGTGCATATGAGGGTTCCGCTCGGCTAGCGTCGTCGACGACATCCGAGATATCTCGATTCAGGAATCGAGACGGGCGCGCTCACCCACCGGGTAATGACCGCGCCCGACTTAGCGATGCCCTTCTACGCTTTGGAGTGTGACATGGCCGATCGTGCCGAGGTCGTCGTTGTCGGTGGTGGGGTGATGGGCTGCGCCATGGCCCTGCACCTGCTGAAAGCCGGCGTGCGAGACGTCCGGTTGATCGAACGGGATGAGGTCGGTCAGGGGACCACTGCGGCGGGCGGCGGATTTCTCGCGGATTGGGCACCACAGGAGCCGGAGATCCAGGCGTCGCGTTATGGCCGCGAGTTCTATTCCGCGCTGCACGACAATGGACACGATATCTCCTATCGCGCGAACTCGACGCTGTATATCGCGGCAGGCGAGGCCGCCTGGCGCGCTTTAAGCGATGGCGGGAATGCGGCGGATGAATCGGTACTGAGTCCAGCGGAGGTCGAGGCACGGACCGGCGGCGCCGTACCCGCCTCCGGTGTCCACGCCGGACTTCTGGACGAGGACGGGGCTCAGGTCCACGCGCCGAAGGTGGTATCGGTACTCGCCGACCGTGTCCGCGCGGCGGGTGGCGTGATCGACAGCAGACGACCGGTCACGGGGATCACCGTCCAAGGCGGCCGAGTACGCGAGGTGCAGACCGTGCGCGGTTCCGTCGGCTGTGAAGCGGTGGTGCTCGCTGCGGGCGCGTGGAACAACACCATGGCGAACTGGCTCGGGTTCCTCCTACCCCAGGTACCGCAGGTGACCTCGCGGGTCCACACCGGGCCACTCGGTATCCCGGACACGATGCCTGCCCTCTTCCTGACCGGTCTCGCACCCGAGGAGCCGGCTGGCGGCACGATGCTGTGGGTCCGGGGCCAGGACGGCGGTCTGCTGTGGGGTGGCACCTATGAGGTCTGGCCACGCGATGTCCTGGTCGGGGAACCGGTACCCGACCGACTGGACCAACTGCCGATCGATGGCGTGCTGGAGATCCTGCGGATCGCGGAGCGTGGCAGGGCGACACTGCCTGCGCTGGCGAGCCGGGAACACCTGCGGATCAGCCACGGCGCTCCCTGTTACACACCGGACATGCGGGCCCTGGTCGGTGCGGTGCCCGGTGTCACCGGGGCCTACATCCTCGCCGGGGACAACGAGTCGGGCATAACCTACGGACCCGGTTATGCGCGAGCGTTGACGCGCCAGATCACCGAGGGGACCGGCGGATCGGCAGGCCCGGACGAATGGCGGCCGGACCGGTTCGCCGACCGATTCACCGACCCGCAGCAGATCCGCGAGGCGTTGCGCGAGCATTCCTGGACGTGACCGGATGGGCGTGGGACGACGATTCCGCGTCTCCCGAGCGGCGGCTCCGACCCGTCCCTCACCCGCGGGCGGGATCTCGGCGCGGACGTCCCGCGCCGAGGTCCCGACCCCGCGCAGCGGCGCCGCGTAGTCGCTGAACCTCGACATCGGACAATCCCAGTGCCCAGATGAGCCTGCGTACGGTGTCGGACCTCGGTCCCAGAACGCGATGCTGTTCGATGTCGCGCACCCC
Organism: Actinoalloteichus hymeniacidonis; assembly: GCF_014203365.1. Classification (NCBI taxonomy): domain Bacteria; kingdom Bacillati; phylum Actinomycetota; class Actinomycetes; order Pseudonocardiales; family Pseudonocardiaceae; genus Actinoalloteichus; species Actinoalloteichus hymeniacidonis. The sequence continues at coordinate 5,201,648 of NZ_JACHIS010000001.1, forward strand.
TGCGACGCTCATCCCGGTGATGTCCGCCAATTCCTGCTGCGTCAAGCCCGCACGTTGGCGGAACTCAGCGAGGAGCCCGCCGAGATCGTCGACACCCGTCGAGGCTGCCGCACCGATCCTCCCCCTGTGGACCCGCCCGCTTGCTATTGCTTCCCCCCGGAGCATGTGATCAATCTAGGACCCGGTGCCCGCCGGCTGCTTGCGCTGACACGAACGGTCATTGCTCCGATACGCTTTCTCGGCCTCGGCTACGGCTCCCCGGTGGGCGCTGCTCCGGAGTGCGGTGGGCGCAGGTCGCGGGGTGTGTTGCCGAAACGCTGCCGGAAGGTCGTGCTGAACGCGCTGTGCGAGGCGAAGCCCGCGGCATGCGCGATGTTCGAGATGGACAGGTGTCGGTGAGCGGGGCTCATCAGTAGCTCTCGGGCCAGCCGAAGCCGCTCCTCACGGATCAACTCGCGGGGCGTGGTGCCGGACCGTCGCAGAACGAGTTGGACATAGCGCAACGACCAGCCGAGGGCGTGCGCGATGCTCTCGCCCGTCAGGTGTGGATCGCGTGCATGGTTGCGAACATGGCGGCGAATCGAGGTCGCCACCGTGTCGGCGTGCGACGCGACACCGGGCCGATCGTCACCGACCACGGCCATACACAGCATCTCGACCATGCGATCGCAGATCGCGTTGAACTGGTCCGCGTTCAGGACCTCGGCTTCGGCCATCAGCCCGGTCACGATGTCGCGGACGATCCGGCCGACGCCCGTGGACAGGTCGATCGCGCCGAAGAGGTCGCAACGATCGAGCCGGGCATCGATCTCGCGGCTGGGGATGGCCAGCACGGCGGCATGCAGGCCCGCCGCGCCCAGTACGTCGATCGGCTCGTTCACGGTGAGCAAGACGCCTGTCTGCGGAAACAGTTCGGCTTCGGCATCGTTGGCCGTGACCCCCAGCGAAGCCCGAAAGGGCAGGACGAAGAGGTAGTTCTCATACGGATCCCGAGAGATCTGCCGCTTGCCGCGTAAGAGCCTGCATTCGTCGCGCTGCCGCCAGTCCAAGATCTGGTAGAGGCCGGAGGTCTGTCGGAATCCGTGTGCCACGAAGTCCTCGTGCTGGGAGAACCGGATGTCCATCTCGCAGTGGTATCGATGCACCAGGTCGGCGAAGAAGTCACCGCGTTCGCCCGCCCGAACATCGGGGGTTGCCCAGCGTTCCATGAGGTAGCCGCCCGCAGGTGCCGACGATATGTCACGCACCGTGCTCATAACAGTCGAGTGTAGTGATCAATAGTCTGCGCAGGAGCCGCCCCGTGGGTCGACCAACCGGACAGACGGCGGACGTCCATGGCGCCGCGACACTCTAGAGGCGGTGCCCGAGTTCTCCCAGGGTGCGCGGCAGCCTGGAAAGCAGGGGCCTTCCTCCTCGGCCCGGCGCCGTGGAGCGTGGCGTCCATGACCACCGATAACGAACAACCACGAGTGATCCTGGTGACGGGCGCCTCCAGCGGTATCGGCGAGGCCACGGCGCGACATCTCGCGGCCGAAGGCCACCACGTCGTGTTGACCGCGCGGCGCACCGACCGTCTCGACGCGATCGTCGCGGATATCGAGCAGGCCGGGCACAGTGCCGAAGCACGCGCTCTGGACGTGACCGACCGGACGGCGTTCCAGGCTCTTGTCGAGGACGTCGTCACGACCAGAGGGCGACTCGATGTCCTGGTCGGCAACGCCGGCGTCATGCTGCTGTCGCGTCTCGATGTGCTGCTCGTCGAGGAGTGGGACCGCATGTTCGAGGTCAACGTCCGAGGGCTGTACAACGGGATCGCCGCCGTGTTGCCGCACTTTCAGCGGCAGCGGAGCGGACACGTCATCACCATGGCCTCGACCGGCGCCCACGAGGTGCCACCGACGTCGGCGATCTACTCGGCAACCAAGTACGCGGCCTGGGCGCTCACCGAAGGACTGCGAATCGAATCCGATCCCGCCATCCGTGTCACGACCATCTCCCCCGGCGTGACCCAGTCGGAGCTGGCCGACCACATCACCGACGCCCATGCGGCCGGCTTCATGGTCGATTACCGCAGGAGCGCCATCCCGGCCGATGCGATCGCCAGGGCCGTCGGCTTCGCCATCGCCCAACCCGCCGACATCGACGTCAGCGAGATCATCGTCCGTCCGACCGCCCAACGCTGACACGGATCCGTCCGGGCCGATCAACGAGAGGTCCCTCCCACCCGGTGCCGGGTGGGAGGGACACCGTCGTTCACGACACCGTGTCTGCGCCGCGATTACCCGGTGGGACTCAACGAACTCGAACCCTTCCTGGCGCCGTCACGCGGCATGATCCGACGCAGGATGTCCGTCACCGTGAGCACGCCGACCACCTCGCCCTCCCGGGCGACGAGTGCGAGCTGCTCGCTGCTGGCCCGCATCTGCGCGAGCGCCTCGTAGACGGCGGTGGCCGCATCGAGGGTCAGCACCGACCTGGCGATGCTCTCGGCCGGGCGGTCGGGTGCCTCCAGTAGACAGTCCCGGACGTGGATCAGCCGGGATGGCGAACCCTGCTCGTCGGTCATGAGGATGCGCAGGTGACCGGACTCCGCGGCCGCGCGCCGGACGTCGTCCACCGACGCATCCAGGCCCACGCTGGTGAGCAGGCCCCGGCTTCGAATCAGATCGCCGACGGTCAACCGCTCCAATTCGAGCACGTCCGACAGCTGCCTGCGGAAGGGCGCCTCGAGCGTCCCCACCGAGGCGGAATGCTCCACCAGCGCACGGATGGTGTCGACATCCTGCCCGCCGACCGCCGCCCGATCCACCGGCGTGATGCCGCTTGCGGCGACGAGCCGGTTCGCCATGGCGTTGATCCACAACAGCAACGGTCGGAACACCCAGGCGAAGGCCCGGGAGGGCACGCCGATGATCTTCGCCGCCGTCTCCGGATGCGCGATGGCCCAGGACTTGGGAGCCATCTCCCCCACCACGAGATGCAGGAAGGTGACGAACACCAAGGAGATCGCGAAGGCGCCGCCGTCGGCGAGCCACGCGGGCAGTCCCCACTCCGCGAACAGCGGAGACAGCGCATAGTCGACGGCTGGCTTGGTGACCGCGCCGAGCGCGAAGGTGCACGCGGTGATCCCCAGCTGTGCCACGGCCAGCATGATGGTGAGTTCGTGCGCGCCGCGCAGCGCGGCACGAGCAGACCGGCTGGTGGTGGCCTCGGCCTCCAGGCGATGCCTGCGCGCACCGAGCAACGCGAACTCGATGACCACGAAGAACGCGCTCAGCACGATGAGGAGAACCGTGATCACGATGACGGAGAATGCGCTCATCGTCCGTTCCCTTCCTCGTCGTCGATCTCGGTGCCGCGTTCCTCGACGAGTCGAGCTCGCAGCTCGCCGGGGACATGTCCGGACAGCTCGATGACCTCGATGCGCAGCGCCCTACGGACCGGTTCGGTGTCGACCAGGTCGCCCGGATCCTCCGGCAACGCCACCTCGATCGACTCACCGGCCGTGGGCAACGCACCGTGGTAGGCGATGAACAGACCCGCGAAGGTCTCGTAGTCGCCCGTCGGCAACACATGTCCGATGGCCCGTTCGATCTCGTCGATGTGCACATCCCCGCCGACCCGCCACACGCCGGACTCCTCGACGAGGATGTCGGGCGCGGTCGTCGCGTCGTGTTCGTCCGTGAGCTCCCCGACCAGTTCCTCCGCGAGATCCTCGACCGTCAGAATGCCCGCGAAGCCGCCGTACTCGTCGATCGCACAGGCCAGCTCACCGCGCTCCCGGGTGAGCTGATCCAGTGCGTTGGGCAACGGCATCAGGGTCGAGACGACCACCGGTGGCCGCATGATCGTCGTCACCGACGCGCCGTCGGAGGCATCGCTGCGCAACAGGTCGACCAATTGCACCGTTCCGACGGGTTGTTCCGACTCGTCCAGCACCGGATAGCGGGTATGGGCACCTGCCATCAGGCTGCGCAGCTCGCCGATCGTCGTATCGGCATTGACCACTCCGACCTGCGAACGCGGCACCATCGCGTGTGCCACGTCCTGATCCGGGAAGTCGAGTACTCGATCGATGAGCATCGACAGCTCGGGCGGCAGATCGCCGCTCGCCCGCGAGTCGGCCACCGCGCGCTTGAGGTCCTCGGCGTTCATCGTGATGTCGACATCGTGTACCGGCTCCACCCGGACGATGCGCAGCAGCAGATTCGCGGCGTGATCGAAGAACGTGATCAACCACCCGAACACCGCCAGGTAGATCAAGGTGGAACGGGACAGACCACGGGCCAAGCGCTCCGGTGCGGCGATCGCCAGGTTCTTCGGATAGAGTTCACCGAAGATCATCTGGACGAGCGAGGCCACCACGAGCGCGCCGACGGTTCCGATGGAGATGGCGACCGCAGCCGATAGGCCGGTGTCGCCGAGGAGTACGGCCAGGGACTCCCCTACCAGCGGCTCCGCGACATAACCGACCAGCAGGCCGGTGACCGTGATGCCGAGTTGGGCGCCCGAGAGCATGAACGAGGTTCGGCCGGTGACCTGCAAGGCACGGCGGGCTGCCGCGTCGCCCTCGGCTGCCCGGGCCCGCAACCTGGCTCGGTCGACGGACATGTAGGCGAATTCCTGGGCGACGAAGTACCCGTTCGCTGCGATGATCACGAGAATTACGACGACGCCGAGCAGAAGGGTAAGCGCTGCGGCGATCATGAGAGCACCTCGCTGCTGCGGTCACGACAGGCAGACGCCTGGGCCGCGGAACGAGGCGACGGACTATGACTGGGGTCGTCGGCTGACGACCCTGGGCTCGCGGACGAGTCCATAAAGGGTTTCACTCTCCAGTGATGACAGGGCCGCGCGGAGGGGTCTGGCGACCCACGGTACGACCGCCCCCGATGATACGTATGAGCACTATGTCGCTTTTACGAGGCCGTTTGCGGTGGTGAGGCGTCGACCGCCGAGGCGCGTCGGGCGTTCGAGGCCAGCTTCACACGAGACGTCCGCGCGGGGCGCGCACCGACCCTCACGGCGCGTCGCGGCGCGCACGGCGTGCGCGGTCAGCGGGTCGCCCGCGCAACCCAACGAGATCGCGTTGGCCAGGTCGACGAGTTCCCGGGGCGGCACCTCGGTGCGCAGCTCCGAATGGGCCCGCACGGCGTTCTGATCCGCTCCTCCCCGGCGAACAGCGGTCTATCGGCGGTTTCAATGCTCGTCGGTGGTGAGGACGATCTTCTCGCCGGGATCGCCTGCCTCGGCGGCGGCCATCGCGCCGGCGTAGTCGCTCAGCGCGAACAACCTCGGACCGGGTGCGATCAACCGCCCTGCGGCGACCCCGGCCAACAGCTCGGCCAGTAGCCGCCGACAGCGGTCGCGACGAGTCATGAGCAGCATCGGAACCGAGCAGAGGCGTTCGTCGGGACGCGCATAGCGACGCAGTTGGGTGGCCAGGGATCCGGCTGCGGTTGCAGCGCACTGCGTGCCGGGGCTGCCGCCGAAAGCGATGCGGACGATGCGGCCGGACGGTCGGACGGCCCGACGCAAGGCCCGGCTTCCGGTGTGGTCGATCGCTGCGGAGACTCCGCCGCCGGTGATGGCGCGCAGCTCGTCGATCCAGCCGAAATCGCCGTAGTCGAGCACCGTGGCCCCGAACCTCTCGGCATGCTCCCGCGATCGTCGTGATGCCGTGCCGTAGACGGTCCGACCACCCGCCGAGGCCAGTTGGACCGCCCAGGAGCCGACGGCCCCGCCTGCGCCCTGCACCAGGATGGGGCGGCCGTCCGGCCGCAGGGCCTCCAGCGCACAGCCTGCGGTCACGGCGTCCAGCGGCACGGTCGCGGCGATCGCACTGTCGAGTCCGTCGGGGATCGGGACAAGCAGTGAGGTGGGAACGTCGATCACCGTGGCGTGCGCGCCCATCCGGGGCAGCACGGCCGCCACCCGCTGTCCGATGCGCAGGCCACGGGCATCCCCCGACGGCAGGTACTCGATGATGCCGACGAGGTCGTAACCGGGCACGAAACCCCGTCTCGGTTGAAGCAGGTAGTCCCCGCGCGCCGCCATCACATCGGTCACGCCCACCGAGGCATGGGTGATCCGGACCAGTGCCCGAGGACCCCTCGGCGCTCGCGTCTCGGCCTGGCGACTCGGGCCGGCGGGGATGGTGCCGAAACGCTCGATCCGGACGGCGGACCGCTCGACCCCGGACGAGTTTAGGTAACGTGTCATGTAATTCAGCCTAGCCAGAAATAGATGACATGTCACCTGAATCTGACGAGAACGCCGTCCTGAGGTTCGCCTTCGCGGTCCGGAAGCTCACCACCGAACTCAATGCCGCATTGGCCACGCGGTTTCGGCCGCTCGGCCTGACCTGCGTGCAGGCCGAGGCCCTGATGGCCCTGGACGCCCTCGGTCCGGTGACGTTGAAGCAGCTCGCCGAGCACCTGGTCGCCGAGTCCGGACATCCCAGTCGGCTGATCTCCCGACTGGTCGACGACGGGCTCGTCACCCGCGCCGCCTCCGAATCGGACGGACGTGCCGTCACCCTGCTGTTGACCGAGCGGGGGCGTGACCTGGCCGCCCAGGCTCGCGCCGCCCGCGCCCCACTGGTCGCCGAGTTCGCCCGTCGCCACGGCGATCGACTCGATGCGACGACCGATCTGATGCGCGAACTATGGACCGCAATGGCCGAACAGCAGGACTCTTCCCGCACTATGTGATGGGTCCGCGCTACGTGATGGGACTGCCGCCAAGCCAGCCGTTGCGTTGCGCGCAGCGGCGAGCGGTGTCCAGGACGGCTGCGAGGGCGGGTGCGAGATCGTTGGTGGGCCACAGGATCGAGAGGTCGGCCCGAATCGACGGATCGACGACCTCGCGGACGACGATGCTGGTGTTGGACTTCGCGACATGTTCGGCGAGCGAGGTGGGTGCCAGGCCGATCTCGCCTCGGCTGGCGAGCCGGGCGAGCATGGCGCTCAACGGCGGGTCCTCGAAGGCCCGCACCTCCGGCTCGAAACCGGCTTGACGACACGCGGCGATGATGCCGTCGTAGTACATCGGGGCGAGGCGCCTCGGGAACAGCAGCAGCGTCTCGTCACGCAGTTCCGCCACCGGGATCTTCGGTGCTTCGGCGAGGCGCTGGCTATCGCACAGCAGCGCGGAAATGGGCTCCCGGCGGAGAATCTCGCCTGCTACCCCGTCGACCGGTGGCGGCGAGAGCGCGAGGCCGAGATCCAGATCGCCATCGCAGAGACGGCCGGGAATCTCGGCGCTGAATAACTCCTGCGGGTTGACCGTGACGTCGGGGTGCTCCTCTTGGAGCGCGGTCAGCAGCGTTTTAAGTGTGTCGAAACCCGTGACCGGGGTGTAGCCCAGCCGAATCGTCGTCACGATCCCCGACCCGACCCGTCGGGTGAGCTGCACGGCCTGCTCCAGCGCGGCCAGCGCGATCGGTGCCTCCTTGGCCAAGGTGCGACCTGCGGCGGTGAGCTGCACCCGACGGCTCGAACGCACGAAGAGCGGCGTTTCGAGCGTTTCCTCCAGCTTGCGGATCTGATGGCTCAACGACGGCTGGGAGATGTAGAGCCGCATCGCCGCGCGGCCGAAGTGGAGCTCCTCGGCCACGGCTATGAAATAGCGCAGTACGCGGGGACTGATATCGATAGCCGAATTCTATCGCTGCGTGCTCGGACAAGTCTTGGACGCCGAACGATCATCGACGTAGCGTCGTCCACGACACGGAGAACACCGCAAGCGTTCCCGTTGTCGCTGGTCAAGCTAGTTCTGTCCCGATCTTCCCGATCGTGCGGACCTCGCTGAAACCTGCCGGTCCACCGGGTGGCGCCGCCCGCGCACTTCTGACTCGCACCATCGAACGTCGCACCCATTCACGCAGGAGAAGAACGTGACGCGTACCGCAAAGGCCGGGCTCGAAGCACTGCTCACCCCCGAGGACAGCATTCTGGTCCTCATCGACCACCAGCCCTTCCAGTTCGCGAACCTCAACAGCCACGACCCGGCCACGATCGTCAACAACGTGACCGGTCTGGCCAAGGCCGCGAAGGCGTTCGACGTCCCCACCGTGCTGACCACGGTCCTGGAGGAACGCGGCGGCAACATCATCAAGCAGATCCAGGACGTCTTCCCGGAGCAGACGCCGATCAACCGGACGTGGGTCAACACCTGGCAGGACCGCAACGTCGTCGACGTGGTGGAGAAGACCGGCCGCAAGCAGCTGATCATCGCAGGCCTGTGGACCGAGGTCTGCGTCGCGATGCCCGCACTCCAGGCGTTGGGCGAGGGCTACGACGTCTTCGTCGTCACGGACGCCAGCGGTGGAGCCAGCGCGGAGTCGCACGACATGGCGGTGCGCCGCTTGGTGCAGGCAGGCGTGGTCCCGATCACCTGGCTCGCCGTGGCCTCTGAATGGCAGCGCGACTGGGCCCGTACGGAGACCGTCGATGCGCTCACCGGGATGCTCACCGAGCACGGTGGCGGCACCGGGGTGGCCTTCGCCTGGGAGCTGCAGTTGCTGGCCACCACTCCGCCCGCCGGTGGCATCGGCAGGTAGTTCCGACGTTTTGTCGAGTCGGGGGGTGGGTCTAGCGCACGAGTCGTGCGCTAGACCCGCTTGCCCTTCCCGGGTATACCGGCCGCCTTTCGAGGGCCGCCCTGCACCCACACCCATCGGTCCCATCGTGAAGGCGTGATCATGACAACCGACACCGGCGCAGGCACCGAGAGCGATCGGGCCGAGCGCAACACCGCGATCGTCCGCACCGCGATGCGCGAGCTCTTCGTCGATGGCGACCTCACCGCGCTGGACCGCTACTGGGCAGAGCCCTACGTGCAGCACAGCCCGCAGCTGCCCAACGGTGTGGACGCACTGCGCACGGCGGTACCCCGACTACAGGGCTTCTCGTGGGAGCCGCAACGCACCGCGGCCCAAGGCGACCTCGTGTTCACCCACAGCCTCGTCCACGGCTGGGCACCCGGGCCGGTGGTGATCGTCGACGTCTTCCGGTTGGAGAACGATCGCATCGTCGAGCACTGGGACGTCGTGCAAGACCTCACCCTGCCGGAGGCAACCGCCAACGGGAATCCGATGGTGTGAGGGAGTCCGCACGGAGTCTCCGCAGTCCAATAGCGGTTCGCTTCCCGCCATCGAGAGTGCCTCCCTTCGCCGCCTCCCCCGTGAGAGCTACCCGAATCGTCCGCTCAGCGGGGATTCCCCGCCAGCCGCGCGCTCCTAGCCTTCAACCCGTTGGAGAGCCGGGTGACGATGGAGGTCATGGGTGGACGCGGATACCGCCGCACACACGGATCGCGGGATCGGGCGATTCGCCCGCATCACGCGGTCGCCAATGGGCTGGATGCTGGTCGGCATCCTCGGAATCGGCGCGGTATCGGCGCTGACCCAGGGCGGGCATCCGGTGCTGGCCATTGTCGGTGCGGTGGCTTCGGTCGCCGTCTATCGACTGGTCATGCGTCACCTGGCCCGGCGCGCAACGCCGGAGATCGCGCCGAGGCGGGCGGTGTCCCACACGGTGATCGGCGTCGTGCTCGGGGTGGTCATGATCACGGCCTCGGTGCTCATGGTGTTCACGGAGTTCTCCTTCGCCCCAGTGTCCGGCGACGTCATGGCCATCGTGGCGGGCATGGTGGTCGTCCAGCTGTGGGCGGCGGTGACCGAGGAGTTGATCTTCCGGGGCCTGTTGTTGCAGGCGTTGGAACGGTGGTGCGGCAGTGCGATCGCACTGGCGATCACCGCCGTGCTGTTCGGACTGCTGCACCTGGCCAACCCGGGCGCCACGCTGTGGAGTTCCTTCGCGATCGCCGTCGAGGCCGGGGTGCTGCTCGGTGCGGCATTCCTCTGGCGACGCAATATCTGGTTGGTCGTCGGCCTGCACTTCGCCTGGAACACCTGCGTGGCGTTACTCGGCATCCCCGTCTCCGGCCATGAGAACGCCGGGGTGCTGGACACCCAGCCGATCGGACCGGACCTGTTGACCGGTGGTGACTTCGGTATCGAGGCGTCGATCGCCCCCATCGCCGTGAGTCTGTTGCTCGCCGTTCCCATGCTGATCGCCGCCCGCAAGCGCGGGAACCTGGTGCCCTGGCGCCGCCGCTAGGCTACGCCGGGTGCTCGTTGACCCGGCATCTCTGCGCGCCATGGTCCGGCGGCGCGACCGCCCGGTTCCCCTGCAGGACATCGCGTTGGCGGCGGGAGTCACGGTACTGGCCTTCGTCCCCACGGTGGCCCACATCGGACCGGAGATCGGTGATCTGCCGCGACAACAGGCAGGCACGTCCGGCGCGGTGCTCGGGCTGGTGTTGACGCTGACGCTGTGTCTGCCCCTGGTAGTGCGGAGCCGGTGGCCTGCCGGGTGTGTCCTGGTCATCGGCGGCGGCTTCGCGGTCAGCCAGGTGTTGGGTTATCCGGATACCTTCGCGAAAGTGGGTTTCCTGCTGGCCCTGTATGCCGCGGGAGCACACCTTGCCCGGTTCCGGCTGGTCCTGGCTGCGGTGCTGACGACGAGTTACGTGGTGCTCGCGGCCGTCCTGCACGAACTCGGGTCGCCGCAGCAATTTCTCGATTACCTCGCGTTCTATCTGTTGTTGGCGGTGGTCTGGTTGGTCGGGAGCGGGGTGCGCAGGTGGCGAGCCGAAGGGGCCGAACGCGAGCGGTTGGCTGCCGAGGTCGCCACGGCCGCCGAGCGGGCGCGCATCGCCCGCGACCTCCACGACGTGGTCACCCATCATGTGACCGCGATGGTCGTCCAGGCCGATGCGGCGCAGTTCGTGTTCGACACCGCACCGGCAAGCGTCGAAGGCGGGCTGACCGCGATCAGCGAGACCGGACGCCGAGCACTGACCGAGCTGCGTGCGTTACTGGACGTGCTGGAGGCGACCGGTGATTCGCCGACCCCGGCCACGACACCGACCTTGGGCAGGCTGAGCGATCTGGTGGAGCAGGCCCGACTGTCGGGGCAGCCCGTCGAACTGGTCGAGCAGGGCACCAGCGGGCCGCAGCCGGTCGACGTGGAGCTCACGGCCTATCGGGTGGTCCAAGAAACGCTGACCAACGCCATCAAATACGCGGCCGGACAACCGACCACGGTCCGCGTCCGACATGGCGACGAGCACGTCGAGATCGAGGTGACCACCACGGGAGCCGCCACCGGCACCCCGGTCGGCTCCGGCGGACGTGGCCTCAGCGGGCTGCGGGAACGGGTGCGGATGCTCGACGGCGAGCTGGTGGCCGAGCCACGCCCGGAAGGCGGATTCCGTGTCCGAGCCTTGATCCCAATGGGAAGTGCCGAATGACCGAGTCGATTCGTCTCCTGATCTGCGAGGATCAGGCCTTGGTTCGTACCGGGTACGTCACCATTCTCTCGACACAGCCGGATATGACGGTCGTCGGCGAGGCAGCGGACGGCCGCGAGGCGGTCGAGCTGGGCAGGCGACTGCGCCCCGACGTGGTCGTGATGGACGTCCGCATGCCGGTTCTGGACGGCATCGAGGCGACCCGGCGGCTTGCCGGTCCCGAGGTCGAGGCACCGCCGAAGGTTCTGGTGGTCACCACCTTCAACGTCGATGCGTATGTCTTCGACGCCCTTCGCGCGGGTGCCAGCGGTTTCCTGCTCAAGGACACCCCGCCGCGCCAGCTGATCGACGGCATCCGCACGATCGCCCGGGGCGAGTCCCTATTGGCGCCCGCGGTCACCCGCACCCTGATCGGGCGCTTCGCCGAACGGCTGCGCCCCAACGACACGGCGCACCCGGAACGAGACCACGTCGTGCGGACGCTCACCCGCCGCGAACTGGAGGTTCTCGAACAGCTCGCCGCAGGCCTGTCCAACGCCGAGATCGCCGCGCAGCTGGTCATCGCGGCGGAGACGGTGAAGACCTACGTGTCCCGAATCCTCACCAAACTCGACTTACGCGACCGGGTGCAGGCAGTCGTACTCGCCTACCGGATCGGACTGGTGCAGCCCGAGCGCTGAGCGGCAACGGCCACACGCTGCGATTCCGCTATTTCGTCGGTATCGCAGCTCGCACCCAGGTGTCATTCGCGCTATGTCGATGGCCGTGCGTGAACTCGTACCGCACCGCCGGACGCTGGATTTCCGTCGGTCGGCACGAGTTCGCTTTCTCCGCATGGGGTGGGCCTGCCCGTGCGAAGCTAGTTTCCGTACCGCTGGAAGTACGCCACCAGCCGACGCGGCACCAGCTGGCGTTCGCCGTTGACGACGATCGGCACCAGATCCGGCGGGGTCGTCTTGAGCCATTGAGCCCGACGCGATCGGGTGTTGGATCGCGAGGTCTTTCGCTTGGGGACCGCCATGTTCGCTGCTCCTTCTGATTATCGTGTCGTCACGATTGCTCTCGCTGCCCGGCGTAAGCCATGCGGCAGCCGGGTTTCGTTCCGGGAAGTACCGGAATACGCGGCCGAGCCCCGCACCGGTCGACAGGCCCAGAACGCCACGGAATGCCAGGCCGAATAGATTCAGTTATCGAATCCGCCCGTATTGCTCGCCGAGATCTCCCCGGCGGATTCGGCAGCATCGTCCGGTTCCCTGACGAAAGGATCGGGATAATGCGCCCAAGCCTCCGGTCCGTCGGCGAGTTCTTCGTCGGTCAGCAATGCATCGCGGAGGGCTTCCTCGATGTCGTGTGAGTACGCATCATGTGCGACGACGACGAACTCTTGATCACGATCGGCGAATACCGGATCCCACCGCAGCGAGGCGAAGGCCCGGCGCTCGGGAGATACGTCGTCCCACCCCGGGCCGTCCGCCGCACCGAGCCACGCGCCGAGATATCCGATGTTCAGGCCACCGCCCGCCGATTCGATCCAGAGCGCGATGTCGGGTTGGCTGGCGATCCACACCCGACCGCGAGTGCGGATCACCCCTTCCAGCAGTACGTCGAGGGCGTCGTACAAGCGCATGGGGTGGAACGGCCTGCGTGCGGAGAACGGCACGACCGTGATGCCGCAGTCGGCGTGCAAGGGCGGCTCGCCCCGCAGCAACGATCCGTGCGGGTCATCGATCTCCCCACGCCGCGCGGTTGCCTGCACAGCGTCCAGGAGCGTTCGCTCGTCAACGGTGGACAGTTCCAGGGTCACCGCCGACGGTGCCACCCGCCGCAGGACCGCCGCAGTCTTGGCGGCCGTCCACGTGTCGGTTGCCCGGCCTGCCGCGACGAGTACGTCGGCGAATTCGACCTGGGCGAGAGCGACTTGAGCGAGGGTGCGCTGGTCCCCGGGCGCTCCGAGCAGGCCACGCTCCGCCAACGTCTCGTTTCCCGAGGCATCCTCGAACCACGTTCCCTCGTCGAAGGTGGCGACGATCGCTTGGATCTCGGCGACGTCGGTGACGACACCCTCTCCGACGAGCACATTGTCCATAGCCCAGCTCACGCGCTCGGGTTCCATGGTCTCGTCGAGCTGCACCACGATGCGTGCCACGTCCTGCCTGCCTGCGAGTTCACACAGCAGCGGGAGCAGGTCCTCCCGCAGCGTGCAGGACACACAGCCGTGGGCCAGCTCCAGCGTGGTCGAGGACTCGCGCGAGCCGATTTTCACCGTACGCAGGACCACGCCCGACGAGATCTGCCGAAGGTCGTGGTGGACCACGGCTGTGCCGTCGCCACCGAGTCGGTCCGCCAGACGCTGGTTCGCATCTCGGGAGATTCCGCAGCTCAAGATCAGTGGGGTTCGGTTCGCGTCGGTCACAACGCCAGACCCTAGCCGACAACGACAACCGTTCTCAATAAGGCTGCACCGTGTCGCGTAGTAGTGCTGCCAGCACCGTCGGACCCCCGGTCGCGGCTCGGCCAGACCTGCGGCCGCGACACCAGGACCGGGACCGCATGCCAGGGCGTCGCGGGACAGGCCAGGTTGTTGAAAGTGGGTGTGGCGCTCCCGAAATATCGACGGGCCTGCTCGTGTTGCACCAGTGATCGCGGTGCACCAGTGAGCATGGTTCGCCCGCCCGGCGGCTCAGGCACCAGAAGCGGAAGAGGGTGACGGGTTGCGGTTTCGGGTTCTCGGCCCTTTCGATGTGGACGAAGCCCCGGATGGTCCGGTGTCGGCGGCGATGCCGCGCCGGGTTCTGGCGATGCTTCTGGTGAACTACAACCGCCCGGTGTCGATGGGGTCGCTCATCGACGAACTGTGGGAATCCGGACCGCCTCGGCTAGCGCGCAAGACCGTCCAGACCTACGTCTACCAGATCAGGCGACAACTCGGCGATGCCGGAAAGACGCTGATCGAGTCCCGGGCCGACGGTTACGTGCTCCGCCTTGCCGAGAATGAGCTGGACCTGCAGCAGTTCGATGCCACAGTCCGCCACGCTCGTGCGGCAATGGGCGACCAGGACACGGCTGAGGCGCTGGCCATGTTCCGGGAAGCCCTGGGGTTGTGGCGCGGTCGCGCCCTGGAGGACGTCGAACCCGGCAGTGCGCTGGCTGCTCGAATCGAGCACATCGAGCGGCAGCGCACGCAGGCCCACGCGGAAGCCGTCGATGCCGCAATGAAACTCGGCAGGTACCGCGAAGTCGTAGACGACCTCGCGCTGCTGACCCGTGAGCATCCGTTCCACGAGGGTTTCCATGTCCAGTTCATGACGGCGCTGGCTGGGGTTGGGGACCGTAGCCGTGCACTCGACGTGTTCGAAGGCCTTCGCAAGCGTCTCGGTGCCGAGCTTGGGCTGGATCCCTCGGATCGGTTGTCCGATCTTCACCTTGCGCTGCTCACGAATGCTGTTCGTCTCGCGCCGGGGAACACGTCTTCGGGGAGGACGAGGGTCCTACCGGCGGAGTTACCGGCCGTGGCTGTCACTCCCGTCGGACGAGAAGACATCCTCACCAAGCTCACCGGGCTCCGCGAAAGCCGATCGAAGTCACCGGCCGTCGCTGTCCTCACGGGGCAGACCGGGATCGGCAAGACCCTGTTAGCAGTGCGTGCAGGGCACGATCTGCGTGCCGATTTTCCCGATGGACAGTTGTTCGCCCGGCTCGGTTCGGGCGACCCCTGCACCGTGCTCGGGTCGTTCCTGCGTTCGGTGGGCATCGCCGAGCACGAGATTCCCCCGAACCTGGCGGACCGAGAGCGCCTGTACCGGAGTTCGACCGCTGACCGGCGGATACTGGTTGTGCTGGACGACGCGAGTGACGCAGCGCAGGTACGACCGCTGCTACCGGCCGGCTCGGGCTGCGCCGTCATCGTCGCCGCTCGCACGCGGCTGGCCGGCCTCGACGGGGCCTCGGTGACCACCGTCGGCCCGTTGGGCCCGACCGAGGGCGTTGCGATGCTGGCCAGCCTGCTCGGTGCGGACCGCGTTGCCCGCGAGCCCGAGACTGCGACACGTCTGGTCCAGCTCTGCGAGGGTCTGCCGTTGGCGATTCGCGCGGCGGCGGAAAAACTCCTCGCGCGTCCGCTGTGGCCGATCGACGAACTGGCAACCCGGATGGAGGACCCCGCGCGGCGACTTCAGGAACTCGTCACCGGAGACCATGATCCCGCAGAACGATTCGAGGAGGCTTTCCACAGGTTCACACCGCCGTATCGGTGGGCGTTCCGGCGGCTCGTCTCGCTCGGGACGCAACCGTTCACCGTCGAGCAATCCGCGGCGATGCTCGGCGTCGACTCAGGCAGCGCGGAGTGCCCGCTGGCGGAACTGGTCGCCGCACACGCGCTGATGGTCGTCGGGATTGGCGAGGATGGATCAACACTTTTCCGGTTTCCCGAGCTGATGCGACTGCATGTTCTCACCCATCACGACGAGACGCGGCCGCCGGAGTGTCTCCCAACCGATGTCCGGGAGTGGACCGGAGCCAGGATTCCGGCGGCCGCCGTCTGAGGTGTTCGTTAGGACAGACCGCCAGAGGCGCCGATGGTCTGGCCGGTGATCCACCGCGCTTCGTCTGAGGCGAGGAACGCGACGACTTCGGCGATGTCCTCGGGGTTTCCGATGCGCCCGAGCGGGGTCATCTGAACGATGGACTGGGCGTTCTCCCGAATCTCCGGGCGCAGGCCGTCGGTGTCGGTGAGGCCCGGCAGCACGGCGTTGACCGTCACGTCGCGTGCGCCGAGTTCCTTGGCGAGCGAGAAGGTCAGCTGCTCCACCGCCGCCTTGGTACCGGCGTAGACACCGATGAACGGCATCGTGACGCGGGTGTTTCCCGTGGAGATGTTGACGATCCGGCCGTTGTCGGACACCAGTCCGGCGGCGTGCTTCATCACCAAGAACGAGCCCTTGAAGTTCACTGCGACCGTGCGGTCGAAGTCGGCTTCGTCGGTCTCCGCGATCGGGGCGACGAGGTTGATGCCGATGTTGTTGACGACGATGTCAAGACCGCCCAGCGCTGAAGTGGTCTCGGAGAACAGTCTGCCGACGTCGGCCGCATCGCCCAGATCGGCCCGAACGGCGAACGCTGTGCCGCCGGCATCGGTGATGGACTCGACAAGTGACTCGGCGGCCTGCCGGTCCTGGTGATAGTTGATGACGACGCTGGCTCCGCGGGCGGCAAGCACCGTGGCGATGGCTCGGCCGATCCCGCGCGAACCCGCCGTGACGAGCGCGTTCTTTCCTACAAGGTTCATCTGTGTGGTTCTCCACTTGCTGAGGGCAGGTATTGCGCCCTCACCTTCGCGATCTGCGTTCAAGCCCCGGTCAAGGACGAACCAGTAGCCGCCGGAACAGTCGGCCGGTGCTCGGCCTTGGTCCGTCCTTGGTCGGCCCCTGGCCGACACCCGCGATCGTCGAACCGAATGACCGACGATTGAGGAGAGCGGATGACCTTGCCGCCAGCACGCACCGAGACGACGTGCCCGACGACGTACGCATCACGGGACGAGCGGTGAACCGGACGATCACGGTGCTCATGCTCAGCCTGTTCACCGTCGGGAGTGCTGAGTTCGTCATCGCGGGCCTACTGCCCAGCATCGCCACCGACCTCGACGTGACCATCTACGCTGCCGGGATGCTGGTGAGCGCCTATGCGATCGCCATCGTGCTCGCCGGGCCTGCGATCACATTACTGACCGCGCGGTTCTCGCGTAGGCCGCTGATGCTCGGGTTGATGATCTTGTTTGTCGCCGGAAATGCGCTCGGTGCTATCGCGCCAACGTACGAGATTCTGCTGATCAGCCGGATCGCCAGCGCACTGACGCACTGCACCTTCTTCGCGCTCGCGCTGGTGATCGGCGCGGGCGCGGTGCCTGCTCACAAGCAGGGCGCCGCGATCGCCCGGCTGGCGATCGGCCTGAACATGGCCAATGTGCTCGGGGTCCCGCTGGGCACACTGCTTGCGGCTAGTTGGGGCTGGCGGTCCACCCTGTGGGCCGTTGCCGCCCTGGGGGCACTCGCGCTCGTGCTGGTCAGGGTGGTGATCCCCGCTCCAGAGGGAATACAGCGGACCGGGAAGGACTCCGTCGTCGGAGAACTCCGGGTACTGCGTCGCAGGCCGGTGCTGATGGCGATCGCGATGAGCGCTCTGAGCTGCGGTGGTGTCTTCGCTGCCTACACGTTCATCGCCCCCATCCTCGAGAATCTCAGCGGATACCCCGCGCAGGCAACCGGCGGCCTACTGCTGCTATTCGGACTCGGCGCATTCACCGGCAGCATCATCGGAGGCCGACTCACCGATCGGACGCTTCTACCTTCGCTGACCGGCGTCCTCGCCGCCGTTCCCGTCGTGCTCGCCCTCTACGCACTGCTCGCCACCAACCGCTGGCCATCTGCGGTCGGACTGTTCGTCTTCGGCCTGTCCTTCGGCGCGATCCTTCCCGCTCTCCAGGCTCGGGTGATGCGTTCCGCCGGTTCGGACGCACCGACACTCGCACTCGCCGTCAACATCGCCGCAATGAACATCGGCATCGCCTTCGGATCCTGGCTCGGCGGAACCATCCTCGACCAGGGCCACGGCCTGCAGTTCGTCATTCTCGCTGGAGCGGTCATCGCCGCAGCAGGTTTCCTTCTCGCCCTCGCCGAGCTGCTGAAAGAGCGTCGAATCAAGGAGATGACCGGATGAAGGAGAGGCGCGCGGGAAGGTCGTCGTCATCACCGCCACTCACACCAGCCGGTCCGGAACGAACCGCACGAAACCCGCACCGTGGGGCCTGCGGGGGTCGGCCCCGCAATATCGTCGCGAAACGCACAAGGCGAGTGCTCGCCACGAGCACTCGCCATTCATGCGTGAAGCTGGGGGATCGAACCACTGACCCTAGCTTCGGATCAGAGCACTATGTCGGCCAGGCGGGTGATCTCGTCGAGGTCGTCGGTTCCTGGGCTGAGGATCAGTTCGTCGGCGCCCAGGGCCTCGAATTGCTTGACGGCGTCGCGCAGTGATTCCGCGTCGGTGTGCACGTTGTCAACGACGAGGTCCTGGAATTGGCCGGTAGCGGCGTAGTAATCGGCGATGTTGGCCCGACCTCGGTCGGGATCTCCTAGCGCGAAGTAGTTGAGGCCGATCAGCCGGGGCTGTCCCGACCGCCCGGCCGCCTGCCACGCGGCACGGGCGGCATCGAAAGCGCCGGACGCCAGGTCGGCAGGCACCGATCCGGCTATGTAACCGTCTGACGACGTGGCCATCCGGCGGAAGGCGGCCGGGGTGTTGGCGCCGAACAGCAGCGGCACCTGCCGTCCTCCGGCCGGAACTGCCGGGTTCGGGCTTCCCGGAATGGGTTCGCCTGCCCATATCGACCGGTAGGTCGCCAGGTCGCGGTCCATCCGGGCCCCCCGATCCCGGGGTCCGTGCCCGGGCACGACGAAATCGTCCTCGCGGATGCCCACCCCGAGGCCGAGAGTGAGCCGGCCGTTGGAGACCCCGTCGATCGACGCTGCCTCCTTGGCCAACAGTGCGCCCGGCCAAGTGGTCGCCACCATCACCTGGCTGAGTAGCCCGATCGTGGTGGTGGCCCCGGCGGCCGCAGCAAGGGCGACGGTGTCCATCACACCCGGATAAGCGACCCGACCGGTGGTGCCCAGCGTGGCGAAACCCGCTTCCTCCGCTCGACGTGCCCAGGCGGGAATCACCGGGGCGTGGACGTCGCGGACCTGGTTGGGTAAACCGATGCCGATGCGCATGAAGATGCTCCTTGGCTGGTGCGGGTGTCGACGTTGCACGGGCCGTGGACCGGCTCGCCCGGTGATCATGGCCGGACTCCTATACAGCCCGGTTACAACCGTCAGACAGTACGCCCCGGGCCGGTCAGGATGGCGACAGCGTCGTTGGGCGTCGGCGCCTGTGTGGGAGGAGGGCCCTCGTACCAGCCGTGCGGCACGATCGACTGGAGGTAGCGGCCGGTCGGCCGGATGCCGCTCTGTGCCTGGTGAAAATGGACGATGTTGCGAAGCAGCGCTGCACCGGCCGCGTCGCCAGCCGCATCCAGGGCCAGCGCACCGTTGTGCAGTACGGCCAGCTGGTTGCTCAGGTCACCTTCGTCGAGGAAGCGCCGCAGCGAGGTCCGCAGCAGGGGCAGCGCTTCGCCGTCCCTCGAATCGATCAGGGTCTGGGCGAGCATGAGTTCGCTGAGCGCGGCCGTCCAAACCAGCCCGGAGGCGTCGGCGAGCTGCACGGCGGCCCGCAGCCGGTGCCTGCCGTCGGTGATCCGGCCGCCGGTGACAAGGGCTGCGCCCCATGCCATCGAGGCAGCCGCGATCAGCCAGGTGGTCTGCGTCTCGGTGGCGATGGCGTGCGCCTCGGCCGCCGCGGTCAGCGCGATCACCGGGTCGCCGCCCGGTAGCTGGACCAGCGCCTGGTAGTAGCGGACCTCGGCGAGCAGGCTGCGAAGCCCCGGGCGCAGGCTCACCGCCAGGAACGCCTCGGACAGCATGCGCCGTGCCGTGGTGACGTCGCCGGTGTAGTACAACAGGCCGGCCGAGGAGGTCTTGGCCCGCACGACGTCGCCGAGCGGGGCGTCCGGCGCGGCGGCCAGGGCTGCGGTCAGCACCCGGTTGCCCTCGGCGAGCAGGCCGCTGCGGATCCAGAACCACATGAGCCGCGCGGCCGTACGCAATGCCTCGACCGGGGCATGCGTCAGGTCGTGCGCGAGCCCCGCGCGCAAATTCGGCAACTCCAGACGCAGCGCCGCCATCGTGGTCGCGGACCGCACGCCCTGCAGATCCCCCACAGCCCGGGCGACGAGCTCACGGACCCAGACGGCATGGGCGGTCCGGGTCGCCGCCGGATCTCTGTCCACGGACCGGCAGTACGCCCGGATCGTCTCCAGCATCCGGTAGCGCGCCGTGCTGCCGCCGGTCTCGGCGGTGACCACGGACTGGTCGACCAGCGAGACGAGCGCGCGGAGCCCGGCGGCGGAGGCCGCAGCCTCCAGCGGAAAGCCACCCTCATACGGCCAGAGCTGCACCGCGAGGTCACGCTCCTCGACGGAGAGGAGATCGAAGCTCCAGGCAACGGCGTCCTGCAACGTCGCGTGCGGGGTCATCGTGCCGTGCGGGATCCGGCCCAGCACGGTGAAACGGTCGTCCAGATGCTCGATCAGCGTCCGTACACCGAAGGTCCGCACCCGCGCCGCCGCCAGTTCCAGTGCCAGCGGCAGACGGTCCAGCGCGTCGGCGAGGCGGCGCAGATCCTGGCGGTCGACGTCCTGTTCGGACCAGCTGGGCCGGCCAGCGCGGATGCGATCGGTCAGCAGCGTCACGGCGTCGTCGGCGGCCAGCGGCTCGAGTGGCAGGTTGTGCTCACCGTCAACGCCGAGCGGGCTGCGGCTGGTGGCCACCACCCGCAACGCGGGAATCCGGTCGAGCAGGTTGACGACGAGCCGGGCCACCTCCCCGGCGAGGTGCTCGCAGTTGTCGAGCACCAAGGGTTCCCCGCGCAGGCGCAGCCGCTTGACGAGCGCCTCGTACGGATCCCCGGCGAACTCGGTGACACCGACCGCTGCGGCGACCGCAGAGACCAGGGGCGCGGGGTCGGTCACATCGGCGAGCCGGACGACGGCGTTTCGCCCGGCCCATTCCACGGCCAGGCGGGTCTTGCCCGCCCCTGCGGGTCCGACGACGGTGACGAGCCGGTGCATGCCGACGAGACGGTCCAGCAGGGCCAGGTCGGCGTCGCGGCCGATGAACGACGACAGCGGCCGATCACCGGGCGTCGCGGCCGCGGCGCCAGTGGCCGCCAGGGCCGGGTCCTGTGCCAGGATCCGGCCTTCGAGCTGACGTAACTCTGGTCCGGGGTCGACACCCAGTTCCTCGGCGAGCAGGGTCCGGACCCGGCGCACCGCGTTCAGGGCGTCGGCCTGGCGTCCCGAACGATAGAGCGCCAGCGCCAGTAACTGCCAACGGCGTTCGCGGTACGGCGCGGCGTGCACCAGCAGCTCGAGTACGGCCACCGCACCTGCGTGGTCGCCGGCTTCCAGCAGCGCCGCAGCACTCTCCTCCTGGGCGCTGTCGTGCTGTTCCACCAGGGCGGCACGGATCGCGGTCGTCCACTCGTCGTCGGCCAGGTCCTCGTACGGTTCCCCGCGCCACAACCGCAGCGCCGCATCGAAGGCCTCGTGCGCATCGGCGGGGCGGTCGCCTGCCACCAATGCACGGGCGCGAGCGAGGTGGCCGCGAAACCGTGTGACGTCGGTATCGGGGGCGAGGAGCCGATAGCCACTGGCGGAGCGCTGCAACGCCGTGCCCGGCAGCACCCGGCGCAGCCGGGAGACGTACACCTGCAGGGCGCCTGCGGAATTGCGTGGCCGACGGTCACCCCACAGTCCTTCGGCCAGGCTGTCGTCCGAGACCGGTTGCCCTTCCGCAGCGAGCAGAATCGCCAGTAGCCTCCGAGGCAGCGGGCCCCCGACATTGATCAGCTGATCCCCCGCACGGACCTCGAATGGACCCAGCACCGCGAACGTCAGCACCGCACCATGTAAGCCCAATTCACTGTCGGCGGACAACTGGCGCGGTGGCCGCCCGTATCCGTGTTGTATGCGGTTTGCAAGGTGCGGCCTCGAAGCTGCGATCATGAACAACGAGAAGATGGCCGACAGCCGCGACATGATCGGCGCGCACGACGCTATGCGGCGGCAGTTCGGCGCGCTGCCCAAGCTGATCGCCGGTGTGTCGGCGGGTGACGCGGACGGCACCGCCGTTGTCGCAGGCCACGTCCTGATGATGGTCGACTTCCTACACGCCCATCACACCAGCGAGGACGACCACGTGTGGCCCCGGCTGAGGGAACGCTGCCCCGACGACGTAGGGCCCCTCATCGAGACGATGGACGAGCAGCACGCCTTCATCGACGGTGAGCTGGAGGCGCTCGCTGCGGGCGGCCGGTCTTGGTTGGCCTCCGCCGACGCCACTGACCGAGATGCCGTCGCCGCCGTCGCGGAGCGTCTGTTGCCTGCGCTGTACGAGCATCTGGCGCTGGAGGAGGAGCGGATCCTGCCGCTCATCGATCGCCACCTGACCGAACGCGAGTGGAAGGCGACCGTCGAGGCGTCCTTCGGCAAGGTGACCTTCGCGCGACGTCTGTTGATGCTGGGAATGGCCCTGCACGGAGCGAGCGAGGAGCAGGCCCAACTCCTGCGCGCCGCCGTCCCCGCCGTCGTCTGGCATGCCGGTCGCCCGCTCGGGACCCGTCTCTATCGCACCCACCGCAAGCGCCTGGCCGCCGCCAGCCGGGGTTCGGATCGCTGATCCTCGACCACTCGCGCGCGCGAGTTTGCGCTGCGGCTGCGATCTCGTATTGCTTCGGACGGTCGCCAGGGCCGACGTTCTTGGCCGTCAGCGCCAGAGAGCCGCCGACCGCTCCAACGCGGTGATCGGCGAGCACCAAGCCGCTTTCCGCAACCGTCTCCTCCGCTCGCTTCGGATAGGACGTCCCCACACACCTGGACACCGCTCGGCGCGACTCTGTTCTAGGCCATCGCCGCGCTGGTGACCTGGACCCGCGAGCATCACGGGCCGGTCGTCGCGCGCGCGCCGCCGACGACGATCGGCAGAGTGGCAGCCGCAGTCCGGTTCGTCATGCGCCCCATTGCAAGCAGCAGAAGGGCCACCCGCGCGCAGCGAGTGGCCCTTTCGGCTTCCCTGTTCAAGGCATCGACGCGGGCAAGGCCCCTGCAATGCCCTCCAGGGTGGAGCCGAGGCGACTCGGGCCCCCGCACTGCCGCCGTGCGGCAATTCCCGTACTGACCGGCGAGAAAAGAAGGACATCACGTCAAACGGTGTCGCCGATTCCGGTTGCCGCAGGCAGCGGAACGCACAGCCACTCGCAGACGCCTCGGCATACTCGGCGACAGCGCGGACGGGACGCGACCGTCGGACATCCGACCGGCCCGCCGTGGTGGGCCTGCGTCAGATCTGAGCGAAGCCGCCGTCCACGGCGAGTTCGGAGCCGTTGACGTAGCTGGACGCGTCGGAGGCGAGGAAGACCGCTGCGGCGGCGATCTCCGCTGCTTCGGCCAAGCGGCCAAGCGGAACCGACGACCCGGCGGCGGCGAGTTCCTCGGTCGAGAGCAGCTCCTGCAAACCCTGGGTGCGGGTACCACCGGGCGAGAGCACGTTGATCCGGTAGCGGCGTGTCCCGGCGTCGTGGGCGAACCCGCGAACCAGGTTGCGGATTGCAGCCTTGGTCGCCCCGTACGCGGGCAGGTTGGGCTGCGGGCGCGAGGCCGCCGTCGAACCGGTGAGGATGATCGACGCCCCGGGCGACAGCAGTGGCAACGCCTTCTGCACGGTGAACAGCGGACCCTTGACGTTGGTGGTGAACATCGCGTCGAACTGCTCTTCGGTGATCTCTCCCAGCGGGGCAGCAATCGCGATCCCCGCGTTGGCCACCAGGACGTCGATCCGGCCCGCCTGCTCGGCGACGGTCGCGTAGAGCGCGTCGAGGTCTTCGAGTCGACCCACGTCGCAGCGAATCCCGGTGACGTCGGGGCTTAGTTCGGCCTCGACCTCGTCGAGTTGCGCCTGGCGACGACCGGCGACGAACACCCGCGCACCCTCGGCGCGGTAGGCCCGCGCGATCGCCAACCCAATACCCGAGTTCGCCCCGGTCACAACCGCGACCTTGCCTTCGAGCACCTTCATGACAGCTCCCATCCAAATTATTGACCGTGCGGTCCATAATGTTCCCCATCTGGACCGAGCGGTCAATAACCTAGGAAGCACTGTGTCGTGCACCACTGCAACAGGGTGCTCGGGTGCAGTTCAGAAGCACGGCGAACCGTTCATACGCCGCCAGGTCCACGCCCACACGCTCAGGGACCTTCGAAGTGGAGCAGCTTCGCGACGGCGGCGTCCTATCAGGAGATCAGGGCCACCGGTTTAGTCAGGTTGAGATGGATACCGGGCAGCGGTTCACCGAGTAGCTCCGCACGAACAATTGCCAGCCCTCAAACCGAATCCGGCGCTGGTCAACACCCCACCAACCACGCGGAGATCGCAACAAGCCAGCACCGTGGGGCCTGCGGGGCTCGGCCCCGCAACATCATCGCGAAACACAAAAAAGGCGAGTGCTCACCACCAGCACTCGCCTCCTCGTATGGAAAACCGAACGCCCACCACGGAAACCAAACCACGGCTCGCCCAAACCCCGCGCTGGTCAACACCCCACCAACCACGCGGAGATCGCAACAAGCCAGCACCGTGGGGCCTGCGGGGCTCGGCCCCGCAACATCATCGCGGAACACAAAAAGGCGAGTGCTCATTACGAGCACTCGCCTCCTATGTGTGGAGCTGAGGGGACTCGAACCCCTGACCCTCACACTGCCAGTGTGATGCGCTACCAGCTGCGCCACAGCCCCGCATCGGCTTGGGCTTCCCCGTGCCGTGCGATGCATACAGTACAACACCCTCGAACCAGGTCTGAAATCGGGGGTCGTGTTCCGATCAACGACGCGGCCGAGACGGCTCTACCAGCGAAAACGGGGCGCCCTTCATGCGGAAGGGCGCCCCGGGGCTACGCGTGCGATTCGGCTCAGCTTCCCGAGGCGATCGCCTTGTTCAGCCACTCGGAGTCGCGGAAGTCGAAGCGCTCACCGTCCACCGAGATCAGCGGGGTGCCCGCGAAGCGGCCCTCCTCGTTCTGGAGGTGTTCGGTGGCGTCGGCGGTGACGAGTTCCTCGGTCACCTGGCTGGCGTTCTCGCCGTTGCGGACACAGACCGGGAACTCCGGGGAGTCGATGCCCAGTTCCTCACCGAGGGCGATGAGCTGGTCGTCGTTCCACACCGTGCTGCCGGAGCCGGGCTGGGCCGCGAAGAGGCTGGCGTGGTAGTTGACGAACTGGTCCTCGTCGGCGGCGCACAGCGTGGCGTTGGCGGCCCGCATCGAGTAGCCGGGTGCCGCGTCCGAGTCGTTGAGCATCGGGAGCATGTGGTACCTGACCTGGATGGAGCCGTCGGCCAGTGCCGAGTCGATCTGGTCGGCGTAGATCTCTTCGAACTGTGCGCAGCCGGGGCAGAGGAAGTCCTCGTAGAGGTCGATGACGACCCCGGCGTCCTCCTGTCCGACCAGCACCGCGCCCGCTTCCCGGGTGACGGGGTGATCGCCGTGCTCGACGACCGGGATGGTGTCGGCCGCCTGTTCCTCTTCCCTGTCCTGGGTCAGTAGTACCCCGCCGATCACTGCGATGGCGATGACCACGATCACCACCACGCCGATCAGCACGGGGTTCTTCTTCCCACCACCGTCCGACTTCAATGCCTTGGCCGCCGCAGCCTGGGTCTGCTGCTGCCGAATCTTTCGAGCACTGCGCTCCGCGCCGCCCACCGTCCACGTCCTTCCTGCACCTGCGAGGTCCGGCACGCCCATCGCACGGAGGATCGTCGCGGAGTCGGTGCGCGCCCTTCGGGGCGACCGCCTCGTCGACGGGGATTTCGCCGACGAGGACGCCGATCACGCC
The DNA here is from genome assembly GCF_014203365.1 of Actinoalloteichus hymeniacidonis. Taxonomy (NCBI): domain Bacteria; kingdom Bacillati; phylum Actinomycetota; class Actinomycetes; order Pseudonocardiales; family Pseudonocardiaceae; genus Actinoalloteichus; species Actinoalloteichus hymeniacidonis. The sequence goes on from NZ_JACHIS010000001.1 coordinate 5,227,509, forward strand.
GGGTGATGGTCCGGATCAGGATGGCGAGCGTACCGAGCCAAGCTGAAAACAAGCTTAGGACGTAGCCCGCGCGTCCCGTGCCGACAAGCCATCGAGACCGACGGTCACGATGTGTGATCACACATCCGGTTGGTCCGGTTTGCCGCCGACCCGCTCGCCCACGGGCGGTTCGGGCGCCTCGGACAGGATTCCCGACTCCGGGGCCAGCTCGGTTGCCGTTCCCGGCTCCTCGTCGGCGGTGGTGACCGGGCGGGGCAACGTCTCGGGGGCGGGCACCCAGAAGAACACGGCGAGCAAGGTGATGAGTCCCGTCACGCCGAAGGCCGCTCCGTAGGAGAAGCTGTCGGCCAGCAGACCGGCGACCAGCGGGCCGATGATCGCGCCGACGTCGGCGGCCATCTGGAAGCCTGCCAGCACCGGGCCACCCTTGCCCTTGTTGCCGATGATGTCGGCGACGACGGCGCTCTGCGGCGGGCTGAGCAGACCCGATCCGATGCCTGCCACCACGGAGGCGATCAGGAACATCGTCACCGAATCGGTGAAGCCCAGCCACACGGTGCCGCCACCGGAGACCAGCAGCCCGGCCAGTGCCAGCGGTTTGCGGCCGATCCGGTCGGCCAGCCTGCCGGAGAAGGTCAAGGCGATGGCGTTGCCCGCGGCGAAGACCGCGAGCGAGATGCCCGCCATGCTCTCCCGCTCGCGCAACACCTCGACGACGAACAGTGGCAGCAGCGAGATCCGCACGCCGAACACGGCCCAGCCGTTGCCGAAGTTCGAGGCCAGCGCCGCCCGGTAGGTGGGGTGTCGAAGCGCGTCGCGCACTCGCAGCGGCGTGACGTCGGCGTCGTCGTTGCCTCGGTCGGCGAGCGTGGAGTTCCGCAGGAAGATCAGCGAGACGAAGGCCGCGAGCAGGACGGCGACGCCGTAGACCAGGAACGGCAGTCGGATCGAGATCTCGACCAGGCCGCCGCCGATGAGCGGGCCGGTGATGTTGCCGAGCAGGAAGGACGTCGCCCACAGGCCGGAGGCCCGGCCGCGCATCGCCGGCGGGGCGAGTCGGATGAGCATGGCGACGCCGGAGACGGTGAACATGGTGGAGCCGATGCCGCCGATCGAGCGGAACAACAACAGCTGCCAGTACTCGGTGGCGAAGCCGCAGACCGCGGTGCCGACCGCGACGATGATCAGCCCCCAGAAATACACCTTGCGCTCGCCCCAGCGGGTGACGAGACGGCCGCTGGTGGGGGCGAAGAGCAGCCGCATGAACGCGAAGGCACTGACGGTGAGCGAGACCGCCGTGACGCCGACGTCGAAGCTGGCCGCGAAGGTCGGAAGCGCCGGGGCGAGGATGCCGAACCCGACCGCGATGATGAATCCGCAGATGACCAGGATCCAGATCTCGATCGGAAATCGGGTGTCGTCCCGTCTTGGCGGGTTGGTCGATTGCTGGTCCGTCCCGGCCGACGATGACACCCTGTGTCCTCCCTCTCATTTTCTTAGCAGCGCTAAGAATACCGGCGAACCAGGCAGTTGGGAAACCATTTCAGGTACGGCCGTGCAGGTGCTTCTCGCAGCCTGCGGGTACGCCGGAGGGCGCTTTAATAGTTACCCACGGTGACTAGAATTTCGGTGGACGGCCGCCGCCCAGCAGTACCCGGATCGCCGCCGCGGACACCTTCGGCGCCCCCGGAGTCCGGTCGAATGCCGTCCCGAAACCGGCCCTTCTACGGTGTCGACATGACTGCAGGAGGCGGCGCCCTTCCCACCGAACTGCCCGCGCTGCCCATCCGCGAGGTGCTCGACGAGGTACTCGCGGCCATGTCCGACCGGGGCGTCGCGGTACTCAGCGCACCGCCGGGCACCGGCAAGACCACGCTGGTGCCGCTCGCGCTAGCCGCCGCCGGGCTACGTGTGTTGGTGGCCGAACCGAGGCGGCTGGCCACCCGCGCCGCGGCCGCCCGGATGGCCGAGCTGTGTGGCGACCCGGTCGGCGGGATCGTCGGCTATTCGGTGCGGGGTGACCGCAAACGCTCGGCGGCCACCCGCGTCGAGGTCGTCACCAGCGGCCTCTTGGTACGCAGGCTGCAATCCGACCCGGAGTTGACCAGTGTCGACGTCGTCCTACTCGACGAGTGCCACGAACGGCACCTGGACGCCGATCTGGCCTTGGCGCTGCTGCTGGACGCGCGCGCCGGGCTGCGCCCCGATCTCCGGCTGCTCGCGGCATCGGCGACGGTCGACACCGACCGGCTGACCCGGCTACTCGATGACGCACCGGTCATCCACGCGACCGCCCGCACCTTCCCGGTCCAGACGCACTACGTCGCGCCGGTCCGTCGCGAACACATCGAGGGCACCGTGGCCAGGGCGGTGCGCACCGCCCTGGCGGAGAACACCGACGACGTCCTGGTGTTCCTGCCCGGCGCGGGCGAGATCCGCCGGGTGACCGGACTGCTCGCCGGACTGCCCGACGTGGATGTGCTGCCCCTGCACGGCAGGCTGCCCACCGAGCAGCAGGATCGCGCGTTGCGGATCGGCGCCCGCCGTCGAGTCGTGCTGGCCACCTCGGTGGCCGAATCCAGCCTCACCGTGCCCGGAGTGCGGACCGTGGTGGACTCGGGGCTGGCGCGAACCGCCCGCACCGATCACCGCCGGGGCCTGTCCGGCCTGGTCACCGGCCGTGTCTCGGCCGCCGTCGCCGAGCAGCGTGCCGGTCGGGCCGGCCGCCAGGGGCCGGGGCGGGTCTACCGCTGCTGGCCCGAACACGAGCATTCGACACTGCCCCGATATCCGGACCCGGAGGTCCGCACCGCCGACCTCACCCGGCTGGCCCTGGAGCTGGCCTGCTGGGGCACCCCGGACGGCACCGCGCTGCGGTGGTGGGACACGCCGCCTGCGGGCCCGTTGGCGGCGGGGCGGGCGGTGCTGACCGCGATCGGCGCGTTGGACGCCTCGGGATCGGTGACGCCCCGGGGAAGTCGGTTCGCCGGTCTCGGCCTGCATCCCCGGTTGGCCAGGGCGCTGTGGGACGGCGCCGCGCTGGTGGGGGCCGAGGCCGCCGCCGAGGTGGTCGCGCTGCTGGACGAGGAGCCCACCGGCCAAGCCGACCTGTCGGACGCGCTTCGGCAGGCCCGCAACGACCGTGGCGGCTCGGCTCGACTACGTCGCGAGACCACCAGGCTCGCCCGGCTGGCGGCCCAGGCCCAAGCCCAAGCCGGGGCCGACGGCGGAGCGGGGCGCAGAGCGGATTCGAGGCGCGGCACCGACGCGGCCGCGTTGATCGTCGGGTTGGCCTTCCCGGAACGGCTGGCCCGTCGCCGAGGCACCTCGGGATCGACCTATCTGATGGCGGGCGGCACCGCCGTCGAACTGCCTGCGGGCAGTTCGCTGACCGGCGCGGGCTGGCTCGCCGTCGCGGTCGCCGATCGCTCGCCCGGTCAGACCCACGCCATGGTCCGGCTCGCGGCCCGCGCCGATGTCGACCTCGCGACAGCGGCGGCTCCGGCGCTGCTGTCGGACGCCGAGGAGATCGGCTGGGTGGACGGTGATGTCCGGGCCCGCCGCGTGCGCAAGCTCGGTGCGATCGTGCTGCGCGAACGCGAGCTGCCCGATCCCGACCACGCCGAGGTGCACGGCGCGATCCTGGCCGGGCTGCGTCAGGAGGGCCTCGGCTTGCTCCGGTGGGACCCTGCGGCGGAAGCGCTGCGCAACCGCATGGCGTTCCTGCATCGGACGCTGGGCGACCCGTGGCCCTCGGTGGACGAGGCCGAGCTGATGGCGGGTCTCGACGACTGGCTCGGACCGGCGTTGGGTCGGGCCCGTCGACGCGCCGATCTGGCGAGCATCGACACCGCGGCAGCGCTGCGCAGGCTGCTGCCCTGGCAGGTGGCGGGACGGTTGGACGAGTTGGCGCCGGAGCGCATCGAGGTGCCCTCCGGTTCGAAGGTCCGGCTGGACTACCGGGCCGATCGGCCCGTGCTCCCGGTGAAGGTTCAGGAGGCCTTCGGCTGGACGCGGACGCCCCGGTTGGCCGATGGCCGGGTGCCGGTGTTGCTGCATCTGCTCTCCCCCGCAGGCCGACCCGCGGCCGTCACCGACGATCTGGAGTCGTTCTGGCGTACCGGGTATCCACAGGTGCGTTCCGAGCTGCGCGGTCGCTATCCGAAGCATCCGTGGCCGGACGATCCGACCACCGCGACGCCGACCCGGCGGACGCGACCACGCTGAGGACGACGAACGGGCGGCCGGGACCTCGTGGGTCCCGGCCGCCCGGTTTGCGTAACGCTGGTCGTACTCAGCCGATCGCGGTGATCCGGCCCTCGCCACCCACCGGGTACTGCTCGGCGCTGATCGCACCGGACAGCCCATCGCGCAGGTACTCGTTGAAGGCCTGCTGATAGGTCTTGCCGACCGGGGTGAAGTCCAGGCCGCCCAGCGGGTAGCCGTCGCCGCCGCGCGCCGAGAAGTCGTTGGTGACGACCGAGATCGGTTCGCCCGCCACGACCTCGCCGTCGGCGACCAGCACGGTGCCGTCGTCGAGGACGATGCTGCGGACCCGCTCGCCCGGCGTCAGGATCTCACCGGTGTTGGCGTCGATCTCCTGAGCGACCTGGGTCGCGTCGTACTCGAAGCGCAGTCCGGCGACCTGGATGAACTGCCCGGCAGCGCCCGGCGCGCCCGCGACACCGCGTTCGAGCAGCTGACGCAGGGTGTCCCTGGGAACCTCGGGCAGCACCGAGACGAAGTTCGCGAACGGCGCCACGTCGTAGGTGTTCAGCTCGGTGACCGCGCCCGCCGGGATCGTCGAGTCGTTGCGGATGCCGCCACCGTTCTGGATGCCGACCTGGGGTGCGGGCACCCCGTACTCCTCGGCCTGCTGGGTGCCGGACCACTTGATGGCGTCGGCCAGCAGGTTGCCGAGGTTGGTCTCGCGGGTACGCACCGCGTCGCGCACGCCGTCCAGCGGCACCTCGCTCTGGGCGACCGTGGTCTCGGCCAGCCCCGCGATGTACTCCTCGACCGGCTCCTCGACGGTGCGCTGCACCCGACGGTCCGGGCGGACCGCGTCATCGCCGACGCCCGAGACCCGCACCGGCTCGCTCTTGTCGTCGTCGTAGCCCAGCAGGTTGCCCTGTCGGTCGAAGTGCAGCACCAACCGGCCGATGTACTTGTAGTTGCCGGTCGTGGTCACCACCGGCACGTCGCGCCCATCGCGGTCCTGTGCCACCAGCGGGAACTCCCGCTCGGCCGCGTCGCCGGGGATGAGCTCGACGTCGGAGTCGGCGAGGATCTCGCCACCGCCCGCGCCGACGATCGCGTCGATGCCGGAGAGCTCCGGTGCCAGGGCCAACTCGTTGTCGATGTCCTGGAGGTGCGAGAGCAGCACCACCTGGTCGACGCCGCGTGCCTCGAACTCCTCGGCCAGCCCGTTGGCGATCCCGGCGAGGTCGTCACGCACCTCGACACCGCGCGGGCTCGACAGCGAGGGCAGGTCGGGGGTGGTCAGCCCGATGATGCCGACCGGCTTGCCCGCCTGCCACGAGACGTGACTGGACACCAGGGTCCCGTTCTCGGTGTAGGCGGTCAGCGAGGGTTCGGCGGAGACATCGAGATTGGACCCGACGAACTTGGTCACGTTCCGGAAGGTGCTCATGAACTCGGCGAGGACCTCGGGGCCGAAGTCGAACTCGTGGTTGCCGATGGCGCTGGCGTCATAACGCATCGCCTTGAAGGCCAGGGCGTCGTAGTAGGGCGCGCCCTTGTCGGTGCTGGCGGCGAACTCCGGCCCCGGCAGGTAGTTGTCGCCGCCGGAGACGACGAGCACGCCCCGGCGCAGCGCGGTATCGGGGCCGACCCGACCGGAGATCGCGTCCCGGCGCAGGTCGTCCATGAGGGTCTTGTTCCTGGCCACACCGCCGAAGGAGCGTTGCTCGTCCGGGGCGATGGTGCCGTCGCCGTCGATGTCGGCGTCGACGCCTAAGAGCTGCGACTCGCCGTCGTTGGTGAACAGCACGGTCAGGCTGTAGGCGGGGCGATCCCGCCAGCGGTCCGCGCTGGCCGGGGCGGCAACGGCGGCCATGGTCAGTGCGGCGAGCGAGGTCGCGATCAAAGCTCTGCCAGCGCGGTTGCGCACAGGGCGTGGGAGGTGCACAGCACTCCTTCTTGATCTCTGAGTCGAGCGTCTGCGGAAGCTCTTCGGCAGGCGGACGCCCGCGCCTACCGGGAGCGGCGAGCAGGTGCAAAGATTCCGGACTCGGCCGAATACCGGCCCCTCACCTGCGTAGACACAGGCGATCGGGTCGCTTCGGCGCCGAGGTCGAGTAGAGGCTACCGCCGCCGAGCGGCGGCCCATCGGCGAATTCGCCGCCGGGCCGCCATCGATCGGCCTGTTCAGGCGGATCGGCGTCGCCTGCCGAACAACCACAGCGCGGCGCCACCGCCGAGGAGCAGCAGGCCCGCGAGCACGGCCAGCCCCACGTCGGCTCCGGTGTCGGCGAGGTCGTCGGGGGTCGGAGCGGCACTGTCGTCGTCCCCACCGTCGGCGCCGGGAACGCTCGGCGTGGTGGTCTCGGATTCGGTGGGCTGAGGTGGGTCGGTCGGGTCGGTCGTCTCCGGCGGAGTACTCGGGTCCGGGTCGCCCGGCTCACCAGGCCCGTCCGAGTCGCTGCTGCCGATCTCGAAGAGCGTGGTGGTTCCGGAGACCTCGTTGGCGACCACGAGCACGGGTGTGCCGGGCACGGGGCTGTTGGCCTCGGCGATGAAGGTCAGTCCCTCCGCGCCGAGGTCGCCCGCCTGCTGCCACTGGTCGGATTCGGGGTCGCCGTCGAAGTTCCGGTTGTTGACGTACTGCACGAACTCCGGCGCCGTCGGGTCGGAGACGTCGTAGATCATGACGCCGCCGATCCGCTCCAGGCCGATGAACGCGTAGGTCCGGCCGTCGACCTCGCCCAGCGTGATGCCCTCGGGCTCGGGGCCCTTGTCGTCGCTGCGGTTGTCGAAGGTGTTCTCCGTGTGGTTGCTGTTGAACATCTCCGGGTACAGCTCGGCGGTGATGCGCTCGAAGTCCGAGCCGGAATCGAAGACCTGCTCGCCGTCGGTGGTCCACACCGAGAAGGAGCGGGCGCCGAAGGAGTGCAGCTCCTCGTAACACGGTTCGTCGCCATCGCGCAGTCCGTTCGCGGCGGTGACGTTGAGCCTGCCGAGGTTCTCCTCGGCGATCAGGGCGTCGGTGCCGCCGGGGAAGTCGGCGAAGGCGTCCTGGCACAGCGGGGCGACCTCGGTGACCAGGTCGGCTACGCGGTACTCCTCGCCGTAGGCCTCCCAGTCCCGCGAGTCACCCTCGTTGGCGGTGACCAGGTAGGTCGAGCCGGCTGCCTGGAAGGCGGCCATCCCGTCGGGCTGGTACATGCCCTTGATCGGCCACGACTTCAGCGCGATCTCGTCGTCCTTGTTGGAGACGTCCAGCTCGTTGCCCGGCAGCAGGTGGTCCTTCTGGCCCAGCGGGAGGATGTCGAGGACCTCGGCGGCGGCGATGTCGACGACCGCGATGGCGTTGGCCTCCTGCAATGCCGCGTAGGCGCGGGTGCCGTCGGCGTCGACCGCGATGTACTCGGGTTCGAGGTTCTCCGAGACGCGGGCCGCAGGGTCGGTGTTGGGGCCGAAGACCCGCACGTCGGCGGGCAGTTCACGGTCGCCGCCCGCGTCCCAGGCGTGGAAGTCGGCGGTTCGGACGGACTCTTGGCCGATGCTCTCGATGTCTCCCGAGACGTCGACGACGGCGATGGAGCCCTCCGGGTCGACGGAGTAGTCCTCGGCGGGCTCGCCCTCGTTGGCGATGAGCAGCGTGCCGCCGTCCTCGGTGAAGGTGAGCATGTCGGGCAGCGAACCGACCCGTAGCGCCGAGAGCCGCGCGCCGTCGGTGTCGTAGAAGACGACCCAGCCCGGGTCGGTCTTCGGGTCGGCCTCCACGGCCACCGCGACCACGCCGTCGGCGCGGACCGCGACGGAATTGACCACCGCACCCGCCCCCACCTGTGAGCCGTCGGCGGCGGGGATTCCCACCGTGTCGAGGCTCTCGACGAGGCTCGGCCGGGTCGGGTCCGCGATGTCGAGCACGTCGATCTGCGCTGCGGCCGCATTGACCACGAAGAGGTGCTGGGTCTGTGGGTCGTGCGCGACGATCTCCGCGGCGCTGGCGTCGAAGACACCGGTCTCGTGGGTGCCGAGGACCGACAACTCCAGCGGACCCGGACCGATGGCACCGGGCTCGGCGGACTGCGCGAACACGGGCGGTGCGGCGAGCGCCGCGATGGTGGTCACGGCCAGTGCCGCGACTGCATGACGTCGCATCAGAGGGACTCCAGATTCGATGGGCGCACCCATCACAGGTCAGCCACATGAGGCTCACGTGGAACACACATGTCCGGCCGGTGAGCGCTGACCATCCGCTGGGTGAACAGCCGTGGATCTTGCCCGACTTGCGGAAATACGCTCGCATTCCCGCCACAGGCTGCGGCCGATTCGCCGCAATCGGTATCGGCGCGGGCTCGGCCGGCTAGCGTGTAGCCCGTGATGACCAGGCACCCGGACGACGGCACGCAGCTCAATGCTCCGACGTCGGCCCAGGCGCTGACCCCAACCGTCCTCGGCCTCGTCGCGAGCACAAGCCGGCGGACGGGCAAGCTGCTTCTCGGCATCCTCCTGGGAGCCAAAACGTCCCTTATGGGACTGGCCTTCCTACTGGTCGCCGCCACGATCTTGCTTGCTTCCCGAGTCCACGCCGTGCCACCGGACTGGACGCCCGCGATGGCGCGCCGACTCGTCGGGATCGAACAACGCAGGCTACGGCATTTCTTCGACATCGCACCCGCCGAACGCGATGCCGATGAACGCCTCGTGCGGTACCTGGCGGCGCGAATCCCCATCGGACTGCTCGGTGGGGCGGTGCTGTTCCTGCTGTTCTGGGGCTTGGTGAGCGCGGCGGTATGGGCCCAGGAACTGCTACTGGGCCATAGCACGACGGCAAGGGTGTTATCCCAGGTCCTCGCAGGCGTCGTGCTGTTGTTCCTGGCGGTCCAGGGAATGCTGGGGATTGTCGCGGGCGAGGAACGCATCGTTCGCCGGTTCTTGCATCCGAGCGAGCGGGAGTTGTTGCACCGCCGGATCACCGAGTTGGCCGACAGCCGGGCGGGCATCGTCGCCGCCGTGGACGCCGAACGTCGACGCATCGAACGAGACCTGCACGATGGCGTGCAACAACGGGTGGTCGCCCTGGCGATGCTGCTCGGCCGGGCAGGCCGAGGCAAGGACCCGGCGCGCCGCGACGACCTCCTCCACCAGGCACATGCGGAGTCTCAACGTCTGTTGGTCGAACTGCGGGAGGTCTCCTGGCAGGTCTACCCGACCGCGTTGGACGAACTCGGGTTGGCCGAGGCGTTACAGGAGGTCGCTGCGCGCTCCGCCGTGCCGGTGCGGCTGCGGCTGGCGGACACCGAGGGCTTGCCGCCGACCGTGCAGACGGCCGCCTACTTCGTGGTGCGGGAGGCCGTGACCAATGCCGCGAAGCATTCCGGCGCCCGGTCGATCGACGTGTCGGTACACCGACAGGAGACGATGCTGGTCGTGCGGATCGACGATGACGGCCGGGGCGGCGCCGACGCGGACGGCGGTGGCTTGGCGGGCCTGGCCAGACGGGTGGCTGCGGTGGATGGCGATTTCACGGTGCACAGCCCGATGGGCGGGCCCACGACGATCGGAGCCGACCTGCCATGCGCGTGATCCTGGCCGAGGATTCGACACTGCTGCGCGAGGGCCTGGTCCGGCTGTTGACCGAGGAGGGCCACCAGGTGCTCGCGGCGGTGGGCGACGGTGCCGCGCTGCTCGACGCGGTCGGGCGGGACACGCCGGATGTCGTGGTGGCCGATGTGCGGATGCCGCCGACCCATACCGATGAGGGGCTGCTCGCAGCCCTGGAGATCCGCCGACGTGATCCCGGGATCGGCGTCCTGGTGTTGTCGCAGTATGTCGAACGCCGGTACGCGACCGAGCTGATCGCCGAGGGCACCGAGGGAATCGGCTATCTACTCAAGGATCGGGTGGCCCAGGTCGACGAATTCCTGGCGGCCCTCGATCAGGTGGGCGCGGGCGGGACCGCCCTGGACCCCGAGGTGGTGCGCAGACTGCTGGCGAGCAGCAGCCGAACCGATCCGTTGAGCACCCTGTCCGCGCGGGAGCAGGAAGTGCTCCATCAGATGGCACAGGGCCGGACGAACGCCTCGATCGCCGCCGCCCTGCATGTCTCGCAGAGCGCGGTGGAGAAACACGTCAACTCGGTCTTCGCCAAGTTGGGGCTGTTCGAGAGCACCGGATACAACCGACGGGTGTTGGCGATCCTGCGCTATCTCCAGTCCTGAGAAGCCGAACGGGGCCCGTCCCGATTGGGACGGACCCCGCCGACGATCGAAGCGTCTCAGTTGTCGCGGTAGCGCTGGATCTGCTGGGTGCTGTCGTCTGCGGTGATGATCTGGGTGCGTTCCGGGTCGTTCTCCTCGGCGGCCGGGTCGATGCCCTGCGCCTTGAGCCGACGATTCTTCAGGATTCGCAGCGTCACGAAGGTGACGAGCGCGAGCAGGACGATGATGACCACGGCACGGGAGAACACTCCGGCGTACTCGTCGACGACATGCCAGTTCTCACCGAGCTGATAACCGGCCACCACGAAGATGGTGTTCCAGATAGCGCTGCCCAGCGTGGTGAACAGGATGAACGTCGGCATCGACATCTTCTCGACGCCTGCGGGAATCGAGATGAAGCTGCGGAAGATCGGAATCATCCGGCCGAAGAACACGGCTTTCACACCGTGCTTGAGGAACCATGCCTCCGTCTTCTCGATATCCTGGATCTTGACCAGGGGTAGCCGTTTGGCGATGGCGATGGTGCGCTCGCGGCCGAGCATGGCACCGATGTAGTAGAGGACGATCGCACCGACGAGAGAGCCGATCGTGGTCCAGATGAGGGCACCGACCAGGCTCATGTCGCCCTGGCTGGCGGTGAAGCCTGCCAAGGGCAAGATCACCTCGCTCGGCAGCGGCGGGAAGATGTTCTCCGCTGCGATGGCAAGCCCCGCGCCGGGTCCGCCGAGCGCCTCCATCAGGCCGATGGCCCATCCGGCGAGCCCTCCCGGCGACTCGGACGTGGCCTCTGCCGCCAGGGCGGTGAGATTCATGCATGACTCCTTCGGCTCATGCTGGGAAACGCTAAGAGATCAACCGGCTGGGAAACATGGGGGCCACCATCGTATTACCGAGGACCACACCGCAGCGCCGAGCTGTGGTTCTCCACAGTAGTCGGACACACAGTGTCATTCGGGCACACCGCCCCCTGGCGCATTCAAGGCGGGCACGCTGCTGCCTGGCGACGATTGGAGCGCATATTCCATTCTGACTATATTCCGAGAATGGCAAGTGCATTCGAGGTGCTGGCGGAGCCACGCAGACGCGAGATCCTCGACCTCCTCCGAGCCGGTGAACGCCCCGTCGGCTACCTCGTCGACCGGCTCCGGCTCAGTCAGCCCGCCGTCTCCAAGCACCTCAAGGTGCTGCGGGAAGCGGGCCTGGTGGAGGTGCGGCACGATGCCCAACGTCGTTGGTATCGGCTGCGGCCCGGACCGCTGGCCGAGATCGACGCCTGGCTAGACCCCTATCGACGGCACTGGAGCGAACGACTGGACGCGTTGGAGAGCCGACTCGACGCCATGCCCGACGAGCCGAACACGCCCGATCCCTGATTCGACGACGGAGATCACCCTCCGCTGCAACACCGACTCCCATCGTATCGCTGTCACACCTTCCGCCCCCGTCTCGTCCACCTTGGCGAAGCACCACATCGGCCGAGGAGAGGGACCGGAGATGACCAGAGAGATCACCGTCGTCGGCGGCGGGCTCGCGGGCTTGACCGCCGCGATCACCTGCGCGGAACAGGGCGCCGTCGTCACCCTGCACGAGGCGCATCGGGAGCTGGGCGGCCGAGGCAGAGCCACCGACGGCCCCTATGTGGCGCACGACGGCCCGCACGTCTTCTACGCCGATGGCCCGCACTGGAACTGGCTGGCCGATCGCAGTCTCACCGGACGGCTCGGCACACCGCCCGCCCGCGCCTGGCTGCATGCGGGACTGCGTTACCAAGGCCGGATCGGACGCCGACTGCCCGCGGGTTTCCTGCGGATGATCCTGCAACGCCGCCGCCCCGCCCCGGTGGATCGGGACTTCCTCGGCTGGGCGAGCGAGCACTTCGGCGAACAGGCCGCCCGCGCCGCCGCGAACGCCATCAGCGTGGTCACCTACGACGCCGACACCGGCAGGCTGTCCGCCGCCTTCGTCTGGGAACTGCTGCACCGGGTCTTCGCTCCGAAGCCCCCGGCGGTTCGCTGGGTCGTCGGCGGTTGGCAGGCCGTGATCGATCGGCTCGCCGACCGCGCCCGCGAACTGGGCGTCCGCATCGAACTCGGTTCGCGGGTGCGGGAACTGGACGGCCGACCGACCATCGTGGCCACCGAGTTGAGTTCGGCCCGCGTACTGCTCGACGATCCTTCGCTGCACTGGGAGAGCGGCCATTGCCAGAGCCTCGACCTCGCCGTGCGACAGGATCCCCGCCGCGACTGGTTCGTCGTGTTCGACCTCGATGAGGGCGGCTTCCACGAGTGCTACTCGGCACAGGATCCGACGGTGGCACCCGAGGGCGAGTCGCTGTTCCAACTCGACATACCGGTGCGCGCCGGCGAGTCCACCCGGGAGGCACGCGACCGGCTGGTCGCCTTCGCCGACCTCACGGTGCCGGGCTGGCGCGATCGGCTGAGCTGGCGGCGCAACACCACCGCGCGCGGCCGGACCGGTGCCATCGATCTCCCCGGCACCACCTGGCGAGACCGGCCGAGGATCGACCGGGGCGACGACGTCTGGCTGGCCGGTGACATGGTCGCCGCGCCCGGAATGCGCGGTGAGATCGCCATGAACAGCGCGGTCGCTGCCGCGCGGGGCGCCCTCGCCTCGGTCGGTGTCCGGTCGTCCTGATCAGCGATTGGCGATCCGCAGCACGTCCTCCAGCGCCGCCGAGGCCACGTCGACATCCGGCGGCGGGAACAGTCCGATGCTGTGCACGCCCGCCTCTTCCAGGGCCGCGATGTGGGTCAGCGCGTCCTCGTGGGTGCCGACCGGACCCAGTTCCATCCACCACTCCGGCGGCATTCCGACCAGGCCGTCGACACCGTCCTTGGCGAACAGTTCCACGAGTTCGCCGAAGAACGGCAGCACCGTGAGCCCGGGGGTCTGCTCCGTGATCTTCGTGGCCAACCACGGTGCCATCCGGCGATAGGCGGTTCTGCGGTCCTCGGCGATGCCCAGGAAGGAGAAGACCGTGACCTGGAAGTCGTCGGGGGCCGCCGCCTGCGCCAGGGCAGCACGTACATAAGAGGGACTGGTCGGCTCGGCCAACACGATTCCACCTGCGGCCCGACCCGCCAACGCCAGCGACTTCGGCCCCTGCACCCCGGCCAACAACGGCGGCGGGTCGGCAGGTGGCTGGTCCAGCTTGACGCGGTCCAGCTTGACGTAGCGCCCGTCCACGGTGACCTCTTCACCGGCCAACAGGCGGTTGACCGCCGTGAGCACCTCTTCCAACGCGGTCAGCGGCGAGGCGGGTCGGACACCCATCTGACGCATCCAGGACTGCACGCCGTGTCCGATACCGGGCAGCACCCGACCGGGCGCCAGCCCACACAGCGTGGCGATCTCCATCGCGGTGATCGCGGGGTTCCTGGCCACCGCAGGCAGAATGCCGATGCCCACCTTCAACCGCTCGGTGACGGCCAGCGCCGTGGCGGTCAGGCTGACGCCCGCTGTGTAGAAACAGTCCTCGATAATCCACAGCTGATCGGCACCGCCCGCCTCCAGACGTCGGGCGAACTCCACGACCCGACCTGGGGCGAAAGTCCGGTCGAAACACATCCCGATGTCCGCACGGCGTGTCGTCATGATCACACCCTAGACGTCGCAAACCCGGGTCGAAACCGCCTGCGAGACGCAGGATCGGGCCCACCGCGCGGGACGGCCTCCGGTCGATCAGCCGCGTCCCAGGGAACGACGGATCTCGTCGAGCTTCGCCCGGCCGGCCTCCTCGCGCTTCTCCCACTGCTCGTTCAACGAGTCGGCGCTGGGCCTCGAGCCGCCGAGACCGGCCAGCTCGATCGAGCCCACCGCCGTGTTCGACCGGTTCTCGATCTTGTCGCGGACGTAGTCGAAGCTGGGGACGCCGCCGGTGGTGTAGTCCGTGGCAGGCGCCGCGACGGGCGGCACCGATGTCGACGGCGTGGCGGGTACGGGCGCTGCCGACCCGGAGGTGCCTGGTTCGTCGACGATCTCGGCGTCCACCACGTTCGGATCGTTCTGCTGGGGCCCGCTCATTACTGCCTCCCGGCGTCGGCTGTCGCTTCCTCGACCCTACTTGGGGCCCAGGACCGCAGGCACTCGATCGCGGGGGCATCGGCAGCGGCGCACGGACAGCGCGAACCTCCGCTCACGGTCCCGAGTGGATATGGGCGGCCCAGATCGACGGGTCGCTGGGCGCGCAGGCGCACTGGGTCCGCCTCATCGAGTTGATCAGACCTCGGGTGCAAACTCGGGTCGATCCGGTCAGACCCTTTCGGCAGGTAGTTCTGGAATCAGTCGCGATGCCAAGCCGGACCGGACCGATTCGACGGCGATCTCGCTGGTGGCGTACAGCTGGCTCTCCGCGTCCAGCAGTCCCAACAGTGCTCCGATCTCCCGTTGGCTGGACAGATCGGGCAGCATCAGGGGCATTCGGGCCAGGGTTCGTTGGCTGACATTCTTGATCGCCGATCCTGTCGCGTTGCGTTGCAACCATGCGAGCGCCGAAGTACTACTCAAATAGTAGGTGAGATAACCGGGATCGACACGCTGCATATCCGGACGGAGTCGCAAGCAGCCCGACCCGAGTAGCCATCGTCCTGTGGCCTCGACCAACGCATAGCGCCCGAGATCTCCGGTGCGGGTACAGACGATGTCGCCGGGCCGAAGTCGATATCTCGGATGCTGATCGGCGAAGGCGTCTGCGACGAACATATCGAGAGTCAGCAGGCGGTGGTGCCTGATGTTACGAGGTAGGACAAGCCGCACCGCGTCCGCAGAATCCGCACCGCCTGCCCGCGTGACGGTTGCGGGCCCTGAGATCAGCTCGCACACATCGCCAAGGCTCGCCTCGGTCGCTCGTATGTCAGCGCCCGTCTGCTCCATCAGTCCCGAAAGCCGCGACTCGATATCAGCATGCGTCTGCACTATGTCTGCTCGGAGTTTCGCCAATCTGGATCGTTGTTCGGTTACTTCCGCCAGAACCCGGTGATGGTTCACCGTCACGGGTCGACGCTGTACGTAGCTGAGCGGATTGAGTAGGTATTGCTTCGATCTGATCTCGTCGTAACTCCCCGTCCTCGCGAAGCCGTCCGCGCTGGAACGCTGCCGAGAAACACGCTGCGTCGCCCACGAGAGGTAGGTCTCGATGATGCGGTCGGTGTCGTCCTCGGACAACACCCGTTGGACGCGGTCGACCATCGTGCCCAGTTCGGTGGCATCGATGAAGAGCACTTCCCTGTCATGACTTTCGCGCTTCGAACCCAGGAGCCACAACGACACCGGAACTCCAGTGGTGTGAAACAGCCGAGGCGGCATCGCCACAATGCAGCGGACTACGCCCGCCTCGATCATCCGCTTGCGGATCTCCACTTCTGCACGGTGCTCCGAGCTCGTGGTTAGATTCGGCATCAGTACGGCCGCGCTTCCACCAGTTTCGATCTTGCTAATCGCATGCTGCAACCAGGCGAAATTCGCGTTGTGCGCGGGTGGTTCGCCATAAGGCCAGGCACGCGGCCCGCCGGACAATGGTGGATTGGGTGCGTTGAACGGCGGGTTCGCGAGGACAACCCGGAACTTCCTACCCCGATGCAAGTCCTGTTGTAGCGAGTTCGCGGCTCTGTCACCGAGGTCGACCGAAGCTCCGTGCAGCTCCGCCCGCAGTTTGGTCAGGTCTCTGGACCGTTCGGTCGTTGCCTGTCCGACGACCTGCGAGTGTGCGGGTCCGGATTTGTCGACAGCCGCAATGACGAGTTCCCCTGCACCGCAGAAGGGGTCGTATACCGTGTCTGACGCATCCAGCCTGGTCAGGCCCGTCATACAGCGAACGAGCGATGGAGGGGTGACATGAACCCAGTAATGCGAGCCGAGGGCATGTTGCGCTCGCAGGAGCAGCCGATCGGCTAGCTCAGCAGCGGTCTCCCCGGGTCCCGCCCCGTCAGGCAGTGCGACATCGTCTATTACCTCGACCAAAACGGACAACGATGTCGGATCGGAATCAACCCAACGAGACAACTGTGGATACTGGGTAGATCCAGCCTGTCGCGGCGTATCGGATTCCGGTTGGCCGATGGCTGCGACCACGGAGCCTGCGGCTTTGGAATCGACGAGGAGGCGCCACATTTCCGGCTGACGTGACCGCAGGTGCCACAGCTCCAGTATCAGCTCGATGGTGGTTTCCGACGTGGGAGGGACACCTGCCCCGGCGAGGTTCCGCCACAACCGATCCACCGTCTCGGTGAGTGCCTGCTGCCGGATCTCCTCCTCAGTCGGCTCAGCGGCCGCTTTCGAGTACGCAGCGCGACGGAACCTCAGTCCATAGGTCGTGCCTGGTATCTCATCGTCGAGGAGCCCGTTCTTCGCGATCCGCCGTTCATCCAACCAGCGAACGATCTCGGTAACCGTGAAGCGCTCCCGACCGCCCGTACGTTGGGGCTTGGGGAAATCGGGATGGCGCTTGCGCCAGTTGCTGACGGTCGTCACTCCCACGCCGATGAGATCAGCCAATTGCTTCGCGGTCAAACGCTCACCGACTCGGCGTACAGTCGCACCGACGGTGGTCGTCGTCTCGCCGCTCACCGTTCCACCTCCCGTCGAAGGGTGTCCTCGACACGGTCCACCTCGGCCAGCATTTCGACCATCATCGGCGATATGTAGCCGAGCAGGCGAAGGATCTTCGTGTGGTCCGCAGCCAGATCACGGTGGTGAACGGGCTCGTGGTGCATGATGCGGTTGCGCAGCAGCAACATCGCGGTCAGGTTGTCGTGCAACTGAGCACGACCACCCCGGTAATGCGGGAACGCCTTGTGCAGCGCAGGCACCCACAGCGTCCTGTCATAGGCCGCGCCCCTGCTGACCAGCGATACCCAGAAGCCGAAGGTCAACTGCGCAACGATGTCATCGGCGCTGTGGTCCTTGCCTGCACGACCCCGTACCTTTCGATGTGCTTCCTCGAGGTTCCGGCTGCCCTGCGCGGTCAGCTGCACTGCGACCCACCAGTCCGACCGGGCGAACCGCTCACGGAGCCGTGAGTTCAGAGCGTTGCGCAGCGCCAACTCCAGGCAGTGCAATGGCGTGTAGAACGCCTCAGAGACTCGGACGTTCCACCAGTACAGCCTGACTGCTGCCTCGTGGTCCGAACCCGCAGCTTCCAGGTAGGGCGTGAAGCGAGGAATCGAGAGCGTTGCGGAGACCCATGAAGGAAGGTCAGCGGGCATTCGGTCAACGAAGTCGGCCATTGGTCTTCTCTCCTGGCGTGAAGGAGTGGGCATGGTAGGGTGGCCGAGTAAGCCCCGGGTTCGCCTCTGCTTCGGCATGCCACCCGGGGCACGGCTTTTTCCAGCGGCAACTCGGGATGAACTCACCCTTGCCAGCTAGCCAGCCCTCGTGCTCGTTGATCGTCACCCTAGCGACACACAAGACCCTTCTGCCAGAAGAATAGTACTCATTATTCGTGGAGAGAAGGAGCAGCAGGTCAACTTCGCCAAGCCGAAATCAGCCATACGTGCAGTTCAAGCGAACACTATCCGGTCAACACCAGCACCGAAGCAGTCCAGAATTTTCAATAGTGAACAAAACTGTGAACTTTCTGATTAGGGTAGTCAGCGGATATGCGTGTACCCCGGTGAGCGGGAGGTTGGCGCGTACTGCTGTATGGGAGGTGCGCTCGGACCCCAAGGCAGCTCGCGGCGGGACGGCGACCCACCCTATCCGCGAGCTTGGCCCGGCCCGCCTCCTCGCGCTTCCCCCACTGCTCGTTCAGCACGAAACCGCCGGCACTCGATCGCGGGGGCATCGGCAGCGGCGCACGGACAGCGCGAACCTCCGCTCACGGTCCCGAGTGGATGTGGGCGGCCCAGATCGACGGGTCGCGCGGAGCGGCGGACCGCAGGGCGCGCACGGCGTCGTGCAGCACGCGCGCGGTGTCGCGTAAACGAAGTCCGCCGGAATCCCGCAACGCGGTGTAGAGCGTTGCCGTCACCTCCGGTGCGGTGCGGTCGGGAATGTTCCACAGGGTCGCGATCACGTGCCGGTATCCCGCGAGTTGGAGTGCGGCGGCCAGGTGAATGGCCTCGTCGGGCAGCGTTGTGCCGCCCGTCGCGGTGCTACAGGCCGACAGATAGGCGAGTTCGGCACGTTCCAGACGTAGCTCGGCGACGTCGAGCACCGTCAACGGCCCGTCCCACAGGTGCAGTGCACCGGTCGACGGATCGCGAGGGTCATGACCGCCGTGGCAGGCGAAATGCGCGTAGGCGTGGGTCTGCAGATCGACGGTGATCGCGGCGCGCGTGGCGGTGTCGGCGGTGCGCAGCGTGTGCCCGTTCGGGAAGGCGGTTCGGAAGAACTCGGCCTCCGTCCGGGCGCCGGGCAGTGGGGCCAGAGCCGCCTGTCCCGGGCGGGCCGGAATGTCCGGCAGGCTGACGACCAGTACTCGTCCATCGACAGGCGCAGGCGGGTTCGCCGTGTTCGCCCGAGCCAGCCCGCGCAGGGTCGGCGTGTACGAGGACACGACACGGTCCAGCACCGTGCGTCCGGCGGGGCCATCGGCCGGATCGTGGTAGCCGGCGGCGTGCAGGGGCAGCAGGGTCAGCAGGCCGGTCGGACACCACCAGAGTCGCGGCAGCGGGTCGTCGGCGCCGGTCATGCCGAGGCTGCCGAGCACTGGTTCGGCGATGGTGTCCCACAGCCATTCCAGCGTGGCATGCAGCGTCTGCCGTGCTCCGATGGCAGTCAGTCCGCCGGAACCGCCGGAACGCTCCCACACCCGCAGGGCCTCGCCGTAGGCGCGGGCCCGGTTCACGACCTCGGCTTGGGACAGCGCGGGCAACGGGACGTGCTCGACGGCGCGATCGCGGCGGACGATCAGTGCATCACAGCGCGATCGCTCGATGTTGATCAGGACGACGGGACCGTCGGGCAGCTCCGCGCGCAGCGTCGAGATCGGCGGGATCCGCAGCAGGTACTGCAATCCGGGCAGCGCACGGGCCTCGGCGAGCAGACGATCCCAGTCCTGGGCCAGGCGGATGCGGTCGAATCGGTCCTGGTGGCCACGGTCGGCCCACGGCTCGCTCATGATGCCGCTCTCGGGCACGTCGATCTGCGTCGTGGCCGACAGCCTCGTGGCCACGGCCCGAAGCCGATCGTGCAGCGCGGCGTCCCGCTCCCGTAGTACCGAGAAGTCGTCCCGCGTCTGCAACGCCTGAGACCACAGCATCGACCGTCCCTGTTCGAGCAGCTCCACAGCGCGCTCCGGATCGCCCGCCGACAACGCCGCAGCGGCGGCCTCGGTGGCCAGCCCCTCCCAGGTCCGCAGCCTGCGCTCCCGCGCGCCCCGTTCGATGCCGTGCCAGGCCAGCTGGGGCAGTTCGGCGACGGCTACGGCGAAGGCCGCCGTCGCCTCGGACCATCTCCGAAGCCGGACGGCCGTCTCGGCCCACAGCCGTGCCGCGACGGCGCGAACCAGCGGGGCGGCGGCGGGCGATTCGGCCGCCGTGCGGTAGGCCTGTGCTGCGGCTTCGTCCTCTTGTCGTTGTTCGTGCAGTGTGCCGACCACCCATACGGCCGCGGCCGATCTGGGGTCGCCCGCATCGAGACCCTCGATCGCCCGTTCCGCCCGTTCGATCGCCTCGATTCGATCCTCCTCCCGGCCATCGCGGGCGTAGCGGTCCCGCAGCGTCATGGCGAAGGAGAATTCGACCAGCGGGGCAAGCGGGTGGGTTGCGTCGCAGGCAGCCCGTGCCTCGCTGAGCAGTTCGACGGCGCGGCTCAGATCGTCCGATTCCGACCTTCGACGACGACGGGTTCGCAGTACCTGGGCCAGGTTGACCAGGATCAGCGTTCGATCCCGTGTCCCCGGACCGCTGCGCGCGAGTGCCTGCGACATGACGGTGATCGCCGCCTCGCCGTCCCTGCCGTCTCGTTTCTCCTGCGCGCGAACAGTGAGCGCAGCTCCGAGGTTCATCAGTAACAACGGCGCCCTCGAATAGTCCGATGGCGCGGCGTCGACAGCGGCCCGCCCTGCCTCGACTGCGGCGTCGAGGTCGCTGGTGGAGCCCAGATGCGCCGCCCGCGTGCGCAGCGCATTGGAGAGATCGGTCAGCAGGACGGGTCGCATGGTGTGTGCGGCATGGGCGATGCGCGCTGCTTCCCGCAGGATCTCGATGGCATCGTGGAGGTCGGTGACATTCCCGGTTCGGTCGAAGCGGACCGAGAGCGCCGTCCCCAGAGTGGACAGGGTGATCACACCGCTCACGCGTGCATTGGGCGCTGCCGCCGCCTCGCGGCAATGATCGATGGCCGCATTCAGGTCGTCGAGGTCGCCGGCCCGCAGGAAGCGCATCACCAGGCCACTCGCCAGTGCTGTGCGGTGCATGGCCCGTTCGGATGGGCCTGAGGTAATGATGGACAGGCCGCGTTCGGCGACGGCGATCACCTCGTCCGGATTCCCGCTTTCGGTCAGGATCAGCTGCCGGGCGCGGAGGGCGTTGGCCAGCTCGATCAGTGCGGAGGCCGTCATCGGCTGCGTACTCGCAGTACTCACGGCGCGAGTCAGTACCGCGACGGCCTCGGCGATGACGGTGGCAGTCCCCGTGCGATCGAACCGCAGGGTCGACAGCGTGCCCAGCAGGACCAGCGCGTGGGTGTGGTTGAGGTGTCCCTCGGGAAGGACTTCGATCAGGTTTCGGGCGATCCGAATCGCCTCGGTAAGCAGCTCGGGATCGCCGGAATCCAGGAAGCGCAGGTGCAGTGCGTTCGCCGCGACGATGTCGGCGCTGGTCCGCAGTACGTCCAGCCCCGACGCTCCGTCGATGGCACGGGCCAGGTCACCCGCTTCGACCAGCGCGTCCTGATCATCCGACCAACGCCCCCGCTGCAGCAGCGCCTCCGCCAACATCAGTTGCCCGGTGTGGTCCTCGCCGAACTGTTTCGCAATGACGAGGCCAGCTCGCAGTAGCTCGATCGCTTCGGCCAGGTCGGCGAGCTGAGTCGTGTTCCGGAAGCGAGTGAGCAGGGCTTGGCCGAGGAAGAGTCGGAACGTCCAGGAGATCGGTGCGTCGCTCGCAACGGTCCGGAGCGCGGATCGCAGCGTGGTGATGGCCTCGACGATGTCGGCGGGGTCCCGGGTTGCCCCGTACCGGTCGCTGCGGGCGGCGGCCACCTGCGCGGCCAGCATCACCGTATCCGGCACGCCCGGTGTTGCCTCTTCGAGAACGGACCGGCCCAGGTGGATCGCCTCGGTGAGGTCGCCGACAACACCGCCCCGCCAGAAGCTGCTCCGCAACGCCACGACCAGGCCGATGGCCGAGGCGGTCCCGCTGGGTCCCGCAACGCGCGCTGCGGTGAGGCGGCGCAGGATGGGCAACGCCGCTGCCAGATCAGCGGTGTCACCCGTGATCTCGGCGCGCACCGCCAGCGCACGACCGAGGATGCCCGCGACAGACTCCGGAGGAAAACCTCCCTCCGGAGTCATGGCGCGGCACACGTCGATGGCCTCGGTCAAGCCCGCCACGTCTCGGGACGGGATGGCCACCACCATGAGGGCGGCAGCCAGGATGCCCCGTATCTCGTCCCGATGGGGGTGCTCGTCGCCGGCAGCGGCGACCGCGCGCCGCGCCATTGTTCTCGCGCGCGCCAAATCATCGAATCCGCCTCGGATTTCGAACCGGCGCAGCAGGGCGAGCGCGGCGTCGGCCTGGACAGCGGACAGGGCGGGGTCGTCCTCGGGAAGCAACTCCACGAGGCGGCAGCGGATGGTGGCGATCTCATCGTGGTCGGACGGATTCCAGGTCCGTTCGGTTCGAGCGCTCAATGCGTTGGCGAGCACGGACAGACACTGGAAGAGCGCGGTCTCGTGCTGCGCCAACGGGGCTGCGGTACGCAGGACTGCGATCTGCTCGTCCAGATCCTCGAATCGCCGCGTGTGCTCGAAGCGCATAGCCAGCAGTTCCGCCAACTGCCACAGCTGTCCGCCGCGAACCACGTCGCTGGGCAGGTCGTCGATGACGGCGCGGGTCGTCTCGATGGCCTCGTCGAGAAGGTCGGCCCTGTCGTCGAGGACATCCGAACGCCGGAGCGCCTCGGACAACGCCATCGAGAAGGCCGTCAGCACGGGTGTCCGGCCGAGCGGGCCTGCCGTTCCGGCCTCCGTCGCGGCACGCAGGACCTCCACCGCCTCGCGCAGCATCTCCTGCTCGCCGGTGTGCTGGTGCCGGACACGGAGCGCGTTACCAAGCGAGAACAACGCGGTTCCTCGGTAGGGCGAGCCCGGCGGCAGCCCGGCCAGCACCGCTCGTGCCGCCCGGATCGCGCCGTCGGGGTCGGTACCGGTCTCGGTCGAATCGGAGTCGGCATCCGACACGGTCAACACGCTCGCCAGCATCACGTCGACGGCCGAACGACTCGGGTGATCCCGGGGAACGGCCACATCGAGCCGCCGAACGAGCGCGAGAGCCTCCGCGTGCTCGGCTGGGTCCGCGCCACCGGAATCACCGTGCGCGCGGGCGATGCCGAACTTGGCTTCGAGCGCCCGGACAAGGACGAGTCGTGCGGACACGGCGAGCTCGTGATCCTCGGGGACTCCTGCCACCGCCGCACGCCCACATCGGATGCTCTCCTCGATATCGGCAGGCTCGCCATCGCGAAGGAACCGGGCGCGCAGCGCGTCGCAGCGCAACGCCAGGGCCTCCCCGCGCGCTAGTCCGTCGAGCCCGTCGATCGCACCGAGTGCCTCGGTCACGGCGACGTATTCCGTGGTGAAAGCCGGCGGAGCGCCCAGGTCGCAGCGGATCTGCAAGGCGGCGGCGAGCTGCCCGAGGCAAGCCGCGTACTCCGGTTGGTCGGGCGGGAGGGAGACCGCCGCCGCTCGCAGTTGGTCGATGCCCTCGGTTAGATCGTGCTCACCACCGCGCAGCCCGAATCGGGTGACCAACGCGAGTCCGAGCTGTAGGCGGATCGGCGCGGCGGAACCGGTCGATGTGTCTTCTTCGACGGCGAGCAGTGACATCACCGCAGCAGCACCCGCCGCGATGCCCTCATCCAGATCGGTGTCCTCATTCGTGGTCTCGAGCCGCCGAAGCGACAGAACGAGAAGGTTGTATCGGTGTGCGAGACGATCCACCGTTGGACTCAGCCGTATCGCGGCACGGCAGGAATCGATCGCCAGTCCGATCAGGATTGCATTCGACGACGTCAACGCGACAGCGGCGACCACGGTCGCGTAGAAGGAACCGATCTCCGCGCAAGTCGGTTCCGCAGCGGGGTTGGTGCGAAACCACTGCAGTAGCTCGGGAGGCAACGCGGTGGGGAATTCGACCACGAGCCCGGCGAACAACTCCATACAGACTTGGAGATCGGGGCCGTCATCGACACCGAGGGTGTGATAGCGCAACCAGTGCAGATAGGCGACGTCGCGCAGGTGCTCGGGCGGCAGGCTTCCGCCGATGGCGGGCAGCATCACGCGAGCAGCTTCGACGAGCGCGTCGTCGGCGAGGACTCCCGTGAAGTCACCGTGCTCTGCCGCACGAATCAGGTCCCCCAGCGAAGTCAATTCTTCCTCCCGATTGCGCGGACAATTGGTTTCCAACCGGAGAGCAGTACTGACTACGATTCTGCGCAGGGAGTCGGGGTGGCACAAGAAAGGCGGCGCAATGGCGGAATTCAGCGAAGGAGACGCCCTGGTCTTATGGTGCGCGATGTTGCCGGATCTGCGCCGCGTGGCCGCTGCGGGCAGTTGGAGCGAACGTCTCGAACGCGCCGCGACCCGGGTCCGCGATGGGGGCGCGGCCTTGGATGCCTGCCGACAGTTCGACCTCGTGGACGCCGCAGCCGCCTCGGAACCGACGAGGAGCACGGACGGCTCCGGCGCCCTACCGATCTATCCGACGACGCGGAGCCCGCTCTCGCCGAGAACCGGCCGTGGCGACTACCGCTGTCCTCGGGGCCGGTGTGCACGCCGGGATCGTCGCAACGCTGCCGGACACCCGCCGGTATGCGCCTTGTTCGACGACGAGCCGATGTTGCCGACGGGTGCCACCCCGTGAACCAGTTCCTCTCCACCGTCAGCGGCAAGCTCGCCGAACGGTGGGTGACGACCCTGGTGCTACCGGGCGTGTTCTTCCTGCTGGCGGTGTTGTGCGCGGTTCGTCTGGGCCACGAGCAGGCTTTCGACATCGCCTCGGTGGCCGACTGGCTCGCCGCGCACGCCGACAGCGCCCCGATCGCACTCGCGGCCGTGGCGGTACTGCTGGGCGCGTCGGCAACGGCGATCGCCGCGCAGTCACTCGGCGGACTGGCCGAGGCGATCTGGACCCGGCCATGGCGCGGCCCGGCAGCCTGGATCGCGCGACCGCTGGTGTTCCTGCGCGGCAGGCGGTTCGACCGTGCGGCGGCGCGGGCCGAGGTGGACCCCGTCGCCGTCTACCGTCCCCGGCACCCGATGTGGGTCGGCGAACGGTTCCGACTTCTCGACACACGCATCGCCGCGCAGTACCACGGTCTACGGCTCGGGCCGCTGTGGCCACGGCTCTGGCTGCTCCTGCCGGATACCGTCCGTGCCCCGGTGCAGGCGGCCGAATCGCGGCTGGTCGCGGCGCGCACGCTTTTCGGCTGGGGTGTGCTCTACCTCGGTCTTGGCGCATGGTGGTATCCGGCGGCGATCCTCGGTCTCGTCGCCGCCGTACTGGGGTGGGCGCGAACCCGAGCGGCCGTGGTCGCGGTCACCACCTGGATCGAGGCCACAGTGGACACCCATCTCGGCATGGTGTGCGAGGCACTCGGCCATGCCGTGCCCGAGTCGGGTATCACCAGGGAATTCGCCGCGTTGATCAATGATCGGCTGACCAAGGGCGACTGAGCCCGGGCCCGTCGAAGTGGCCGCGTGACGGGCGCGGGCCACGCCATCGCCGCATCGAAGCGTTGTGCGATCGCAGTCCCGTCCGACCCAACAGTCGTCAGGCTCCTCGATTCCCTGTTCTATCTACCGATCCACCGAAGTTGACCTTGACTTGGGTTGAGGTTCCACCATGTCGGTATGAACCCTGCGGACGAGCAAGAGATCCGGAACATTCTGGCCAGGTACACCGGCCTGTGGATCGAGCATGAGATGGCGGGGTGGGGCCGGTTGTTCAGCGCGAACTCCGATTTCATCACCCATCGCGGGGTTTGGTGGCGGTCGCGCAGCGAGAACGTGGCGGGACATCAGGACATACCCGCCGCCGTGATTGCGCAGAAGGCGAGCTATCAACAGGAGATCGTGAGTCTGCGCGCCATCACCGCCGATGTCGCGATCGTCCACACCGAGTGGAGCTGGCCGAATCACGTTCCCATCGACGGCACAGAACCCGAAGACCGCCGTGGACTCATCACCTTGGTGCTGGCACGAGGTCAAGGCGGCTGGCTGATCGAGGCAGCCCACAACACCCGCCTGGACGGGCTGGAAACTCGTTCCGACTAAGACGACGAGCAACCCTGCGAGCGCGTGCCCGTGGTCGCAGGGTTCGACGTCAGCCGCCCGCCAACCCGACTTCTCCAGGTCCCTTCCCTGCGGTGCTGGCGTGTGGGTGTCGGCGACCGTCGTGGATCAGGCGCGCGTCACATCGCATCCTTCGTGGCTTCAGCCAGCACGCGGGAGAGGCCGCCCGCCGTCGGGTTCTCCAGGATGGTGCGCACCGGCACCCGCAGTCCCAGCTCGCTCCGCAATCTCGCCGCCATCCGAACCGCGAGCATCGAATGCCCGCCCAGCGCGAAGAAGTCGGCGTCGGCATCGACCCGCGGCACGCCGAAGAGCTCGCACCAGACCGAGGCGACAACGGTCGCGACCTCGGCGGATCGGGTTTCGCTATCGGAGGTCACGATGTTCTCCTCGGGTGCGCTCACTCGCCGGTCCCCTGTCTGTTCCGTCGTTGCTGCAACCGGTTCCGGCGGTCACGCAGCCGCGCTCGTGCCTGGTTCGCCGGTTCCGCCACCGGTTGTTCCGGGCGGGAGCCGCCTGCCAGTTGTCGCGCGAGTGCGGTGATCGTCGGGAACTCCAGCAGGGACACCAGCGAGGTCCGCACCCCGATCCGAGCACCGATCAGGGTGTGCACGGTGGCCAGTGCGAACGAGGTGCCACCGAGATCGAAGAAGTTCTCGTCGAGGCCGACGTCCTCGCGGGCCAGTACCTCACGCCAGATCCGGGCGAGGTTCTGCTCCATCTCGGCGAGGTCCGACGCCGGGAGATCAAGATGGGCGGCCGGCGTCGGTGTCGGGGCCTGCGGCGGAGGTGGCACCGGTTGCGGTGGGCGCGCGGCCGGACCGGGCAAGGTTCGGATCGGCGTCGCCGGGTCCGCGACCGCCCCGACGAGCAGCTGTACGAATCCCTCGGCCATCCCGGCGATCGTGGTCGGATCGAACAGGTCGGTCCGGTAGGTGATCGTCAGATCGAAGTCGTCGGGGGCCTCGGGCGACCGGAAGATCATCAGGTCGATGTCGACCTTCGCCCCGGTCGGCGGCAGATCGATTGGAGTGGCGCGCAGCCCGGAGAGGTGTGGGCGCACGATCGGATCCGGTTCGAAGGAGAAGAACGTCTGGACCAGCGGGGCGTGGCCGGGATCGCGGTCGGGCGCGAGTTCCTCGGCGAGCTGCTCCATCGTGACGTCCCGGTAGGTCAGGATGTCCAGCAGCTCCGACTGGACCGACCGGCAGAGCTCGGCGAAACTTCGGTCCCCGTGCGCCTCGACGAGAACCGGGAGGGTGGTGGCGAAGAACCCGATCATGCTGTCCAACTCGGCGCGGTCGCGGGCACTCACCGGGACGCCGACCAGCACGTCCGCAACGCCCGCCAAGCGCGAGAGGAGCACGCCGTAGGCGCTGAGGGCCAGCACGAACGGCGTCACCCGCAGCTCCTGCGCCAAGCGCAGGGCCGGACCCATCACCGCCGCGCCGAGCACCTGCCGATGGTTGCCGCCGTGCGAACCGGCGACCGCCGGACGGGGCCGGTCGGTCGGCAGACGCAGCACGGTCGGAATCCCGGACAACCGCTCCCGCCACCGGTCGAGCTGTTCGGTGTCCACTGGTCGGGTTCGCTGCCAGCTTGCGTAGTCGACGAACCGCAGGGCAGGCGCCGCGCATTCGGGGGCACCGGTGTATCCCTCGGCCAGTTCGTCGAAGAAGACCTGGAGCGACGGACCGTCCGAGACCAGTTGGTGCATCGTGACGACCAGCAGGTGTCTCTCGGGCTCCACGACGAGTAACCGGGTGCGCAGCAGCGGCCCGCGCTCCAGATCGAAGGGCTCGTCGGCCCACGCCTGAGCGCGTCGCAGCGCCTCGGCGTCGGCCGGTTCCTCAGCGGCCGGTTCGGCGGTACCCAGCGCGACGACCGGTAACGCGATATCCGGATCGCCGATCCGTTGGACCGGTTCGAACGGCGGCTCGGTGTTGGGTGCGAAGGTCGTCCGCAGCGCAGCGTGCCGCGTGACGACCCGCGTGATGGCGCGGCGCAGTGCCTGCACGTCGAGCGGGCCCTCCAGCCGGACGGCCACCGTGATGTTGTACATCGGAGTGCCCGGTTGCAGCAGTTCCGCCAGGTACAGCGCCCGCTGAGCACCGGACAGCGGTAGTCCTACCGCCGCCCCGCCCAGCGCCGGGATGCTGTCCGATCCCGCCGGGACGACCCTTTCGATCACGCTGCTCCCCCGCCCGCTGCCGACACCTGTTCCTCGGCGACCAAGGCGAGCCGGTCGACCTTCCCGCTGGGCGTGCGCGGCAGGGAATCGACGACGTCGACCCGCACCGGAACCATGTAGGCGGGCAGCCGGTCGCGCAGCTGCGCGAGCAGACCCGCTGTCCAGGTCGAGGTGTCGGCGGGCGCCGATTTCGGAATGAGGAACGCACGCAGGTTCCGATCCTCGGCAGCGGAGCCCGCGACCACCACCACGGCCTGCGCCACCGAGGGGTCGGCGGCCAGTGCGCTCTCGATCTCGCCGAGCTCGATACGGAAACCCCGCACCTTGACCTGGGTGTCCTGTCGACCGAGGAATTCCAGAAGACCGTCGGGCAGAACGCGGCCGAGATCACCGCTGCGATAGGCGGGCACGGCCGGATCCAGCGGATCGGTGCGGTAGCTGAGCGCCGTTCGCTCGGGGAGGTTGAGATAGCCGGGTCCGACGGCGGCGCCGGTGATCCACAGTTCACCCACCTCGCCGTCCGGAACCGGCGTGCCATCGGGGTCACACACCCGGATGCCGGTGTCGGTGATCGGCCGACCGATCGAGGGCAGGTCCGGCCAGCCGGCCACGTCGGCGGGCAACTCGTGCCAGGTGGCGACGTGGGTCTCGGTGGTGCCCCACTGGTTGACCAGCCTGCAGTCCGGCAGCCGGGTGAACATCGCCCGGATCGTCGCCGTCGACTGCACCTGCTCCCCCGAGGTGAGGATCTCGCGCAACGGATGTCGTTGCGGGGTCACCTCGTCGGCGAAGAGCGCGAGCGACTGGATCATCACGAAGGGCACGAAGAGCCGGTTGATCCGTTCGCGTTCGATGAGATCCCAGAGCAGCTGCGGATCCAGGCGCTCGTCCTCGTCGCAGCAGATCACCGTGCCGCCCGCGCCGAGGGTGGGCAGCACCTCCTGATAGGTCACATCGAAGGAGGCCGGGGCGAACTGCAGCGTCCGGTCGCCCGCGCCGCAACCGCTGGCCTCGGTCTGCCAGGACACCAGGTTGGCCAGGTTGCGATGGGTATAACGCACGCCCTTGGGGCGGCCGGTGGATCCGGAGGTGTAGACGAGGTATGCGTCCGCGTCCTCGTTCACCTCCGGAGCCTCGAAGGGTGCGAGGGGCGCCGGTTGCAGTGCGGTTCGGGCGCAGGCATAGCCCAACCTCCGATCGGTGAGGACGGTGGTGAAACCGCCCAGCCGGTCGAGAGGACCCTGATGGCCGATCACCAGCCCCACCCCGGCGTCGGCACACATGAACCGCAGCCGCTCGGCCGGATATCCGACGTCCAGCGGAACGGCGACGCAACCGGACCGCAGCAGTCCCACCAGCGTCACGATCAGATCCACCGACCGCTCCAGGTGGACGCCGACGGCTGTGCCGCCGACGGCGCCGAGCTGGACGACCCGCGCCGCGACCTGCGCGGACCGCTCCCACAGGGTGCGATAGTCGATGGCCTCGTCTGCCGAACGCACCGCCTCGGCCTCCGGGGTCCGACGCACTCGCTCGGCGACCGCACGCAGCTCGGGCACCGTCGGGTCGGGGTCGGGACTCATTTGCGCCACTCCTCGGTTGTCGCCCGGCACAACGTGATCCGGTGCGGTCGCTCCGCGCGCAGCAGGACGCGGTTGAGCTCGTGCTCGATCTCGGCCGCCTGCCTCGGCCCTGGTTCGTCCACCGCGACGTTCAACCCGTAGCGCAGTTCGTTGCGGTCGTCGCGATAGACGGTGGTGGCGGCGTGCCGCACGCCGGGCACGCCTGCGGCGATCCGGCGGATGGAGGGCAGCCAGATCTTCTCGCCGCCGATGACGACCGAATCGCCCGAGCGGCCCCGGAAGAAGTGGTAGCCCTCGTCGTCGATATCGAAGCGGTCGCCGGTGCCGACGGTGCCCTCGGTGTTGGGTGCGCCGCCGGGAAGTCGTCGGCGCAGCACGGTGTCTGACTCGACGACGAGTTCGGCGCCCGGTCCGTCGCCCGCGAAGTCACGTAGGTAGGTGCGCACGCCCGGTAGGGGCACTCCGACGGAACCCCAGCGGTGGGCGGGCTCGCGGTGGGCGGCCAACGTCGTGACCCTCGGACCGGCCTCGGTGAGGCCGTAGGTGAGGTAGAGCTCTTGCTGCGGACCGTCGGCCAGCAGCGCACCGACGTGGGTCGGTTCCAGGGCATCGCCGCCGACGGTGAGCACCCGCAGGTCGACCGGCCCGTCGAGCGGTTCCCCCGCGAGCCGCACCGCCGCGCTGGGAGTCAGTGCGGACACCGTGACGTCGTGGCCGCGAATGGTCTCTGCGAAGGATCGGGGTGTGAACGGCGGTCCGGAGACGACCAGCCGCGAACCCCGCACGAATGCGGCCAAAGCCTGCGCGACCAGACCATAGGAGTAGTACAGCGGCAGCGACACCAGGACGGTGTCATCCGCGCGTTGGCCGATGGCGGCGGCGTGCCGCTCGGCGTTGCGCAGCAGCGCGTCGACGCCGTGCAGGCAGCCGGTGCCGATTCCGGAGGTGCCGGAGGTCATCAGGACGACCTCGCCCGGCTGGTAGCGCGTGGCCGTGGCCCACTCCCGGCCCGGGAGCACCGCCTCGCAGCGGCCGCCGAGTGGATGTGTCGTCGTCGCGTCGTATCGCGCCGGGTCGATTCGGGGCGCGATCAGGGCCGCGCCGCCGAGCCTGCCGCCGATCTCGGTGATCCGCCGCGCGCCCGCGCCCGGTGGGAGCAACACCGGAACCGCGCCCGCGAGCAGCACGCCGAAGAAGGCGGCGAGGGTGATCTCGCTGTTGGGCATGGCGATCAGCACCGGCGAACCGGGCGGCAGCCCCAGCGCGGCGATCGCGTCCACGACGGCCTCGCAGTCGGAGGTGCCCGCGCCCGGCTCGACGGCGGAAACAGAGCCGTTCAGAAAGGCCAGTACCTCGGCGCGGTCCGGGATACCGGTCCCGGTCGGCCTCACCGCCCCGCTCCCGCCGGACGCAGTCCCCGGGCCGCCTCGATCAGGACGCCGTGCACGTGGTGTCCCCGCTGCGGATCGTGGTCGTGCACGGCGAGCACGACGTGGCTCACCGAAGCGGTCCGCAGCCAGTGTCGGGCCATCGTCACCGCTGCGGGCACTCCCTCGGCCGGTTCGGTGGTGAGCACGAGGGTGGGCCCGCGCAGGCCGTGCACCATACAGACCAGGCTCAGCGGGCCGCCCGCGTTCGCCCCGGCGAACCGCAATGGAGAGACACGTCCGCTCGGTACCGCAGCGGCGATCGCCGACATCGTCGACACGGTGCTGTACGTGCTGATCAGGATCAGGGCGGTGGTTCGGGCTGCCTGCAGCACATCGGGACGACCCTCGATCAATCGGTCGACGGCGGCGAGCACCGTCCAGGACGCCGGATCGGCGTAGAAGGAGGGAATCCGCCGGGGCGGGGGCGCCGTGGCGGGTCGGGTGAGCCGCACCGTGCCCAAGGTGGTCAGCGTGTCCTGCGATCGCGCCAGCAGTTCCTCGATCGACGTCGACTCGTGGGGGTGTGTCACGCGGGAACCTCCAGCGCGAGGCAGGTGGTGAAGCCACCGAAGCCGAGCGTGATGCTGAGACCCACCTCGCCGGTGTCCGGCAGTGGCGTGGCGGCGGTCGGCACCGGCAGCGGGAACTCCGGCGATACCGTGCGCAGACCCGGTATCGGTGGCACCCGCCGGTCCCGCAGGGCCAACAGCACGGCGATGGCCTCCAGGGCCCCGGTGGCGCCCAGGGTGTGGCCGAAGTTGCCCTTGGTGGCGAACACGATGGGGCCCGTCTCACCGGGGAAGGTGCGCGCCAGACCGCGACTCTCGGCCTCGTCGTTGACCGGCGTGCCGGAGCCGTGCGCGTTGACCACCACTACCTCGTCGATGCCTCGGCCTGCGGTGGAAAGCGCGGCGGTGACGGCTTGCACGATGGTGTCGCCGTCCGGATCCGGTGCCGTCGGGCCCGCGGCGTCGTTCGCCGATCCGGCGCCTGCCACTCGACCTCGCACGCGAGCGGATCGGGCTCGGGCCGAGCCGGCTCGCTCCAACACGAGGAAGGCGGCTCCCTCGCCGAGGATCGTGCCGTCGTGGTCGGCGTCGAAGGCCCGCAGGGCGTGCGGCGACATGGTGCCGAGCGCGGAATGTCCGAGCCGTTTGGCCGGTGTCAGCACGTCCGCACCGCCGACGACGCAGCGATCCAACTCGCCCTCGGCGATCAACGCGGCGCCGAGCAGGATCGCATCGGAGGCCGCCGAGCAGGCGGTGTTCACCAGCAGGGGCCTGCGCGCCATGCCCGACTCCGCCGCGAGTCCGATGCCCCAGCGGTCCAGCCGTTCGGGCGGGACGTCCAGGTGTGATCCGTAGCTGGTGCCCGCCACCAGCTGTAGCCCTGGATCGGTGAGGTCGAGTCCGGCGTCGGCCACCGCCGCCCGCAGGGCCCGCGCACCGAGTTCGTGCTGACGCCGTTCGGGACCGAGGTCCATCGGCAGGTCCGACAGGATCGCCGCGTGGTCGTTGCGCAGTCGATGTTGGCTGGGCACCGGGATCATCCCCGTCGTACCGGCCAGCAGCGCCCGCCACACCTGATCCAGATCGGAGCCCAGCGCCGTGGACCAGGCCATTCCGGTGATCAGCACATCGTCGTCGCCGGTCACCACCACTGCGGCCCCAGGTCGGCTGCCTTGCGCCGGACGAGGTTGGCACGGAAGGCCGCGACCGGCGTCGAATCGACGGCCGCCCGACCGGAGAAGAAGAAGGTGTTGTCGATGAGCCGGTCGACCGTGACCGTGATCGTCACCGTGTCGCCTGGCGCGATGATCCGGAAGTACCGCGAGTTCATCGCGCCGACCAGCGTGAGCTCGTCCTCGGCCAGCGGCGAGGTGCTGAGCTGGAACAGGATGATCCCGGACTGCGCGAACGCCTGGCTCAGGTGGCTGGCGGGGTAGATCGCGCGTTCCGGGAAGTGTCCGGCGATCGCGTCCAGCTGTCCCGACGCCGAGAGTCGGCTGACCAGCCGGACACCGGGTTCGTAGTCGAGCACGCGGTCGAGGTAGAGCATCGGGTGCCGGTGCCGCAGCCAGTTCTTGATCTCGGTGAAGCCCATCGACCGGCCCGGAACGGGCGCGGCGGGGTCGGCCGGGGCAACCATGGCGGTGTCATCGGCGGGCATCGGAGCGGCTCTCCTCGAGGATGGCGTGCAAGGCGGGGTGAAGCGCGCAGGGGGCACCGGTGGCGCGGTCGGTCACGGCGATCAGCAGGGAACCCGTGGCGAGTTCGGTGTCCTCGTTGCGGCGGCGGATCGTCGTGTCGATTCGGGCTCTGGCCGCCCCGAGGTGTCCGACGGTGGGTGCCAGGACCAGTTCGTCCGGATAGCGGGCCGGGGAGCGGTATTGCGTCCTGACCTCGGTGACGACCAGGTCCAGTCCGTCGCGGGCGAGCACGGCGAGGCCCGCCCCGAGGCGTTCGAGGTTGGCCAGCAGTGCGGTTTCCAGCAGGACGGGGTACCGGGCGAAGTGCATGACGCCGGACGCATCGGTGTCGGCGTGTTCGACGCGTCGGTGGACCGGCAGCAGCCGCGAGTCCGAGTTCGCCGACGGGGTGGCCGTCATGCCGAGAGCTTCCGCACCGCGCGGGAGCCCTCGACCAGGCGGTCCACGATCTCCGCCGCCTGTCCGGCGGTGACCACCAGGGGCGGGGCCACCCGCATCGTCGGGTACAGATAGCGCAGTCCGCGCGAACGACGGCCCGCACCGGACATGAACTCCACGTAGACGCCGCTGCGGATCATGCAGGTGCGCAACTCGCCGATACGGGTGGCGGCGGTCTCGGTCAGCTCGATCCCGTGCAGCAGCCCCACTCCCCTGGACTCCTGGTAGAGGTCCGGGAACTGCGCCACCAAGCGGTCGCGGAGCAGGTCGCCCAGGTGCGTGCCCACCTCGGCGGAGCGTTCCACCAGCCCTTCCGCGACGATGTGGGCGAGACCGGCCCGGATCACCGCGCAGGTGAGCGGGCGCAGGTCCGAGGTGGACACGGTTCCGGTCGGACGCACCCCGAGTTCCCGGCGGGCGATCACCATCGAGGTGGACAGCACGCCCATGCCGAGGCTCTTGCCGATGACGGTGATGTCGGTGCTGATCGGGCCCTCGTCGTCGGACATCGCGAAGAATCGGCCGGTCTTGGCGAAGGTCAGGACCTCGTCCGCGATCAGCACGGCGCCGTGACGCTTGGCGAGCGCGGCCAACTCGCGCAGGTAGCCGGGCGGCGGCACCAGGATTCCCGCGTCGCCCTGGACCGGTTCGACCACCACGGCCAACACCCGATCCCCGTTGCGGGCGAACCACTCCTCGGCCGCCTCGCGATCGCCGAAGGGAATGTGGTCGGTGCTGAAACCGAACGGCTCCGGCGCGATCCCGGGCAGGCCGACCCGGTAGTGGCGGCGGTTGACCAAGGGCAGCAGCCCACCCGACCAGCCGTGCCACGCCCCTTCGAAGGCGAGCACCAGGTCACGTTGCTCGGCGCCTGCGGCAACCCGCATCCGACGTCGGTCGAAGCGCGATTCCAGGGCAAGCCGCAGGGCGAGTTCCACCCCCTCGGAACCCGAGTTCCGGCCGCTGACCCGGTACTCCGTCGCGGGGAACCGGTCGGCGAACAGCCCGCCGGTGCCGAACAGACCCGCCAGCAGTGTCGAACGCTGCGCGGAGGCGATCTCGTCGGTCACATAGCCGACCTCCCGCACCGCGTCCGCCAGCGCCGTGGCGATCACGGGCGATCCCGCACCGAGACAGGCGGATCCATAGCCGCCGCTGGCATCCAACACCTCGAAGGAACGTCCGGCCTGGTCGCCCGACAACTCGACGAAGTGTTGGACGATGCCGTTCGCCCCGGTGCAGCCGAACGGCAGCGGATCGCCGCCGTAATGGTCGAACTGGACGTCACGGTCGAACCAGGGCCGGTCCGCTTCCCTTCCGGGGAGTCCGATCACCTCGGCGGCTGACATGGATGTGTCCTTTCGGCGGAGCTGGTCAGGGGCCGTAGACGTCCGGGGCGGTCAGTCGCCCGCGACCGACGTCTTGCTCTGCAGGGAGCGGACGAGACCGGCGACGGTGCCGATGCTGGTGAAGTTCTCCGGGGTGAAATCGGCGTCGGAGATGGTGACGCCGAAGGTGTTCTCGCACTGGACGCGCAACTCGACGAAGCCCAGGGAGTCCAGTCCGAGATCGCCACGCAACCGGTCATCGGGGTTCATCCGGTCCTCCGGGACCTCGACGAACAGGTCGGCGGCCAGCATG
The DNA here is from genome assembly GCF_014203365.1 of Actinoalloteichus hymeniacidonis. NCBI lineage: Bacteria > Bacillati > Actinomycetota > Actinomycetes > Pseudonocardiales > Pseudonocardiaceae > Actinoalloteichus > Actinoalloteichus hymeniacidonis. Next base: position 5,262,888 of record NZ_JACHIS010000001.1, read on the forward strand.
GAGCCGATGGCTCGCTCGATGTCGTTCACGGAAGACGTTCTCCTTCGGTCGAGGGACTGACGTGGTGGGTGGCGGCGAAGGTCGGATGCGGCACCAGATAGGGGCGCCGCTCGAACGGGTAGGTGGGCAGCTCGACGCGGCGCCGCCGTTCACCCGCGTGCAGGGCCGCGAAGTCGACGGCTGCCCCGGCCACCCAGACTCGGCCTGCGGCGGCCAACGCCGTCCGATAACCGGTAGGCGTCCGGTCGGGCGCGTCGCGGACGTCGACGAAGACCGACTGGCCGAGGTCGGGCGCGGGCGCCTCGGTCTGCCGGGCCCCGAGGTGCACGAGGAGTCGGCCGGGTTCGGCTGCCAACGCCGCCTGCACGTCGCAGAGCCGAGGTCGGTCGGACCGGACCTGCGCCTCGGCGGCGTGGTCGGCATCGGGAGCGCGTCGGGGTTCGGGCCGGGCCGCCGTGCCGAGGCTGCGGGCGAAATCGGCCGCACTCGCGCCCGAGGCGATCGCCTCGGCGCAGTGGGAGCCGAGGCCCTGCCCGGCGACGAGGTCGGGCTGCAGTCCCCAGGACATCAGCAGCTGCGCCGTGGCGTACTGCACGGCCAGCTGTGCCACGGGCGTACTCGCCGAGCCGGGCTCAGTGAGTAGGTGATCGCGCAGGTCGTAGCCGAGATGGGGCTGCGCGGCCTCGGCGATCTCGTCCAGCCGGGCGCGGAACACCGCCTCGGCGGCGTGGATCGCGGCGAGGGAACCTGTGGTGTCGTCGCCGTCGGGCTGGGGCTCGGCGAAGAGGAAGACGGTGCGCGGTCGATGGGCTCGGTCGGCGGCCGGTCCGCCCGACGACGGGCAGGCCCGTAGTGCCGCGATCGCCTCCGGCAGGTTTGAGGCCAGCACGAAGCGACGTTCGGTGTGCCGGGTTCGGCCCGTCTGCAACGTCCAGGCGACGTCGGCCAGGTCGGTTTCCGGGTGCCGTTCCAGGTGATCGGCGAGCGAGTGAGCGAGGTCGCCGAGCGCGGATTCGGTCCGGGCCGAGAGAACCAACAGCTGGGTGGGACGACCGGGGCTGGTCGGCGGCGCGGCGGGCGGCTCGGCCAGCACGGCGTGTGCGTTGGTTCCGCCGTAGGCCAGCACGTTCGTGGCGCCGATCCGAGGGCGGCCCTCGGTCTCCCACGGCACGGTCCGGTCGTTGACGACGAACGGGGTGGCCGCGAGATCGATCGCCGGGTTCGGCTCGCGGAAGTTCACCGTGGCCGGGAGGACACCGCGTTCCACGCACAGCACGGTCTTGATCAGGCCGACGATGCCTGCGGCCGCGTCGGCGTGGCCGATGTTGCCCTTGACCGAGCCGAGCCTGCAGTACCCCGTTCGATCGGTGCTCTGTCGAAACGCCTTGGTCAATCCCGCGACCTCGATCGGGTCGCCGAGCGCGGTGCCCGTGCCGTGCGCCTCGACGTAGCCGATCTCGTCGGCATCGACATCGGCCACCAGCGCGGCGGTGCGGGCCGCCCCGGCCGAACCGGGCACGCTGGGGGCGTGGAAGCCCATCTTGCGTCTGCCGTCGTTGTTCACGGCGGTGCCCCGGATGACCGCGTGCACGTGGTCGCCGTCGTCGAGGGCGTCGGCGAGTGGGCGCAGCACCACCAAGCCGACCGCGCTGGCCCGCACGGTGCCTCGACCGTGCGCGTCGAACGGACGACACCGCCCGTCGTCGGCGAAGATGTCGTCCGGATCGTGTTGCAGCGGCGGGATCGCGGCCAGTACCGAGGCGCCGCCCGCGATCGCCATCTCACAGTCGCCTGCGAGTAGGGCACCGATGGCGACGTGCACGGCCACCAGGGACGAGGAGCAGGCCGACTGCACCGCCATGGCAGGCCCGGTCAGGCCCAGCTTGTAGGCGACCCGGGTGGCGAGGAAATCGACGTCGTTGCCTTGTTGGACACGGGAGTCCGAGATAGGAGCGCCGCGCCTGCGCCCCCAGTCCCGGACGAACGCGGCGTGGTCGGTGACCGATCCGCCGACGAACACGCCGGTCGATCGGCTCTCCGGGCCGCCGTGCCCGGCTCGTTCGAGGGCCTCGTGGGCGCACTCCAGCAGCAGTCTGTGCTGCGGGTCCAGAATCAGGGCGTCCTCGGCCGAGTAATCGAAGTAGTCGGCGTCGAAGAGGTCGGCACCACTCAGTAGTCCGTAGGACGGCACGTACCCGGCGGGAGCCGTCGACAGTTGGTCGGACAGTACCGAAACGGATTCCCGACCGTTGCAGAGGTTGTCCCAGAATTGCTCGACATCCGCTGCCCCCGGGAAACGACCGGCCATCGCAGTGACGGCAATGAAACCGCTGTCGCCAACGTCTTCGGTACTCATACCTCGGTCTTTCATGGAATCGATCTGAGCGCAGACACAACGAAAGGAACGCGAATAGCCACTGCCTCTGACTGCGTGGGTGGGTGACGGTCGGTGGAGCATAATCACACGTCAGCACACGCGAAGGGGGGCACCGAGTGAACAACAGTAAAACTTTCAACGAAGCTGGAGCATTACGCCTGATACATTCCCCATTCCTATGATTCAAGCCCCAAGGCCACTACTGTCCACAGAAGATCCGGGCGGCCGAACTCGCCCCCGGCCGCCCGGCTTGACAACCACGCAAACGACTGGGTCTACTGAGATCGGCCAGCTTATGCGAACGCCATACAGGCCACCATGCGTGCAATCAAGAACGCCGATATAGTCGGTCCGCGCAGCCAGTCGAGGAGACGTTTGTCCCGCAATTCCCGCAACCGTCGGGTATTCGCGCCCGCATTCCACTCGCGGCACGATTCGCGCGCCGGAGTCGACCGGACCGCCCCACGGCATGGTTCGCCGCACGCGCCATGGACCAGCCCCGCTCGCCGCCACCGCCCGCAGGCGCCCGCGTCCGCAAGCGCCGTCGTCGGCCGAGCCTGCGAAACCGCTCCGCCAGCCTGACGATCACCACTCATCGCGAAGGAAGACCAATGCCCAAGACGACCGGATGGCGGTCGGGCCTGCGCCGGAGCCTGTGGGGCGTCGCGGATTACCGCAACCTCTGGATGTCCCAGACCGTCAGCCTGTTCGGCACCGGCATCACCCTGCTGGCGCTGCCGCTGATCGCGTTGTCCCTGTTGGAAGCAACGCCCTTCGAGATCGGCCTGCTCTGGGCGTTCGAGTACCTGGCCATCCTGCTGATCGGTCTGCCCGCCGGCGTCTGGGTGGAGCGGTTACCCCTGCGGGCGGTGCTGGTGGGCGCAGATCTGATCCGGGCGGTGGCGCTGCTCACCGTGCCGATCGCGTTGCTGCTTGGCGTGCTCAGCATGCCGCTGCTCTACCTCGTCGCATTCCTGATCGGCCTCGGCGCACTGTTCTACGACGTCGCACAGTTGTCGATGTTGCCGGTGCTGGTCGCCGAGGACCGCCTCGTCGACGCCAACGGGAAGTTGGAGCTCTCCCGTTCCGTGGCGCAGATCGGCAGCCCGGCAGTCGGTGGTTTCACGGTGCAGCTGCTCACCGCCCCGTTCGCGGTGCTCGCCGATGCGGTGACGTACCTGGCGTCGGCGTTCTACGCGTTGCGGATTCGCAAGCCTGCGCCGGTCGCCCAACCGGTCGAACGCAGTAGCCTGCGCAAGGAGATCCGCGAAGGCGTGCGGTTCGTCTTCGGGCACTCGCTGATGCGCCCGCTGCTGTTGTGCGCCACGTTGGGCGAACTCTCCTCGGCGATCATCCTCGCCATGCAGGTGGTCTTCGCCACCGAAGCGCTGTTCATGACGCCTGCGGTGATCGGTATCGCCTTGGCCGCAGGCAACGGTGGCGGCGTGGTCGGGGCACTGGTCGCGGAGCCCTTCGCGCGCCGGTTCGGCACCGGAACCGCCTTCATGGTCTCGATCGTGCTGTTCACCGCAGGTTCGGCGATCCTGCCGATGTCCACCGGCCCGGTGACCTTCGCGTTCGGAATGTTCGTCGCCTATCTCGGCGCGTTCATCTTCAATGTGCTGCAGGTCAGCCTGTGCCAGGCCGTCACCCCGCCACACATGCTGGGCCGGATGAACTCGGTCTTCCGATTCGCAACCTGGGGCGTCATCCCGCTGGGCGCCGCAGGCGGTGGTCTGCTCGTCGATTACATCGGCCTGGCAGGGGTCTTCTGGTTGGCCGCCGCACTCAACGCCCTGTCGTTCCTGCCGCCGCTGTTCTCCGCGCTCCCCAGGCTCCGCGAGATCCCGCACCACAGCGTGGCGCCGGACGGGCCCTCGACAGGTCAGCGGTAACGACGCAAGGCACCATCCGCGCGATTCGTGGCTCAGCGATCGCCGACGGCATCGACCCCTCCGGCCGATCGCACGGCGGCGCGGCGACGGTTCAGGCGAGCCCGGCCCACACCGCGTCGCACCGCTCGCTCGGACTCGGCGGCATCCCGGCCCGCATCCCCGGCACGATCGTCCAGGAACCGGGCCAGATCGTGGATCGTCGGATACTCGAAGAACGTCACGATCGACAGCTCGTGCCCCCGCGCGGCCAGCTCCCGCTGCACCGAGGCCAACAGCAACGAGTGGCCGCCGATATCGAAGAAGTTCTCATCGAGCCCGACTCGATCCAGCCCCAACACGGTGCACCAGACCTCGGCGAGCCAGCGTTGGGTCCCGGTGTCCGGCGCCCGGAAGTCGAGAGCACGCTCGGCGGGCCCCGGTGCGGGCAGCGCACGCTCGTCCACCTTGCCGTTCCGGTTCAGCGGCAGGGAATCCAACAGCACGAAGTCGGCGGGGACCATGTATCTGGGGAGTCGATCGGCGAGGTGTTCCCGCACCTGCTGCCGCAACATCGGACGGTCCACCGCCTCCAGATAGGCGACGAGGCGCTTCTCGCCTGCCCCATCGGCCGTGGCCAGCACCACCGCGTCGACGATCTCGGGGTGCGCGCGCAGCGCCTCGACGATCTCCGCCGGTTCGATCCGGTAGCCCCGGAGTTTGATCTGTCGATCCCGCCTCCCGAGGAAGGCGATCCTGCCGTCGGGCAGATGCCGGGCGAGATCGCCGGTGCGATACATCCGACGCCCCGGCACGGCGGCGAACGGGTCGGGGACGAACCGCTCCGAGGTGATCGCGGCCGCACCGTGATAGCCCCTGGCCACCCCGACGCCGCCGATCCAGAGCTCACCGGTCACGCCGGGCGGGACCGGCCTGCGCCACGCGTCGAGAAGGTAACCCGCGACACCGGTGATCGGACGACCGATATCGGGCGGGCCCTGTCCGACTCCGACAGGCTCGATTTCGCCTGCCGTCGCCGTCGCGGTGGCCTCCGAGGGGCCGTACTCGTTGAGCACCCGGAAGGACAGGTCGGCGGCGGGCCGCACCCGCAGCCGGTCGCCACCGGTGATCAGCGTCCGCATGGCGGGCCCGGCGGGCCAGGGCAGGGTCAGCACCCGCTCGGCCAGTGCGGTCGGCAACTCGGTGACGGTGATGCGCTCGTCGACCAGCCAGGTCCGCAGCCGCTCCGGATCCAGGCGCGTGTCCTGATCGGGCACGTAGAGCGTCGCGCCGGAGACCAGGGTGGGCCAGATGTCCATCACCGAGGTGTCGAAGCCGGGCGAGGCGACCTGGGCGATCCGGTCGGTCGTCCCCAGCTCGCACCGCCGACAGCGCCAGGCGACCGCGTTGGTCAGCGAGCCATGCTCGATCATCACGATCTTCGGCTGCCCGGTCGAACCGGAGGTCGCGATCAGGTAGGCGAGGTCGTCGGGTGTCGTCGCATCCGGTGGGGCGTCCTCGACCGCCTGGGCGGCGATCGGCAGCCGGTCCATCGACAATCGACGCAGATCACCGGGCAGGCGATCGGCGACGACGCTGTCGGTGATGATGAGGACGGCATCGGCGGCGGCGTACTGGTCCGCCATCCGGGCGGGCGGATTCTCCGGGTCCAGGGGCAGATAGGCCGCCCCGGCGAAGAGCACGGCGAGTTCGGCGATCACCAGATCCGCGCCCCTGGGCAGGCACACGCCCACCACGGTCCGGGGCCGGACGCCTCGATCGCGCAGGATCACCGCCAGCGAGTCGGCCCGCTGGACCAATTCGGCGTAGCCGACCTCCCGGACGCCCTCGCGAATGGCCGGGGCATCCGGAGTGCGCCGAGCCTGCGCGCGGACCGCGTGATGGACGAGCGGACCGTCGTCGGTCGGTTGATCGCGTTCGGGGTTCCATTCGTCCAGGACCAGAACACGGTCCTGTGGGCTGAGCACGGCCAGTTCGAACAGGGGTGCCGTCGGCCGGGTGATCGCATCGGTCAGCAGCCGCTGCCAACTGTCGGCCATCCGCCGAACGGTTGCCGGGTCGAACAGATCGGCGGCGTACTCCCAGAGCATGGTGATCCGGTCATCGGCGGACTCGGCCCCGGCTGCCGGATCCGGCCCGCTCGGAAGCACCCTGACGTTGAGATCCATCTTCGTCGAGCCGTTGCCATGCTCGGTGCTGATTCCCGTCGCCCCAGCGAGATCGAGCTGCGGCAGCGGCGAGTCGTCCATGCTGAAGAAGACGTCGGTCAACGGGTTACGGCCGGCTTCCCTGGCCGGGTTGAGCACCCGGATCAACTCCGTGAACGGCAGCAGCTCGTTGGCCTTCGCGTCCTGCACCCCGGCACGCACCTTGGCAACCAGGTCTCGGAAACCCAGGGTGGCGTCGACCTCGCACCGCAACAGCACCGTGTTGACGAAGCGGCCGAGCAGTTCCTCGGTACCGGGTGTTTCCCGGCCGGGGAACCAGGATCCGACGCAGAGGTCACGCTGCCCGGTGTAGCGGTAGAGCAGCGTGTAGAACGCCGCGAGCATGACCTCGAACGGGGTGGCCCGCTGTGCCGCACAGAACGCACGTATTCCGGCGGCGATCTCGGTTGGCAACTCCACGCGCAGCGTCTCGCCTCGGAAACTCTGGGCGGCGGGCCTCGGGTGGTCCATCGGCAGGTCCAGCAGCGGCGGGAGATCCGCGAGCCGCTCCCGCCAGTAGGCGAGTTGGGCGCCGAGGGCCGAGGTGGCCAGTGCGGCGCGTTGCCAGCGTGCGAAGTCCCGGTACTGGCCGGGCGGCATGGCTGTCCGCTGTTCGATCTCAATGCCCTGGGCATCGGCGTTGTACAGCGCCGTGAACTCGCGCAGCAACAACGCGAAGGATCGGCCGTCGTCCAGCAGGTCGCTGCGCACCACGATGAGCTCGTGTTCGGTGTCCGCCAGCCGCACCACGGTCCAGCGCAGCAACGGCAGCTCGGTGATGCGAAACGGCCTGCGCAGCTCCTGGGCCACGATGTCGGCCAACGCCTCGGATCGCCCGTCCCGGACATCGCCGATGTCGAACCGCGTCGCCCGGACCGGTTGTGGCGGGTGCACCACCTGGCGTGGTTCGCCACCGACCTCCGGATAACCGGTGCGCAGGATCTCGTGTCGACGGCCGAGCTCGGTGCAGGCCCGGTCGAGTCGGTCGAGGTCGAAGGCACCGGTGATCCGGATCGTCGCCAGCGCGTGGTGCGCGACGCTCTCCGGCGCGAGTCGATGCAGGAACCAGATCTGTTCCTGTTGCAGTGACAGGGCGCTCTCGGCCGCCGCGGCCGGTTCGGCGATCAATGGCGGAAGTGCCGGTTCGCATCGCGCCGAGTGCGACCCGCCTGCGGTGTCGTCGGTCATCGGCCCTGCCGGGGCGCTTGAGCACCGGCCTCCACCGGCTGCAGGGCCGCGAGCACCGAGTCAGACGACTCGGGTGCAGGCTCGCTCAGGTAGCCGGCCAGGTGGCTGGGCTGCCAGGATGGGTCGGCGCTTCGGTAGCGGTAGCCCCGAATCACCGATCGACAGCCGGTCGCGCCGCAGAGGCACCGGGAGACGGCGATGCTCACGTACTCGCTCGTCTCGTAATCCCAGGTGATCTCTTCGTCCGGCCCGATCTCCCGAAGCGCGATGAAGTCGAATCCACCCCGGTCGTTGTCCCGAATCCCGGTGTTGGGATCGCAGGAGTGGTTGATGTCCCGAGCTGGTGTGGTCAGGTCGACATGGGAGTCCCAGCCGACCTGGAAAGAATGGGTGGTGCGAGTCGGCACGATTCGCTCGACATCGCCGACGACCACGGTCTGACCGATCGCGAATTCCGAGGTGGAAACGACACAGCGACCTTTATCCGGATCCACCACGATCTGCAACCCAGCACCGTCGATGTTACCCGTGATACGCGCTTCACCTGCACCGACGCCAGAATCCCGCTGTCGCAACGCACGTTCCTTCCGTAGTGTCTTCCACCCCGAGGTCCGACTCGATCAACCCCCGAATTGTGTACCGCTACGGCACAGCTCTCGGGACAATCGAAACTGAACGATCGAGGTCTCGAATATGAACGGTGACCAGAACTTCCCCGCCGACCACCGGCGGTTCGACGAATCCGCGAACCCGGTGATCGGCTATCTCGTTGTCGCCCCGAAAGGCGGCGAATAGCCGAGGCCGAAACGCGCCTACCCGCGCTCGGCGAATCCACTTCGGCAGCATTCGGCGGCGACCACGGACCGTCATCCGCCCATCAGGCGCCCTCCGAGGGAGTCGACGGATGGCGACCCAGCGCCTGGAGCCCGATCACGTCGTCGGGGGTGGCGTCCGGGCTGTCGTCCATGAGCCGGGCCAGCCCCGAGGTCGACGCCACCGCCGCCAGCAGCGCGATGGCCGCCGCGACCAGCAGGTATGCCAGAGCGATTCCCCGACCCGGTCCCATCCCGATGACCGCGCCGACGGTCGATGCCAGTCCTGCACCGGGAGCCTGCAGCGGCTCGAAGGCCGCCGCGCAGGCCGCGATCAGCGCAACGCCGATCGGGATCGCCGCCCACCCACGCACCGTGTCCATCGCGAGGACCCCCGGCCGGAACCGCTCCGGCACCTTGATCTCCACGATCGCGGCGTGCAGGCCACGGAGCATGGTCAACCACAGTGAGGTGCCGAACACGCCGATCCCGATCGTCAACGGGTCCGCACGCACACCGGTCAGCAGGACGAAACCGGCCAGCAAGAGCGTGCACAACAGCACGCTGCGCATCCGACGGCGAGGCGGGCCACCCCACACCGCCATGGCGAGGCCGCCCAACACACCGGCGGACGCCGACGCGAGGAGGACCCAGCCGAGGTCGGCGACCGAACCCGTCGCGAGTACCAGCGGGGGGATCGCCAACAGAAGCGGCGCCGAGAAGACGTCGAACACCACGAAGAAGATCAGCAGCCACCGAAACCTCGGGTGCCGCCACGAGTATCGAAACCCGGCCGCGATCTCGGCCGCCGCCAAGTCCGCCGGGCCCGCCATGGTGGACGGGAAGCGAATCAGGAGCGTGCAGGCGATCGCCACCGCGTAGCTCAGCACGCCCAACACCAGGACGCCCGACAGCCCCACGAGAAGCAGCAGCCCGACCGCCGCCACCGGAACGATCAGCCTGCTCGCCCCGGCGGCCACACCGACGAGACCGGTCGCGTGACCGAGATACCGTTTGGGGATCAGCTGCGGCACGGCCGAATTGCAGGCGAGCCACTGCACCGCGACCGCGATCGACAGGACGGCCAGCAGTGGGTAGAGCTGCCAGGTCCGCAGGTTCCCGGTCCACTGCAACAGCCCGAGTGACAGCGCCACCGCACCCGCCCCCGCGTCGGCCGTCAGCAGCGTCGCACGTCGACCGACCCGCTCGACCACGGCGCCCGCCCACGGCACCACGAGCAGCCCCGGCGCCACTGCGGCCACGACCGACAGGGCGAACTGGGTCAGGGAACCGGTACCGAGATAGAGCTGGATCAGCAGGGCGAACGCGGTAGCCGCAGCCGCGCTCATCGCGACCCACTGTCCCGCCGCCACGGCGAGGAAACGCCGACCCGACGGCCGGGGCTCATCGGCTCTCTCGGTCGGGTCCGCGCGCGAGACGTCGAGCAGCCGCCAGCCGTCGCCCTGGACCGACTCGCCGGCTTCGATGGCCGGATGGGTGGTCGTCACGATCTCGGCGAGTTCCTCGGCACGGTGCCGTTGGAAGAAGTGGCCCGCCTCGTCGAGCAGCACCACGGCCGTGGTGGCACTGAGGAAATGCCACTCGCGGAAGCGTTCCTCGTAGTACTCCGACGCCGGGTCGTGTTCCCCGGCCACGCTGATGACCGGCGCGTGCAGCTGCGCGATGGGGCTCTCGAACAGCTCGGTGAAGTACGCCTCCGCCGCCTCGGTGTCCCGCCGGGTGTTGTGGACGATGGTCCGCGCCTGCTCCGGATCGAGGTCGGTCATGTCGAAGCCAAGCCCGGTCAGGCCGTTCGCGTACGAGCGGTCGCTGCGCACGGTGTCCGGGTTGGCGAGCCTGCCCAGCTGGGTCCATCGACCCCGACCCGGGCTGGCGAAGGGGAAGATCGCGCCGATGTAGACCGCCGTCGGGATCCGACCCACCGCCTCCAACTGCCTGGCGATCTCCACGACGAGCGCCGAGCCGACGCCGCAATGCCCGTAGAGCGCGATCGGCCCGACGACCTTCTCCTGCACCTCACGCACACACCGCGCCGCGACCTCTTTCAACGGCGCACGTTCCTCGTCGATCCCCGGATCATGGCCGGGGATGCCGAGGGACCACAGCGCGTGCGTGGCGGGCAGCGCATCGGCCAGTGGTTTGTAGACCATCGCGCCGCCCCCGCCGTAGGGAACGGTGAGGTAGCTGAGCTCCGGCTCGGCGGCGGGCCGCGGCGTCAGTCGGTGCAGCAGGCCTCGGATCGTCGGCACATCACCGCCCAGCAGCGCGGCGAGTCGGCGGATCGTCGGCTGGGTGAACAGGTCCATCACGGCGATCGTGGCGGCGCCGGACACCTCGCGTCGCAGCCGCTCGATCAACTTGATGGCCAGCAGCGAATGCCCGCCCAGGTTGAAGAAGTCCTCGTCGATGCCGATGTCGGGCTGCTCGAGCACCCGGGCCCACACCGTGTGGATCTCCCGCTCCAGCTCGGTGCGGGGTGCCACCCGTTCGGCGCCCGCGCCTGCGGGGGTCTCGGGGGCGGGGAGTCGGGCTCGATCCACCTTTCCGTTCGCGGTCAGCGGCAGTCGCGGCAGCAGGACGAACGAGGTGGGGACCATGTAGGCCGGTAGCGCTGCGGTGAGGTGTGCGCGCAGTTGCCCGGAGTCGGGCGACCGCCCGGGTTCGGCCACCACGTAGGCCACGAGCTGCGCGGCACTGCCGGTGCCGTGCGTGGTCACCACGCACTCGGCCACCTCGGGATGGCGGGTCAGATGTGCCTCGATCTCGCCCAGTTCGATCCGGTAGCCGCGGATCTTGACCTGGGCGTCGGCCCGGCCGAGGAACTCGATGATGCCGTCGGCCCGATAGCGACCGAGGTCGCCGGTCCGGTAGAGACGGGCGCCGGTTCGCGGGTGGGTCACGAACGCCGCCGCGGTCCGCTCGGGGTCCCGCCAGTAACCGGTGGCCACGCCCACACCGCCGATGTACAGCTCGCCGGGCACGCCCACCGGGACGTCGCAGCTGCCCCGATCGAGAATGTGGAAGGTCTGATTGGCCAGCGGTCCGCCGTAGGGGATCGATGACCACGCTGGATCGACGCGGCCGATCGGGTAGTAGATCGACCAGATCGAACCTTCGGTGGCACCGCCGAGACTGATGATCTCGACGTTCGGGGCCAGCGCTCGGATGCGATCGGGCAAGGTCGGCGGAATCCAGTCGCCCGACATCATCACCAGCCGCAGCGAGCCGAGATCGGTGCCCTCCTGCTCGGCATGTTCCACCAACAGTTCCATCAACGCGGGCACCGAGTTCCACACGGTGATCCGTTCGTCTCGGACGGTCCGAGCCCACGCGGCGGGGTCCTTGTCCGCCGACGGCGGCCCCATGATCAGGGTGGCACCGGCGGCCAACGTGCCGTAGACGTCGTAGACCGAGAGGTCGAAACTCAGGGCGGACAGGGCGAATACCCGGTCGTCGGCGCCGATCCGGAAGCGCGTGGTGATGTCGCGGACGGTGTTGAGCGCGGCCCGGTGCTCGATCATCACGCCCTTCGGCGTGCCGGTCGAACCGGAGGTGAAGATCACGTAGGCGAGGTCGCCTGGGCGCGCAGGGCAGGCAGGTGCCCGGCCGCCCGATTCGTCGGTGACCGCCAGCACAGCCAGTCCGTCCGGCCAGGTCAGTCGGGAGTGCAATGACACCTGGGTGAGTGCCACGGTGCAGCCACCGCGCGCGATGAGCTCCTCGCGGCGGCGTTCGGGGAGATCGGCGTCGACCGGGAGATAGGCGGCGCCCGCCTTGTTGATCGCCAACACCGCGACGACCTGTTCCCAGCCACGCTCCATCACGACGGCCACCAGGTCTCCCCTGGCCACGCCGGAGCCGACCAGCCGCGCCGCGAGGTGCTCGGCCCGCCGGTCTATCTCGCCTTGGGTAAGGCTGCCGCCCGGATGGATCAGCGCGGGGTGGTCGGGCGTCCGGCCCGCCTGCGCCTCGACGGGACGGTGCAGACATTCGTCGGGGCCGAGATCGGCGGCGGTGGCATTCCAGCGGGCGCGTTGCTCGCGTTCGGCAGTGGTGAGCAGTTCGTAACTGGAGATCGGGGCCTCCGGGTCGGCGGCGATGCCCCGCAGGAGGACCCGGAAGTGCTCGCCCAGCCGTGCGACGGAGTCCGAGGTGAACAACGCGGTGTTGTAGACGATCAGGAAGTCGCCATCACCTGCGGTGTGCAGTTCGAGGTCGAATCGGGTCGTGCGGTAGGACAGGGCGACGTCGGCCGCGACGGTGAGCGTGGGGTGGCTGGGCAGATCGGACTCGTAGCTCTGCATGGAGAAGACGACCTGGAACAGCGGGGAACGCGATACCTCACGCGGCACGTTCAGTTCGGTGACGAGGCGTTCGAACGGCAGCTCTTGGTGGGCGAACGCGTTCCCGGCCGTGGTGCGGACCCGCTGCAGCAACTCGACGAAGGTCGGGTCGCCCGCCGAGTCGACCCGCATCGTCACCATGTTGATGAAGCAGCCGACGAGGTTGTCCAACTCGGGTTCGGCGCGGCCCGCCGTCGGCGAACCGATCGTGATGTCGTCCTGTCGGGCGCGGCGGCCCAGCAGGACCGCGAAGGCCGCGAGCAGCACCATGTACGGCGTGGCCCGGTGTCGGCGTCCGAGGCGGAGCAACTCGTCGAGCACGGTCGGCTCGACGGAGAACTCGTGGGCGTCGCCGAGATAGGTCGGGACCGGGGGCCGAGGAAGGTCGATCGGCAGTTCGAGCGGGGCGACGCCCGCGAGCTGTTCACGCCAGTACGCCACGTCCAGCTCGGTGCCCGGTAGCGCGCGCTGCCAGGCCGCGAAATCGCGGTAGCGCACCGGGAGTTCCGGCAGCGGCTCCCCGGCCAGGCAGGCCATCACCTCGGACAGGATCAACTCGGTCGACCAGCCGTCGGCCGCGATGTGATGCACCGCGAGCGCGAACACGTGCTCCTCGGGAGCGATCGTGATCAGCAGGGCCCGGGCCACCGGGCCTGCGGCAAGGTCGAACGGTGCGGTCACGAAGTCGTCGACGAGCGCCGCTGCCGCCTCGGCGGACTCGGCCTGCGCGGTGGCCAGCGGGATCGTGCCGACATCGTCGATGAGCACGACGGGGTGGCCGTCCTCGGTCGCCGGGAAGCGGGTCCGTAATGGCTCATGCCGGTCCGCGACCCGGTTCAGCGCCGCAGCGAGCGCCGCCGGTTCGAGCGGGCCGCGCAGCCGCCACGCTTCCGGGATCGTGTACGCCGTCGTCCCGGGCGCGTAGGCGTCCATGAACCAGAGTCGTTCCTGGGCGAAGGACAGCACCGGATCGCCATCGGGCGCGCCGGGGATCGTCGTCGGCAGCGGCGGCAGCTCGGTCAGGTCGCTCACAGGATTGGTCCTCCGGAGGTCGGCTGGGCCGTCGGCCGTACGCGACGAGCGGAGCAGGCACCGCGTGCTCCGCGACGGCGGCGGGCAGGACACGGGCTACTCATGTTTCTTCGAGCAGCGTGGCGAATTCACGGATCGTGGTGTGATCGAAGATGTCCATGACCGTGAGTCCGGCAGCCTGCGAGCCCAGTGCCGATCGCAGTCGGGACAGCACCCGTGTCGCGTGCAGGGATTGGCCGCCCAACTCGAAGAAGTCGTCGTCGATACCGATCTGCGACACACGCAGTACCTGACGCCAGACGTCGACGATCGCCTTCTCGACCGGGGTTCGCGGCTCGGCGGGCGCTCGCGCCGCTTCGGCGTCCGGTGCCGGTTGCGGGGTGTCCGGTGCTGCGAGTGCCTCGCTCGCGGCGGCGGCGGTGGGTTCGGCGGCAACGGTCTCGCGGCCCTCGATGGCGTACCGCTCACGTTGGAACGGATACGTGGTGAGCGGGACGCGCCGAGGTGGCCGACCGTCGTGCAGCGCTGTCCACCGCACGGGCAGACCGGCCTGCCACACCCCGCCGAGGGCGTGCAGCGCTTCCAGGTGAGCCTCGGAGCCCTCGTCCCCGGGCAGCCCCGGCACGAACAGATGGTCGGGTCCGAAATCGGGATGCCTGCGAACCAGGGTTTCGAGCGTGCGACCGGGGCCGATCTCCACGAGGACCTCGGTGGGCCCGGTGAGCACGGTCCGGAGCGCGTCGGAGAAGCGAACGGTGCGCCGCAGGTGCCCGGTCCAACAAGCCGGGTCGGCGACCTCGCTGGCGCCCACCGGCTCCCCGGTCTGATCGGAGATCCAGGCGATTCGCGGCGGGGCGGGGCGGACGGTGGCCACGGCGGCGGCGTACTCGTGGTTGAGGTCGTCGATGCGGACAGCTTCCCGATGGCGAGCCAAGAGCCGTCCCCGCGTGATCACCAGCGATAAGGCCTCGGATCTGGTGAGTACTCCGGCCGAGACAGCGGCAGCGAAGGCACCCACGCTGTGGCCGAGGACAGCGTTCGGCTCGATCCCCCGCGCGCCCCACAATTCGGCCAGCGCGTGCTGAAGGGCGAAAAGCGCGGGTCCGGCGACCGCCGTCGTCGCTGCTGCTGTTTCGGCGGAGTCTGGATACAACAGCTGTCGCAAGTCCAGGCCGAGATCCGCTGCCGCCAGCTCGGCGCAGTCATCGAAAACCGCGCGGAAGACCGGCTCCGCTTCGTACAGCTCGCGCGCCACCCGCACGCGCAGCTCCGGGGAGTCCGGAAAGAGAAACGCGACCTGCGGGGGCGTCTTCTTCGGCGACCGGCCGGAGGCTTGCGGACCTTCGGCTCCGGCGAGCCCGGCCAGCGATCGGACCGCTTCGGCGCGATCCCGGCACACCACCACGGCGCGGTGCTCGAATTCCGCCCGGCCGGTTTGCAGAGTCCAGGCCGTCTCGGCGATGCCCACTGGATTCCGGTCCAGGTGCGCGGACAGCCGCGCCGCCGATTCGGTCAGCGCTGCGGCGGTGCGTGCCGACAACGGCAGCAGATGAGGGCCGTCCTCGCCTGCGGGTGGCGGCGGGGCGGGTGCCTCCTCGACGATCAGATGCGCGTTGGTGCCGCCGACCCCGGTGGAATTGACCCCCGCGCGTCGCGGCACGGCACCGGCCGGCCATGACGTCGCGGTGCTGGTCACCGTGAACCGGCCTGCCGCGAGATCGAGATGCGGGTTGGGACTGCGGAAGTGTGCGGTGCCCGGAATGAGGCCGTGGCGCAACGAGAGCACGACCTTGATGAGGCCGAGCACGCCTGCCGCAGTGTCGGCGTGGCCGATGTTCGACTTGACGGAGCCGAGCACGCACGGCTGGGGTAGCTCAGCCCCGAATGCCTCCGTCAGCGCACGGAACTCGATCGCATCGCCGATCGCGGTGCCGGTCCCGTGCGCCTCGACATATCCGATGGTGTCCGGGTCGACGTCCGCGAGCAGGTGCGCGGAGCGGATCGCCGCCACCTGCCCGGTCACGCTGGGAGCGGTGAAGCCCATCTTCGTGGAGCCGTCGTTGCCGAGAGCCGAACCACGAATCACGGCGTGGACGTGATCCCCGTCCTCCAACGCCTCGGTCAGCCGTTTCAGCAGGACGACGCCCGCCCCATCGGCACCGACCATTCCGTCGGCCTCGGCATCGAACGGACGGCAGTAGCCGCTCGGCGAGAGAAGGTCGTCGGCCTCGCCCGCGCCTGCAATGCCGCGCACCGTGACTCCCCCGGCCAACGCCAGGTCGCAGTCGCCGGCAAGCAGGGCCTGACCGGCCAGATGGGTGGCCACGAGGGAGGTGGAGCAGGCGGTGTGCACGGTGATGGCGGGCCCGTGCAGATTCAACGCGTAGGCCACCCGGCTGGTGAGGAGGTCCCGGCTGCCCGCGAGTCGAAGCTGTTCGTCGGTCACGTGCGGGAAACGGTGCCGCTGCGCGCGCAGCGCGGTGAGGTGATCCGACTCGCCGCTTCCGGCGTACACGCCGATGGCGCCCGGGTAGGTGTGCGGGTCGTAGCCCCCGTGCTCCAGTGCCTCCCAGGCGCACTCGAGGAACACCCGGGTCTGCGGATCGAGCAGCTGCGCATCCTGCGGCGAGATCCCGAAGAACGCGGCGTCGAACCGATCGGTGTCGGCGAGTAGCCCATACCGGCGGCCGGAGTCGAGCCTGCTGGTCAGATCGCGACCCTCGACCAACGCGGCCCAGAACTCGTCGAGGTCGGCGACGCCGGGCACCCGAGCGGCCAGTCCGACGACGGCTACCGAGGACTGCAGGTCCTCGTCGTATCCCTCGGTGTCGCTCACACGCCCCACTCCCCGGCAGCGGCGGCGGATCGGCGTCGCGGCCCGATTGATTTCGCCGGTCGCACAGGGCCTTCGGGCATTCTCCGCCAATCGCTCGGTCCGGCAAGGCAACAGTCAGCCGCGTATCGATGAGGTATCGATACGCCCTACTGTCGGTTTTCCTGGATTCGAGGTGGGAGTCTCATTGAAACGAGTAAACATCAGGTTAAACTGCCGCAGACATGACGGATATAACTGCCGTCCGACTGTCGAAGCCGGATTGATTGGCTCGAGAAATCGACTAACCCCTCGGGGCGAAGCCCTGTCTCGGCACCCTTGAAGCCGCCCGGGTCGTACCAGCGCACGCGCGCAGGGCGGGGCAACCTGGGCGGCCCGATCAAGCCATTCCGGGTCACGGCGTCCGGCAGCGGTGCCCAGTGACCGTCAGCGGGGCCCGGGAAGAACCAACGGCGAAGGAACCCGGCGCTAAGAGCGACGCCTGGCCTTCCGAACCGAACACAGATTAAGAACGTTGGTCGCCACACACATTATCGTTGACCATGCGACCGGGTAGTTTTCAGATAATCTCGAAGCCGAACTCGGAATTCGAAAGTGCCAAATCGACGTTCAACTGGAGGCAATGAACCCTCGCGATTTCCCCGCTAAGGAATCATTCGCTCCGCATTACCTCCAGCTAGCAGGGAGCGTGATCCAGCTGTGGACCACACACTCCGGGGAGGACATCGAGGCCCGCACGCGATGGCGTGCGGGCCTCGATCATTTCTCACCGCCGACGCAGAAGCGTGACCCGACTTCAGAGTTGCAGCACGGTGGCGAGTTCGCGCAGGGCGGACCTCGGGTCCGTGGTCGGTCCGTCGCCGACGATCTGGACGACGACATGATCGGCACCCGCATCGAGGTGTGCGGTGATCGAGGCTGCGGCCCGTTCTGCGGTACCCATTCCGACCAGCGCGCGGACCAACCGGTCGGATCCGCCGGGGATCAGGTCGGACTCGTCGAAACCCTGCCGCAGCCAGGAGTTCCGGTAGTTCTGCAGCCCCACGTAGAACCCGACGTGAGTATGCGCCCATCGGAGTTGGTCTTCTTCGTCACCGCCGATCGCCACAGCTTGCTCGGGCACGAGCCACTTGTCGGGACCGAGGATGTTCCGAGTCGCCGCTGTTTGTTCGGGCGTGACGAGATAGGGGTGTGCTCCGTCGGCGAGTTCACCGGAGAGCTCGATCATCTTCGGTCCGAGCGCGGCCAGCACTCGGGCGGGCCTGACGCCTTCCTCGATCTCCGCCTGCACCGAGTTCATCCGCTCCAGATAGGTGCGCATCGTCGCGAGCGGCTTGCGATAGGTGCCCTTCATGGCTTCTTCCACGAAGGGTGCGTGGCTGACGCCGAGGCCGAGCACGAATCGGCCAGGATGCAGGGCGGCCAGGGTTCGGGCACCGGTCTCCGCAGGTGTGGGTATCCGGAAGTGGATGTTGGCGATGCCGGTGCCGACGACAAGTCGGTCAGTGGCTGCCAAGAAGGCCGCTGATTCGACGAGTGCGTCCTTGCCGCCACCCTCGGGGATGAACAGCGAGCCGAAGCCCAATGCCTCGATCTCCTGGACGATCTTCTGCGCGTCGCGGATCGGCCAAGGCTCGCTGTTCCACCAGACGCCGATACGGCTCGGGAAGTCAACGTCCACAGTCTTGTTCGTCAAATCTGCTCCTTGGTGAGCTGTGTGGTCGTCAGCGCTTCGCGACGGCAGCAGAAGATGTCGGTCCACCGCAGGGCGGGCAGCGCCGTGCAGGCTTCGGCATTCTCGGGGCGTCGACCGTGACCGATGCGGCAGGCAACTCTTCCCACGTGAGATCTGTGCGGTAGGTGGGTGCGGTGGGCCGCTGAGGCTAGGGCTCGTATTGCCGTCCAGGCCGGCTCGCGGACGTCACCACAACGGCGTGTCGTGCAGCACAACGCTCGCGTCCAACGGCACGCGTCCGATATCGAGGCTGCGCACCGGCGAGTCGGCTTTGGCCGTACCGAAGGAGATACCGAAGAGCAGCTTGAGGTCGTCGGACACGCCCAGCACCGTGCGCACGGTGTCGGCGTACGCGCCGTGCACGGCCTGCGGAATCCCGTGGAACCCTCGCGCGGTCAATGAAAGCAGGAAGTTCTGGGCGTACATGCCGACATCGCTGCCTGCGCGCACCCCGTCGCCGAGCTGCGGCATGAATAACAGGGCCACATGCGGAGCGCCGTAGAACCTCAGATTGTCGCGCACAACCTCGTTGCGCCTCGTCTGATCGTGCCGCGCGATGCCGAGGCGTCCGTAGAGAGCGGCACCATGATGCTGCGACCGTCGCAGATAGGTCCCATCGCCATAGGTCGCCGTGAAGTCCGAGGACGGCCGCTGCTCATCGTGCGCCGCCAACAACTCGGCGCTGAGCTCGTCACGCGTCGCGCCGGAGACGACGTGCACCATCCAGGGCTGGGTGTTGCTGTGCGAAGGCGCCGTTTGCGCGTCCTCGAGCACACCACGGATGACCTCAAGCGGCAAGGGATCGGGCAGGAACTCCCGGGGCGAACTACGGGCTCGGATCACCTCGATGAACGACGACGCGGTGGCGAGCTGTTCGGTCATGCCCCCATCGTCGAACCTTCACATATATGTGAAGGTCAACCGGATGTGGCGGCCGCCTCACCCGCCGACGATGCCCCCTCCTCCGGAGCGGTCGCCGAACCCGCTTCCGCGCGTTCCAATGCCTCGATGTAACGCGAGATCCGATCGCGGTTGTCGGCGAGGAAACCGATCTTCTCCGTCATCCGATCACGCTCCCGTTCGAGTATCGCGCGCAAGCGCGGGTCGGGATCGGCCACCACGATCTCCTGTGGCTGATTGAGACAAGGCAGCATGTCGCCGATGATCCTCGTCGGAATCCCGGCATCGAGAAGCCCACGAATCTTGAGCACCCGGTCGACGGTGTACTCGTCGTAGACCCGGTAGCCGTTGTCGAGCCGACGCGGTGTGATCAGCCCCTGCTCCTCGTAGTACCGCAGCATCCGAGCGGGGATCCCTGTCCGCTCGGACAGCTTTCCGATCCTCATGTCACCTCACCCTGGTTCTGAGGACAGCCCGGTGAACACCTACTACCGGGTGAGCGGGATAACCGGCAGGACGATGTGTGCGGCTCGCACGGCATCGTGGAAGTCGGTGCGCCGGGCGGTTCGCATCGTGCTGTGCAAAAAAGAAGGCCACCCGTCAAACGGGTGGCCCTTCCTCGCCTTCCAGCATCGCGGTACTACTCCAGGCCGTTGGCTCAGGCCCATCTTCGAGTCGTACCGCCAAGGTGGAGGTGCCGGGAATCGAACCCGGGTCCTCCGTCGCCTTACCAGGACTTCTCCGTGCGCAGTCCGTCTTGTCTCTACTCGGCTCCACCGGTCTCACGAACAAGCCGGTGTGACGAGCCCAGCCGCTGTAAGTGTCCTACCAGGCCCCGCGGCCAACCCTGGTAGTTGAGCCTCCTAAATGATGCCGGGGTCCGGGACGGAGGCGCTCCCGGTCCGACAGAGTAATTCCTCGCTCAGGCGGCGAGGGCGTACTCGGCGCGACTCTTGTTGTCGGCGCTTATTGAAGTACGGCGACGCTCAAGGTGGTCTCCCGCCTGCACCTGCACGCTTCTCCTGGTTCAACGTCCGAAGTCGAAACCGTTCACCCCCTCGTGGACACTACTGCACACAGCATAACGCCTCAGCCGCCCACGATCATTCCCATTTAGCCAACAACGCCCTTGACCAGCAAAGATACCGCCAAAAGAGATCGTTTAAATCCGGCCCCGCTTGAAGGCCCGGCCGTACGCCTTGGCGATCTCTCGGTCGGCGTCGCGCTTGGCGATGTCCTGGCGCTTGTCGTGGGCCTTCTTACCCTTGGCCAAGGCAAGCTCGACCTTGACCTTGCCGTCCAGGAAGTACATCGACAGCGGAACCAGGCTCAGACCGCTCTCCCGGGTCTTACCGATGAGACGCAGGATCTCCCCCTTGTGCAGCAGGAGCTTGCGTGCCCGGCGTGGCTCGTGATTCGTCCAGGTACCGAGCTCGTACTCACCGATGTGCAGACCGCGCAGCCAGACCTCGCCGTCGTCGACGGTGGCGAAGGCGTCCACCAACGAGGCACGTCCGGCCCGCAACGCCTTGACCTCGGTACCGACCAGCACCACACCCGCTTCGAACGTGTCCTGGATCTGGAAGTCATGCCGGGCCTTGCGGTTCGACGCGATCACCTTGCGGCCTTGTTCCCTGGGCATGACGACGACTCTAACCCGCTGGGCAACGTCATTTCCGTAAGGCGGCGCCTGCCCAACGCCTGCACTCCAGGGTGGCCGGTACCCAACGGCACCCCTGACAACAGCCGCCACGACAGCCACCGAGACAACGTGGGCCACCGGAGAGGCCGCAGTCCGCGCCGGAAGGCCCGCAGCGGCCGGTAGCGCGCCTTTGAGAACGCACAACGGGCCGCCTCCGCGAGGAGACAGCCCGTTGTCGCGCTATGCCGGCGGCCGCAGCCGCGCGGAGGTCTAGGTCCGCACGTACAACCGGAGGGTGACGTAACCGGTGATCGCGGAGATCGCCACGGCAACGCCGAGCAAAACCGGCGAGATGATCAGCACGTCGGCCATGCCGAGCCTCGGGATGATGCTCGCCTCGATCGGGCCCTGTAGAACGCGATCGAGGAAGGTGAACTTCGCGACCACCATGCCGCCGATGGCCAGCAACGAACCGACCACACCCGCGACCACCGCCTCGATGAGGAACGGCAGCTGGGTGTACCACCGGCTCGCACCGACCAGCCGCATGATCCCCACCTCCGTTCGGCGGGTGAAGGCCGAGAGCTGGATGGTGTTCGAGATGAGCAGCAACGCCGCCACGGCCTGGATCAACGCGACCGCGAACACGGCGTTACGAACGCCACCGAGCACCTCGAACAGTCGGTCCAGGTAGTCGGCCTGGTTGGCGACCCGGTGCACACCGGGCTGACCGGAGAACTCGGCCTCCAGCGCGGGGTAGCGCTCGGGGTCGGTCAGCTTGACCTTCAGGGCGGCGGGCAGGGACTCCGGACGCGTCAGGTCGACCAGCTCGGGCTGTCCCTGGAACAGCTCGACGAAACGGTCGTAGGCACGCTCGCGGCTCTCGAAGTCCACCGTCTCGACGCCGGACGAGTCCTGGATCGACGACCAGAGGGTCGCGCAGGGCTCCTGGGTGCAGTCGGAGTCCGTCGCGCTGACGTCCTCGGTGAGATAGACGTAGACCTCGACCCGTTCCTGGAACAGGTCTTCCATCTGGTCGATCATCCGCACGACGAGCAGCCCGCCGCCGAGCAGACCGAGCGAGATCGCGGTGGTGAGGATCATCGCGACGGTCATCGTGACATTCCGGCGCAAGCCGGTGAGAACCTCGCTGAACACGAAACTGGCGCGCATGGGGGGCTGCGTTCCTCGAATCCGGGGGCGGGGAAGGGGATGGGTACGGGGCTGGGATCGGTCCTAGTCGGGGGCTAGCGACCGACGCCGTAAACGCCTCGCGAGTCGTCTCGGACGACCTTGCCGAGCTGCAGCTCGACGACACGACGCCGCATCGAGTCGACGATCGAGTGGTCGTGCGTCGCCATCAACACCGTGGTGCCGGTGCGGTTGATCCGCTCCAGCAGCAACATGATGTCCTGGCTCGTGTCGGGGTCCAGGTTTCCGGTCGGCTCATCGGCGAGTAGGACCAACGGCCGGTTGACGAACGCCCGTGCGATGGCGACCCGCTGCTGCTCACCACCGGAGAGCTCGTTGGGCATCCGGTCGGCCTTGCCATCGAGGCCGACCAACTGCAGGACCTCGGGCACCACCTTGCGCACGGTGTTCGGCGGTTTGCCGATCACCTCGAGCGCGAACGCGACGTTCTCGGCGACCGTCTTGTTCACCAACAACCGGAAGTCCTGGAAGACGCAGCCGATGCGCTGACGCAGCTTCGGCACCCGTCGGCGGGGCAACTTCGTCAGATTCCAGGTATCCACGTGGATGGAGCCCTTGCTGGGCAGCTCCTCGCGCAGTAGCAGGCGCAGGAATGTCGACTTCCCCGAACCGGATGGTCCGATGAGGAACACGAACTCGCCCTTGTCGACATTGACCGACACATCGTCGAGGGCGGGCCTGGTCGACGTCTTGTACGCCTTGGAGACGTGCTCAAGCCGGATCACGGATGGCCATCCTACTCTTGGGTCACAGCGGTACCGCTCATCGCCCGGCGCTGTCACCAGGCGTGATGATCAACGCCGAATCAGGTGCACAGCGTCGCGAAAAAGATCACTCGCTCTGCTTACGCCAACGGATTCCTGCTTCCAGGAACGCATCGATGTCGCCATCGAGAACCGCCCCCGGATTGCCGACCTCGTATTCGGTCCGCAGATCCTTGACCATCTGATAAGGGTGCAACACATAAGTGCGCATCTGATTGCCCCAGCTCGACCCGCCGTCGCCCTTGAGCGCGTCGATCTTGGCCTGCTGCTCCCGCCGTTGCCGTTCCAACAGCTTCGCCTGCAACACGCCCATCGCGGTCGCACGGTTCTGCAGCTGGGAACGCTCGTTCTGGCAGGAGACGACGATGCCACTGGGGATATGGGTGATTCGCACGGCCGAGTCGGTCGTGTTCACGCCCTGACCACCGGGGCCCGAGGAGCGGTAGACGTCGATCCGGAGTTCCTTCTCGTCGATCTCCACGTGGTCGGACTGCTCGACTGCGGGCACCACCTCGACACCGGCGAACGAGGTCTGTCGACGACCCTGATTGTCGAAGGGCGAGATCCGCACCAGTCGGTGGGTGCCCTGCTCGACCGAGAGGGTGCCGTAGGCGAACGGGGCCACCACCTTGAAGGTGGTCGACTTGATGCCCGCCTCCTCGGCATAGGAGGTCTCGAAGACATCGGTGCGATAGCCGTGGCGCTCCGCCCACCGCAGATACATCCGCATCAGCATCTCGGTGAAGTCCGCGGCATCGACGCCGCCCGCCTCGGCTCGCACCGTCACGAGCGCGTCGCGCTCGTCGTACTCGCCGGAGAGCAGGGTCCGAACCTCGACGCTGGCGATGTCGCGCCGCAGCCGGTCCCGCTCCGTGTCGGCCTCCTCGACCGAACCGGAGTCGCCCTCCTCCTCGGCAAGCTCGTAGAGCACCCCCAGGTCGTCGAGGCGGCCTCGGAGACGCTCCACCCGGCGTAGCTCACCCTGTCGGTGTGCTAGTTGGCTGGTGATGTTCTGCGCGTGTTCGACGTCATCCCAGAGGCCGGGGAGCGCCGCCTCCTCCTCCAGCTCCGCGATGCGGGCCCGCAGATCGTCCAGGCCCATCACTGCCTCGATGCTGCTGAGCGTGCCGGACAGTTCCTTGAGATCGGCTGCGACATCGGGATTCACGGGTTCGAAGGGTACGCGGCAGCCGGCCCGGTTCGCTCAAGTGGGAGGTCTACGCCCCCGGCCCGCGGGCCGGTTTCAGCCCAGTGGAATGGCATCCACCAGCTTCACGAGTGCCCGGCTGTGTCCGACGGCGAAGTCGGCGGCAGCCTTGGCATAGGGGTCTCCCGACGCAGCTCTGGCCGCTGCTTTCGCCGCATCGAGCCGCGCGATGGCCATCGGCCTGGCGTCCTCCACCAGCTTGCGCCGTTGCCGCGTCGTGAGGCTCCCGGAATGGGCCAGACGCAGCACCAACGGGCTGCGCACGCTGTCCTGCCCCACATCGGCGTTCAACCAGGATCGGAAGGCTCGACGGCCTGCTGGGGTGATCACATACTGCTGAGAGGATCGGGGCCCTTGGCGCCCGAGCTTCAACAGCCCTTCCTCAGCCAACACCGGCAGCTCGCGGTATACCTGACTGCGGGTGACGCTGAAGAACACACCGAAGCGCTCACGCGCTGCGGCTACGAGTTCCCCACCCGTCCTCGGTCCTTCATGAAGCAGGCCGAGAAGGGCGGCTGAAGTGGCGTTCAACTCCGACACTCCTTCACGGTGCCACGGGTCGTCGACGCTGTCCACAGTGGCCTGATGATCCGTTCCGCCCCCGGTCACGGGGGTACTGCCGCTCGAATGGGTGAGTCGGGGAGACCCGGCGGCGGTAGGACCGCAACTGCTTTCTCCCTGGTCCCCTATCGCATCGGCTGCACCACCGGTCGGGTCATGTTCGTCGATTGCTCCCCGGAGGCCTCGTCATCCGGGTGGCGGCGGGCCCACGAGCGCCCCATCCATGCGACGAACCACCTTGATCCGGAAGCCATCGGCCCCAAGGCAGGCGCGGATTACCGAATTGCCCGGTTCACCAGGGCGTTCGACAATTCCGTGCGACGGATGAGGAGGCGCGGTGGCCGAGGGAACGAGACCTAGCCAGCCCACCGTCCGAGTCCCGATCGCGCTCGGCACCCTGATGCTCGCCATGCTGCTCGCCGCACTGGACCAGACGATCGTCTCGACCGCGCTGCCCACCATCGTCGGCGACCTCGGTGGCCTGTCCCACATCTCCTGGGTCGTCACCGCCTACATCCTGGCCGCCACCGCGTCGACCCCGCTCTGGGGCAAGCTCGGCGACCAGTACGGCCGCAAGCACCTGTTCCAGATCGCCATCCTGATCTTCCTGATCGGCTCGGCGCTGTGCGGACTGTCGCAGGAGATGAGCCATCTCATCGCGGCCAGGGCGTTGCAAGGGCTCGGCGGGGGCGGGTTGATGGTGCTCACCCAGGCCAGCGTCGGCGACATCGTCTCGCCCCGACAACGCGGCCGATACCAGGGCTATTTCGGCGCCACCTTCGGCCTGGCCAGCGTGGCAGGCCCGCTACTCGGCGGGTTCGTGGTCGACCATCTCTCCTGGCACTGGGTCTTCTACATCAACCTGCCGCTGGGCATTCTCGCGATGATCGTGATCAGCATCGTGCTGCCCGCCAAAGCGGTACGCGAGAAACACCGCATCGACTATCCGGGCATCCTGCTGCTCGCGGGCGCGGCCGTGGCGCTGGTGCTGCTGACCTCATGGGGCGGCACCGTCTATCCCTGGTTCTCGCCGATGACCATCGCGCTGGCGATCGGCGCGGTCATCCTGGTGGTGCTGTGGGTGCTGACCGAGCGGCGGGCCGCCGAACCGGTGCTTCCACTGCGGCTGTTCGCCGACCCGGTGTTCTCGGTGGCCGTGTCCATCGCCTTCATCGTCGGCTTCGCGATGTTCGGAGCGCTGACCTATCTGCCGCTGTTCCTGCAGATCGTGCATGGGGTCTCCCCCACGCTGTCCGGGGTCCATCTGCTTCCGATGATGGTCGGGCTGTTCCTGACCTCGGTGATCAGCGGCAGGCTGATCACCCGCCACGGCCGATACCGACCCTTCCCCATCGCGGGCACCGCACTGGTCACCATCGCCATGCTGCTGCTGTCCACCATGACGGCACAGACCTCGACGCTGGTCATGTCCCTGTACTTCTTCCTCCTCGGCCTGGGCCTCGGCGGCGTGCTCCAGGTACTGGTGATCGCGGTGCAGAACAGCGCACCCTACGAAGACCTGGGCGCCGTGACCTCCGGCAACACCTTCTTCCGCTCGATCGGCGGCTCATTCGGCGTCTCGCTCTTCGGCGCCGTCTTCGCCGCCCGACTCCAGGCCTCGCTGGCCTCCGCCACCCAGGGCACACCGCTGCCACCCGGAACCGACGCGGAATCACTACGCAGCAATCCGGGGGCCGTCGACCAACTACCGCCGCAACAGGCTCAGCAGGCCATCGAGGCGTATGCCGACGCCATCGCGGATGTCTTCCTGGTGGCGGCCCCGATCGCCGCCGCAGCCTTCATCCTGACCTGGTTCCTCCGCGAGGTCCCGCTACGCGGCAGCACCAGCGGCAGCGACCTCGGCGAGAGCGTCGGCGCCGCGTCCTCCCAGCAGAGTTCCCGCGAACGGCTCGACCTCGCCCTGTCCCGACACGCCGACCGGGAGATGCGCCGCGACTTCTATCGCAGACTCGCCGAGAACTCCTCGGTGCGGCTGCCGCCCGGCTCCTGCTGGCTGTTGTGCAACCTCCACCGAGCGGGCCCGGGCACCGGTCCGGAGTTGGCCAGCCGAGCAGGCATCCCGATCGAGGAGGGCAGGCCCTTCGCCCACCAGCTGATGGCGGACGGGTTGGCCGTCGTCGAGGACGGTGTCCTGGTGCTGACCGAGCGTGGGGCCCGGGTCGCCGAACACCTGTTGAGCGTGTGGCGGCAGAGCCTGGAGGACTTCCTCGTCGATTGGTCGCCACACCTGCATCCCGAACTACGCGAGATGCTGGTCATCCGAGCCAGGGAGCTGCTGGGCGACGAGGCGGACCGCCCGATCGGCAACTGAGGCGCGGGGAGCTGCCGTGAACGGCCGGAAGCTCGACCACGAGAACCTGGCGAAGGGATCACCGACGCCGAACCCCAGCACATACGCGAAAGGCCCCCGGACCGAAGTCCGGGGGCCTTTCGACCTGGTAGCGGGGACAGGATTCGAACCTGCGACCTCTGGGTTATGAGCCCAGCGAGCTACCGAGCTGCTCCACCCCGCGCTGCATCTACAACCTTACAGGGCGCGGTACCGATCTCCAAATCGGGTCGGTACCGCGCCCCGGTGTAGGTGTGACTCAGCCGCCGCCCTCGCCCGAGGCGAGCGACTCGTAACGCTCGATCGCGGTGGAGAGATCCTCGTAGGCCTGGCCGAGGTCGGCGAAGTCGCCACTCTGCTGTGCCGCGCGGACCCGCTCCAAGGCGTCGTTCATCTCGGAGACAGCGGCGTCGAGGTCACCGGGTGTGCCGGCATCCGCCTCGTCGCCGGACTGGTCCTCATCGCCGCCGTCCTCCGGCGGCGTGCCCTGCTCCTGCCCCTCGGGCTCCTGGGTGCCGTCGCCGCCACCGGGCAGGTCGCCTTCCACTCCCTCACCGGTCGGATCGGTCGCGCTCTCGCCTGCACCGGTGCCGAACACCTGGTCGAGTGCCTCGGACAGTGTCGCGGCGTACCCGACACGGCCCTCGAAGCTCACCAGGACCCTGGCCAGCTGCGGGAAGGACGACTCCTGGTTGACCCGCTCGATGTAGACCGGCTCCACGTAGAGCAGACCACCGCCCACCGGCAGGGTCAGCAGGTTTCCGAACTGCACGTCGGTGGCCTGCTGCCGCAACAGGTTCAGCTCGGTACTGACCTCGGACGAGGAGACGAACTGGGTCTGCACCTGCTGTGGACCCTGGGTCTGACTGTCCTCGGGCAAGGTCAGCACGGTGATCTCGCCGTATCTCTCCGGGTCGGAGTTCACCGACATGAAGGCCGAGAGGAACTGACGATTCAAGAACACCATCGCGCTGGTGAGCTGGAACGCCGTGTCTCCGGACTCCGGGTCCTCGGCGAGGATGTAGTACGGCGGCTGCGGCGTGTTGGCGTCGCCAGGGTCGTCACCGGTGGTCGGGTCCGAGGGCACGTTCCAGAAGCCGACGTTGGAGTAGAACTCACTCGGGTCGTCGACGTGGTAACGCGAGATCAGGTCACGCTGCACCTTGAACAGGTCTTCCGGGTAACGGAAGTGGGCCCGCAGCTCGTCGCTGATCTGGTCCATCGGCTCGATGACGTCCGGGAAGGCACCGCGCCAGGCGTCCAACACCGGGTCGTTCTCGTCCACCTCGTACAGCGTCACCGTGCCGTCGTAGGCGTCGACGGTGGCCTTGACCGAGTTGCGGATGTAGCTGATCTCGCGGTCCGGGGGCCGGGGAACGCCGGGCGCCTGGCTGGCGCTGTCGTTGGTGGCCTCCGCCAGCGGGGTCCGCTCGGAGTAGGGGTAGTTGTCCAGCGTGGTGTAGGCGTCGACGATCCAGGTGATCCGACCATCGACGACCGCCGGGTACGGGTCGCTGTCCACGGTGAGGAACGGCGCGACGTCGGCCACCCGGTCCCGCGGGTTCCGGTTGTAGATGATCTTGGAGTTGGAGCCGATCGCCTCGTTGAACAGGATGTTGCGCTCGGCGTGGTACGCGGCGAAGGCGAGCCGGTTGAACCAGTTTCCGATGCTGACGCCGCCGCTGCCGGTGTAGAGGTAGCGCTCGTTGTCGGTGTCGTACTCCCGGTAGGCCGCCTCGTCGTCCGGGTTGTCGGCGCCGACGATCGCGTAGTCGGTGACCAGCTCACCGAAGTAGGTCCGGGGCTGGTCGACCGGGATGTCGCCCTCACCGTTGTTGCTGACATCGCTGAAGGTGAAGTTCGGGTATCCGCCCTGACCACCCGCGTCCGCCAGCGCCGAGTTGACCTCGTTGGCAGGCGCGGCGACGAATCCGTTGCCGTGGGTGTAGACGAGGTGCCGGTTGATCCAGGTGCCCTGGTTCTCCGCCAAGCCCTCGGTGTTCATCTCGCGCAGCGCGACGATGTAGTCCTGGGTCTCGCCGTCGACGGTGTAGCGGTCGACGTCGAGCTGATCCGGGAAGCCGTAGAAGTTCCGTCGCTGCTGGAGCTGGGTGAACGTGTCGGTGAGGACGCTGGGATCGAGCAGCCGGACGTTCGGGATGGTCGAGGTGTCGTCCCGCAGGTCCTCGGAGGACAGTTCGCTGGTGCCCTCGTAATCGACGAAGTTGACGTCGTCGATGCCGTAGGCCGCTCTGGTCGCCTCGATGTTGTTCTCGATCGACGGCGCCTCCGCCACGTTGGCGTTGGGCCGCACCGAGAACTGCTCCAGGGCCGCGGGCCACAACGCACCGAGCAGCACGCTGGAGACGACCATCAGCGCGGTCGCGATCGCGGGCCACTGCAGGTTCTTGCGGACGGCGCCGACGAAGAAGGCCGCCGCACAGATGACCGCGATACACATCAGGATCAGTCGGGCGGGCAGCACCGCGTCCAGGTCGGTCGCGCTGGCGCCGGTGAAGTTCTCATTGCGCTGGGAGAACAGCAGCGCGTAGCGGTCGAAGAAGTAGGCAACCGCCTTGAGGAGCACGAAGCTTCCGGCGAGCACCGCGAGCTGCACCTTGGTCGCGTCGGTCAGTTCGCCGCCCCGACCTGCCAACCGAATGCCGCCGAACAGGTAGGCGACGATCGCGGAGCCGACGAAGCCGACGGCGATCGCGATGAAGCCCCAGTTCATCAGGAACTGGTAGAAGGGCAGATCGAAGGCGTAGAACCCGATGTCCAGGCCGAACTCCGGGTCGGTCTGACCGAAGGGCGTGGAGTTCATGAACAACTGGGCCATCTGCCAGTTGGTCTGGGCCGTGAAACCGGCGACCACACCCGCGATCACCGGCAGGCCGATGCCGACGAGCTTGATCCGAGCCGTGATGGCGGATCGGTAGCGCGCCACGGGATCGTCGGGGCCGGATACCGGTGCGAACACCGGCCGGTTCCGGTAGGCAAGCCATAGACACAGGGCCAGCACGCCACCGACGAAGGCGCCGACGGCCAAGAACAGCGCGATGCGCGTGAACAGCACCGTGCCGAACACGTCGCGTCGGCCGACTTCGCCGAACCACAACCAATCGACGTAAGTACTCAACAATCGGGAACCGCTCAACAACAGCAGGAGCAGGATCGCACCGACTATGACGAGGATTCGGCTCCGGCGGGAAAGCTTCGGCATACTGACCGGGCTCCGCATCGCCACAGGGCACGCTCCAGGTTCGGGATCAGTTCCACGGACGGACCCCGGTGATGAGCAGTCCGTCCTGCATGTCCAACTCTACGACGGGGGCGGTTAGTTCCCGCGCCCCCCTTCACAACACGGACTTCACACCCGACATCGGCTACTGACAAGGAATTCTGGCACCGTGGTCAACGAGCCCGCTCCCGATCTGTCCGCCACGCTGCCCGCCGCCGCCCGTGAAGTGGAGGATTTCGTCTCCACCGGCGGTTGGGATCAGCCGACCCAACTCTTCGCCTTGGTGCGCACCGAGGAGCTGCTGGCCAGAGAACCCGGCCTCGCCGATCGGATCGACAGTGCGGCGTCGTTGACCCCCATCGCGCAGGACGAACTGCCCGATGGCGATCTCGGGGACGCGTTGGCAGGCATCGTCTGGCCGGAAGGCGTCGATGGTTGCGCCCTGGCACAGGAGATCGTGGTGTTGCCGCCGGAGGCCGAGGAGCAACTGCCCACCGACGACGACCCCGAGCTGGCCAAGCGGATCGCAGCCGAGCACCCGGATCGCCGGGAGGCGCGGGTCGTGGCCGCGGTGTTGCGGGACGGCACGGCCGCCTGTGTTCTACGGCTGCGCAGCGAGGACTCCGATGGCCCCGACGAGGAGATCATCGAGCATCCCGAGCTGGCGCCGAATCTCGTCGACGCGCTCCGGGCGACGTTCCGCCCCTGATCCGACAGCGACCGGCCCCGCCCGCGAGATCCGAGGTGGGGCCGGTCGTCGGTTGTTCTCTCCGTGATGTCGGCCGCCCGCCGTCGGATCAGCTACAGCTGGGCGCCTCGCCGCCCTCGGCCAGGCTCTCCAGGGAATCGATCGCGCTCTCCAGCGTCTCGACTCGAACCAGGCGCAGCCCGTCCGGTGCGTTGGGCACCGCCTCGATGCAGTTGTCGGCGGGCACCAGGAAGATCGAGGCGCCTTCCTCCTTGGCGGCGGTCATCTTGAACTGGATGCCGCCGATCGGACCCACCCGGCCATCGGAGGAGATCTCCCCGGTGCCCGCGATGATCGTGTCGTCGGTCAGGCTGCCCTCGGTGAGCTTGTCGACGATCGCGAGGGCGAAGATCAGCCCGGCCGATGGACCGCCGACCTCGGACAGCTCGATGTCGATGTCGAAGTCCGCCTCCGGTTCGGTGACCGGGACGATGCCGAGGAAGCCGCGCTCGCGGTCCTCATTGGATCCGAGCGCGATCGTCTCGGTGCGCTCGTCGCCATCGCGGGAGATCACCACGCTCACCTCGTCGCCGGGCGCGGTGTCGGTCAGCGCGTCCTGAACCTGTTGGTCGTCGATCGTCTCGCTCTCGTGCACCCGCAGGATCTCGTCCCCCGGCTCGAGGATCCCGTCGCTGGGCCCCTCCGCGACGACCTGGCCGACCGAGACGCGCGTCGGATACCCGAGATAACGCAGTGCCGCGCTCTCGGCGCTGCTCTGCGAGGTCTCGAAGGCCTCGCGGTTCTCGGTCTCGACCTCCTCCGGGGTGCGGTCCGGCGGGTAGAACTCCTCTTCGGGCGCCAAGGCGTATCGCCCACTGCCCCACAACCCGAGTGCACCGAACAACGAGAGCTCGGTGGTGACCGAGACCGTGGTCATCCGCAGCTCGCCGCCGGTCTCGAAGGTCTCCGGACCCTCGCCGATCGAGATGACCTCCTCGGGCTCCGCATCGGGGTCCACCGACACATCACCCAGCGTGTCGTAGGTCGGTCCCGGACCTAGCGCGACGTAGGGCACGCGGACGAAGGCACCGAGGAGGCCGAATGCGGCGACCAGCAGGGCGCTGACCACAAGGGTCCAGGTTCGGCGATTCACGCACCAGAGCGTACGGAAATGACGGCGAAGACGATGACTCGACCAGAGCACCGCACTGTTCGCCCTCGGCAGAGCGAATACTGTGGTCGTCTGAGCACATGCGCTGATGGTCCGCCGCGTACCGTGGGGGTATGACCGATCTGCCGTTTGGGTTCAATCCGCCCGACCCAGAAGATCGGGGGGACCGGGACCGACCCTCCGACCGCCCCGACCGGGATTCCGGTGAGAACCCGTTCGGCTTCAGCGGCGCGATGCCTCCCGGTGGACTACCGCCCGGCGGTTCGCCACTGGGCGGGATGCCCCCCGGCGGGATGCCGCCCAATTTCGACATGAACTCGCTCGGGCAGATGTTCAGCCAGCTCGGACAGATGTTCAGCCAGGCGTCGCAGGGTGGCGGGAGCGGCGGTGGCCCGGTCAACTACGACCTCGCCAAGCAGCTCGCCTTCCAGCACCTCGACTCGCAGGGGCGCAACGAGGACACCACCTCGCAGCAGCGCACTGCGGCAACCGATTCGGTGCGGCTGGCCGAGCTGTGGCTCGATGAGTCGACGACGCTGCCCGCGGGCGCGAGACGAGTCGAGGTCTGGTCCCCGAAGCAGTGGGTGGAACAGACCTTGCCCACCTGGCAACGCCTGTGCGATCCGGTGGTGCAGCGGATGTCCGCCGCATGGATCGAGACGCTGCCCGCCGAGGCGAAGCAGACTGCGGGACCGTTGCTGTCGATGCTCGGGCAGATGGGCGGCATGGCCTACGGCTCCCAGCTCGGCGGTGCCCTCGGCCAGTTGAGCGCCGAGGTGCTGACCGGTACCGAGATCGGGCTGCCGTTGGGTCGCGAGGGCGTCGCGGCGCTGCTGCCTGCCAACATCGATCGGTTCACCGGCGGGCTGGAGCGGCCCGCGCACGAGGTGCTGGTGTTCCTGGCGGCCCGCGAGGCGGCGCACCACCGGTTGTTCACGCACATCTCCTGGCTGCGGCAGGGCTTGGTGGGCGCGGTCGAGGAGTTCTCGCAGGGAATCCAGGTCGATGTCTCGGCGATGGAGGACCTCGCGGGCAAGATCGACCCCAGCAACCCGGCATCCCTGGAAGAGGCGATGAAGTCCGGGTTGTTGGAGCCGGAGCGGACGCCCTCCCAACAGCAGGCCTTGGTTCGATTGGAGACGCTGCTGGCGCTGGTCGAGGGCTGGATCGACGTCGTGGTCGGCGACGCCGTCGCGGAGCGGCTGCCCGGGGCCGATGCGTTGCGCGAGACGCTGCGGCGGCGACGGGCCAGCGGCGGCCCCGCCGAGCAGACCTTCGCCACCCTGGTCGGCCTGGATCTCCGCCCCCGCCAGCTGCGGGCGGCGGCAACGCTGTGGCGCGGGCTGTCGGACCGCCACGGCACGGAGGCCAGGGACGCGCTCTGGGAGCACCCCGACCTGCTGCCCACCGCCGACGACCTGGCCGAACCGGTCGAGTTCGTCGAACGTTTCGGAGCGCAGCGGGGCGAGCTGGACGACCCGCTGGCCGCGTTGGAGGCCATCCGGCGCAAGAAGGAATCCGGTGAGCACAAGCCCGAGGACGGCTCGGCAGGCTAGACCCGATCTTCACAGTCGAACTCGACGCCTCGGCATTCTTCGGATGCCGAGGCGGTCGTCTCTTATGGCGCCCCGGTCGGGAGATCGCAGCGGTCTCGGACCGGTCTGCGGTGGTCGCAGCGGCCCACGGGCGATCGGTCGAGGTGGTTTCACCTGCGGTTTCTCGACGCGCTACGCCGCTCGATCGGCCGGTCAGGCCCGAGCGGGCCGCCACCCACCTGATTGAGTGGGCGGCGCTGCCCGGTTGCCTCGGGCGGATCGTCGTCACGCCTCGATCGAGACGGGTTCGTCGTCGTCGGTGATCTCCCAGCCTGCTGCGGCGGCGAGGCCCTCCAGGTAGCCGACGGCCCGTTCGGTCTTCGGGTACCGGTGGACCAGCGCCCAGAAGTCCGGACCGTGCCCCGGCACCAGCAGGTGTGCCAACTCGTGCAGCAACACGTAGTCGAGCACCCAGCTCGGCACGTCCCGAAGTCGTTCGCCGACGCGGATCGACGCGTCCGACGGCGTGCAGGATGCCCATCTGGTGCGCATCGACGGGACCCACCGAACCGACGCGGGTTCGGGGCATTCCGGCAGATGACGACGTAGTAGTTCCCGGCACCGGCTGAGCAATGCGGTATCCGACGCCCTGGCGGGCGACCGTCGGCGCGTCTCGCTGCGCCGCAGTCTGCCGAGCATCTCCGCGACCCAGTGTTCCTCCTCGGACCGCGTCATCCTGGCGGGCAGCAACACGATGACTCGGTCGCCGTCCCGGTACGCGGTCACCGTGCGGCGGCGCCGTGCGCTGCGTCGCACCTCGACCTGAGGCTCTCCCACGCCACCTACGGTATGCGCCCTCAATCGATGCCTTAGGCGGGCCCGTGGTGGGGCTCACACCAAGATCCGGGATTCCCGGTGACGAACCGATTACCTGTAGCTAGCCGAGTCATCCCAGGGAGCGGGAAGGCTCATCCTGCCGGGGAGAAACGCGGCGACGAGCTGTGACATTCGACCGAATGCTTGTTTGGCGACATGCACTGTGACCTGCTGAAAGTGGACACGCGACACACCACATGCGCCGCTGAGCATCAGTGCACAGGTAGCGTGGCGCCTGGTTCTCGCCCGACGCCGCACCAGGCGCAGGCACGCGGTGGGCACCGCGGGCACGGGCACAGCGAGCAAGGGAGGCAATCGTGGCCGAGACCTACAACGGCTACTGCGTCAAATGCCGTGCGAAGCGCGACTTCGAAGGCAAGGTCGAGGAGTCGAACAACCGACGCATGGCCAAGGGCATCTGCCCGGTCTGTGGAACGAAGATGACCAGAATCCTCGGCAAGGCCGCCTGACACCTGGCCATCCGGACGGGAGGAGCGCAGCACCGCGTTCCTCCCGCCGCCGAGCGGAGGCAGGCCGGGTCGACGAGACGTCGAACCCACGCCATCGAGTACTCGGATCACGGGCGATACCCCGGGAGCGGATGGCATCACTCGATCTCGTGCGCCACGGCCCGCAAGGTCGGCGCGGGGTAATCGACGCGGACCTTTCGCGACGCTCACCTCGAACGTCCGAGACGGATCCACGAGGATCCCAGCCGGACGACTACCGCAGGTAATCAGCGATGCGCGACACGACCCGCAATGGGCCGACACCGGCTGCGGCCGAATCGCCGAGTACCGGACACCATGCCTAGCGTGATCGCGTGAGCACTTTCCGCAGTCATTCCCGGCTCCCCGATCGACCACGCTTGGCGCCGGGATTCGCCCCGCTTCGCCGGGACGCCACCGCCCTGCAATTCGGTACCGAGCACAGTCGAGCGGTGGTCGCCGAGAATCTCGCGCCCGCCGTCGCGGCCCAAGCCGAGCGGCTGACCGGCGAGTTCAGCACCCACCAGCTCCTTCGAGACTGTGCCTCGGCGGGCGGCGATCCCGCCGATTGTCTGGCGCTACTCGGCCAACTCACCGCCGAGGGACTGCTCGTCGACGCGGCCGCCGATCACGCCGGTTCGCCACGCGCCGCCGCCGAGGCGATCTATCGAGCCCATCGCGGTGGGAAGGACACCCGGGTTCGTGCCCGGGACTGCGCGGTCTCGGTCGTCGGCTCCGGTCGCATCGCACCCGCGGTCGCGACCCTGCTCGCCGCCGCAGGCATCGGCTCGGTTCGGCTGCACGCGGCAGGCACGGTCACCATGGACGACCTCGGCCGCGACTACACCGAGCAGCACCTCGGACGGGCTCGGACCGAGGTCACCACCGATCTCGTCCACGAGGTCGCCATCGAACCGAACGCCGGGCGCCGTTCGCCGCGACGCCAACCGGACCTGGTCGTTCTGGCCGACTCCCTGGTTCCCGATCCCGCCCGGCTCGCCGCGTTGCACGCCGAGCAGATCGCGCATCTGTTGGTGACCTCGGCAGCCGGCGGCACCGTCGGTCCGCTGGTGCTGCCCGGTCGGTCCAGCTGTCTGCGCTGCATCGACCACCATCGCAGCGCGCTCGATCCGCAATGGCCGGTCCTGGCCGCGCAACTGGCGGGGCGGACACAGCGAACCGATGTGGCGAGAACGGCATCGATCGCGGCCCTCGCGGTGGCGCAGAGCCTGCGATTCCTGGAGAACGACACGACCTCAGCGGCGCCGCCGGTCTGGAACGGCGCACTGCAGATCGATCCGGTGGGCGGCCGAATCCGACGGCGACCCCGGCCCGCGCATCCGGATTGTCCCTGCGGAGCACGTGGGTCGATCAGCCGTTGCCTCGGTCTCCGAGTCGTGGGGTTCGGCGAATCGACCACCCGGAAAGGCTGCGTTTCGCCATCGAATCACGAGAGAATGCAGGGGTGAGCGACATCCCCCGTCGGACCGTACAGCGCACCGCGAAACTCGCCAGCCTGCCGCTGGGTGCCGCAGGCCGCGTCGCCGCGGGCTGGGGACGCCGACTTGCAGGCCAGAGCGCCGAGAACGTCAACGCCGATGTCACGGCCAAGACGGCCGAGCAGGTGTTCGCGGTCCTCGGCCAGCTCAAGGGCGGCGCGATGAAGTTCGGGCAAGCCCTGAGCGTCTTCGAGGCCGCCGTGCCGGAGGAGATGGCCGAGCCCTACCGCGAGGCGTTGACCAAGCTCCAGTCCGCGGCACCGCCGATGACCGCCAAGAGCGTGCACCGGGTGCTGGCCGAACAACTCGGCAGTCGCTGGACCACTCGTTTCGCCGAGTTCGACGACGAGGCCACCGCCGCCGCCAGCATCGGCCAGGTGCATCGGGCCGTCTGGCACGACGGCCGCGAGGTCGCGGTCAAGATCCAGTATCCCGGCGCGGACGAAGCCCTGCTCGCCGACCTTCGGCAGCTCCGCCGCTTCAGCAAGCTGTTCCAGATGTTGGTGCCGGGCACCGAGGTCAAGCCGCTGCTCGCCGAGCTCGAGGCGCGCATGTCCGAGGAGCTCGACTACCGCAGCGAGGCCGACAACCAGCGCCAGTTCGCTGCAGGCTTCGAGGGCGACGACGAGGTGATGATTCCGCGCATCATCGCGAGTGCCCCCAAGGTGGTCGTCTCGGAATGGGCGGCGGGAACACCGTTCTCCCAGATCATCCGGGACGGGACCCAGGAGCAACGAGACAGAGCGGGCTACGCGCTCTCGCTCTTCCACTTCTCCTCGCCCGCCAGAACCGGGCTGCTGCACGGTGATCCGCACCCCGGCAACTACATGCTGCTGCCCGATGGTCGGCTCTGCGTGCTGGATTTCGGTGCGGTCGCCCGCCTTCCCGACGGGTTGCCCGTGACCCTCGGGCTGATGGTCCGGCTGGCTCTCGAACAGCGGTCCGGCGACCTGTTGGATCTGTTGCGCAGGGAGAACTTCATCCAACCCGGCCGTGAGCTGCTCGCCGAGGACGTGCTCGCCTACCTCGCGCCGTTCGCAGAGCCACTGACCAGCGAGATCTTCCACTTCAATCGGCCATGGCTGCAGAAACAGGCGGAGCGGGTAAGCGATCTACAGGGCAATGACTTCCGGATTGGACGGTCGTTGAACCTACCGCCGGATTACCTCATCACCTATCGCGTCACCCTGGGCACGACCGGCATTCTCTGCCAACTCGGTGCCAGGGTTCCCGCGCACGAGATCGTCAGTGCCTGGCAGCCGGGCTTCGCCGACCAGCCCTGATCCACATCGGATGCGGCAGAACCGACGCCGCGCGCCGAGAATCGGTCTAGCGGAAACGACAATGGGCCGCCGATCAATCGATCGGCGGCCCATTGTGTCGGAACAGTCGGCTCAGCTTGCGTTCAGAGTCGACTCCACGAGAGCAGCCCGATTCGACGCGTGCCGCGACAGCCAACGCCACCACGAACGACTACGCAATCGGGCCGATAATCGACATCGTCGTACCTCGTCTTCAAACGCCTGTATTCGGGCGTGAGCTAACGCATCGGACACATAGGTCACCGTGTCGGACCCGGGCAGATTTCGGTGTCGAACGTCGATTTCGGGCAGATTGTTCATGCCGCTGCCTCCTTGCCCGCAGTGAGCGGGGTGGCAGTCTTCCTCGGCCGGCCCCGGGGCCGCTTCTTCGCGATGACCGCACCGCGTTCAAAGATCTCGCCGCCCCACACTCCCCACGGCTCACGCCGGGTGAGCGCGCCTGCCAGGCAGGCGGCCTTGATCGGGCAGGTCTCACAAAGTTGCTTCGCCCGCTGCAGCTCAGCGGGGTTCTCGGCAAACCAGAGATCGGGGTCCTGTACTCGACAGGGCAACGCCATCTCGTCGTCGGGGACGGCGACCAACAGGTCGCCCATACCGACCACGGTGGAGTCGGAAACCCTAGGCTCCGGCAGAACGTCTCGCGCAAGAGAGACGGTCGCGCTGGACATACGTTCTCCTTCTGATTTTCATCGAATTCTCATCGGGCCCGCGACAAGCCAAGTCGTCCAGAGACGACAAAGAGGCCGCGGATTCCGTAGGGAGTCCGCGGCCTGGATCAACCAGTCGTTCTGACTAGGTCAGCGACTGAGCTCCTGCGCGGACAGGATGGGTTCGTTCGATGGCGAACGGGCTGAACCCGTTCGGCCGTGGGTCCTGCATGGCGATACGCAGCGAAGGTGCCTGCTCCGAGCCGGCGACGGAAACCACCGAATCGTGAGGGCGACGTGCGCAGCCTGCTTCCATGGACACGGCAACAACCCCGAGCTTCAGGTAGCCGGGGATCACCGTGAGGTTGATTGTCTTCACCGCGGCCACCTCCTCTCAGGGGAATCGAAGAACGTCGTCAGGCCCTTCCCGGCCTGCCTCACGCAGGTTATTGGTCGCACATCGACGCGCGCAACTTATTTTCCGACGGTTTTTTCGATGATCTTGATTTCGTTCGGCCGTTCGACCGTCCGAGGACATCTTTGCAGCTAGCAGCCTTGCCTGTCCGGCGAACCGACCAGAAAGATTCCTCGGATCCGGCCGCCGGGACCCGGCGGAGGGCGGCAGACGCCAAGCCGACCGCCGCTACTCCGTTCGAGTGAACTCCGCCGGGTGTCCGGCGTCACGCACCAACGAGATCACCTCGTCGCCGAAGCGGTCCAACTTGGTGGCGCCGATCCCGGCGATCCGGACCAAGGAGGGAACATCGGAGGGCCGCTGCTCGGCGATCGCCGTCAGCGTCGCATCGGTCAGCACCACGAAACCGGGCACGCCCAGCTTTCTGGCCCGCTCGCTGCGCCAAGTCCGCAGCCGCCGCAACAGATCCTCGTCCAGATCCGCCGGACACCGCTCGCAGCGGCCGAGCTTGATGGCCATGATCGCCGTCAGTGCTGCGGAACAGACCCGACAGCGCGCCACCTCGGACCGGAAGTCCGGCGCGCTACGGCCGGTCGTCCGCCCGAGCGCCGCAGCGGGGTGGTCCTGGTGCGCCAGCCCCGAGAGGAAGCGGCTGCGCCTGCGGTATCGCCGGCCGCCCGCCATCCTGGCCAACGCCCAGGACAGTGTGAGGTGCTGGCGGGCCCGGGTCACGCCGACATAGAACAGCCTGCGCTCCTCCTCGATCGCGGCGTCGTCCCCGTCGGCGTGCTGGATCGGCAGGGTGCCCTCCGCGACGCCCACCAGGAACACCGCGTCCCACTCCAACCCCTTGGCGGCGTGCAGCGAGGCCAGCGTGACGCCCTCCATCGTCGGTGGGTGCCGCGCCTCGGCCCGTAGATCGAGTTCGACGACGAATCGCGCCAGGTCCGTGCCCGGCGCCAATCGGACCGTCTCCTCCGCCAGTTCCGCCAACGCACGCAGGGACTCCCAGCGCTCGCGGGCCGCGCCACCCTCGGGCGGCTGGGCGACCAGTCCCAGCCTGGCCAGGACCGCGCGCACCCGGTCCGGCAGGGGACGTTCCTCTCGCAGCGCGCCCTCGGTGCGCAAGGCGGCGACTGCTTGGCGCACCTCTGTCCTGGCGAAGAACCGCTCCCCACCGCGAACCTGATAGGGAACGCCCTGATCGCCGAGCGCCTGCTCGTAGGTCTCCGATTGCGCGTTGACCCGGAAGAGGATCGCGATCTCGCTGGCCGGGGTGCCCGCCGCGAGCAGATCACGGATTCGGCGGGCCACCTCGGCGGCTTCGGCCGGTTCGTCGTCGTGCTCGAGGAACACCGGCGCCGGGCCCGGCGGTCGTTGGCCGATCAACCGCAGGCGGGTGCCCGCGGGCCGGTCGCGGGCGACCTCGATGACCCGGTTGGCCAGCGACACGATCTCCGGGGTGGACCGGTAGTCCCGCTCCAGCCGGACGACCACCGCGCCCGGGAACCGGCGGGGGAAGTCAAGCAGGGGACGGGCCGACGCCCCGGCGAAGGAGTAGATCGTCTGATTGGCGTCCCCGACCACGGTCAGATCGTCGCGTTCGCCCAGCCAGGCGTTGAGCACCCGCTGCTGGAGCGGGGTGACGTCCTGATACTCGTCCACCACGAAGCTGCGATAGCGATCGCGGAACTCCTCGGCGACGTCGCCGTGCTCCTCCATGACCGCAGCGGTGTGCAACAGCAGGTCGTCGAAGTCCAGCACGCTGGCCTCGTTCTTGAGGCGTTCGTAGTTCGCGTACACGGCGACGACCTGCTCGGCGGGCGCCGGGGTGGCCCGGTGCACCCGCGCTACGGCTGCGGGGTACTCCTCCGGGCTGATCAGCGAGGCCTTGCTCCACTCGATCTCGCTGGCCAGGTCACGCAACGTCTCCCGGTCGGTTCCGGTCCCCGCCCGCCGGGCGGCCTGCGCGACGACCGGCAGCTTGCTGTCCAACAATCGCCACTGGTCGTCGCCGATCACCCTGGGCCAGAAGTACCTGAGTTGCCGCAACGCCGCCGCGTGGAAGGTCAGCGCCTGCACTCCGACGGCGTCCAGAGCCAGTAGCCGGTTGCGCATCTCGGCGGCGGCCCGTTTGGTGAAGGTGACCGCCAAGACCTGGCCGGGGGCGACGTGCCCCTGGGCGACGAGGTACGCGATCCGCCGGGTGATGGTGCGGGTCTTGCCGGTGCCCGCCCCCGCCAACACGCAGACCGGGCCTCGGGGGGCCAGCACAGCCGCTCGCTGCTCGGGATCGAGTTCCGCCGCCGGATCCTGCTGCCCACCCATCCGAGCATCCTCGCATCGTGCCTGCCCTCCGGTCGCCGCGACCTCGGCCACCGGCGCGTCCGCTCAGGATTGCGCGGTGCGCCGCGAGATCGGCGCCCACTCCCACCAGGTCGCGCTCCGCCACAGCCACTCGACAGGCCCGTACCGGAACCGCCGCAGCCACAGCCGACTGAACACGGTCTGCAGGGTCAGGATCGACACGGCCAGCAACAACATCA
Source organism: Actinoalloteichus hymeniacidonis (assembly GCF_014203365.1). Classification (NCBI taxonomy): domain Bacteria; kingdom Bacillati; phylum Actinomycetota; class Actinomycetes; order Pseudonocardiales; family Pseudonocardiaceae; genus Actinoalloteichus; species Actinoalloteichus hymeniacidonis. Next base: position 5,304,392 of record NZ_JACHIS010000001.1, read on the forward strand.
CGCCCCATCGGCCGGACTCATTCATCTCCAGCGGTCCGTCCACCGCGATGATGATCACCGTGGCGACCAGATAGTTGGTCAGAGCCATTCGTCCCAGCGGTTCGAACACGGCCGACAGCACCGGAGCCACCGGGGTGCGCAGCAACAGCAGCAGGCCTGTCACATACACCACCGCGAGACCGAAGCCCGCCACTCCGGAGACGACGTTGAAACCGCTGTGCTGCAAGGAATCGGCCTGGAGTGGCAGCGTGATCGCCGCGGTGATCGCGCCGGCCGCCAACAACGCGGCAAGCTGCCAGCCGCGCTTCGCGAGGGTGTGCACGATCCCGTAGCGGGTGGTGGCCAGGCCCAACAGGAACAGCCCGGGAACAAGCAGCAATCCCCCACCGGTCACGGCCAGGGGTACCAGGGTGCCCACCACACCGCCCGCCAGGATGAGCGGCTTCGGTAGCAGACTCACGGGCAGCAGAATCACCACGCCGACGATCGCGTAGGGCAGCAGGGCCTCGCCCGGATGGATCATCTGATGCAGCCAGCCGAACACCGCCAGCACCAGCAGGCGCCGTAGCAGGACCAGGTAAGGCTTCTCGGTCCGCTTGGCCGCGCTGTCGAGGAACAGCGCGAAGCTCAGCCCGAAGAGATACGCGAAGATCGGGAAGAAGCGTTGGCTGAACAAGAACTCCATCGCGGCGGCGATCGGATAGAAATCGCCGTTCTCGTCGCTTCGCATCAGGTAGGTCAGTTGCGGAATGTTGGTGAAAAGAATCCCGCAGAGCGCCAACCCCCGGACGACGTCCACCTCGCCGATGCGGCGACCGAGGCGCGTGACTGGTTGGGCACCGATCGATGTCTCATGCACCCCGGCACGGTATTTCGGGGCACGCCGGAGTCGCCTCGGCCGAAAGTCGGGAAATCACCGACCATTCGGCCGAGATGTGAGATCCGACGCGGCAGGTCTTTCGCCGCGTCGGCAGCACCCACGATCCGAGGGGTCAGGCCGCCCAGCCTTCGAGCATCCGATACGCGATGGAGGTCTTCCCCGGCAACGCGAAATCGGGGCCGTTCCCACCGGCGGCCAGCGCGGTTCGCACCCGCTCCCTGCTGACCCAGAACGCGGCCTCGATCTCGCCGTCGGCCGGGATCAGTGGTTGGGTCGGGTCGGCCACCGCGGCGAACCCCACCATCAACGAGCGGGGAAACGGCCACGGCTGGCTGCCCAGGTAACTGATGTCCGAGACATCGACCCCGACCTCCTCGGCGATCTCCCTGGCCACGCAGGCCTCCAGGGACTCGCCCATCTCGACGAACCCGGCCAGCACCGAGTACCGGCCTGCGGGCCAACTCGGTTGCCGAGCCAACAGGACCCGATCAGCGCCGTCGTGCACCAGGCAGATCACGGCGGGATCGGTCCTCGGGTAGTGCTCATACCCACAGGACTCGCAGTGCCGCATCCAGCCCGCCCGCACCGACCGGGTCGGATCGCCGCAGACCGAACAGAAACCCGACGAGTGGTGCCAGGCCAGCAAGCCGACGGCCGTGGTGAGCAGGCCGGCGTCGGTGTCGGACAACGCGGCCCCGGCCTGCCGAAGATCCTGCCAACCCGACTCGGGATGCTCCTGCGGCAGCCGACGAGCCCAGAAGCCCACGTCGTCCTGGACACCGAGCAGCACCACATCGTCCGGCCTGGCCAGATCGGCGGGAATGGGCGCGGTGACCAGCTCGCCCGTCTCCCGTACGCGGGCCCGACCCTTCGGGTCGACCTCCAGCAGTCGGCCCGCCGCCCACAGCCGATCCAGGGCCTGCCCGTCGGCGCGGACCGGTTCCCGGCGATCCACCGTGGACCGCGACAGCGCGGGTAGTTCGAGCAATCCGAAGGCCGCCGGGCCGGACACGGTGATTTCCTCGGTTCGGCTGCTCACGAGAGGGCGACGCCTCCCAGGGCACGCAGCGGTGCCGCCAGGGTCTCCGCGTCGCCGACCACCACGCCGGTGAAGGCGGTGGGGGCGAAGAACTCCCTGGCCGCGACCGCGACCTGCTCCGAGGTGACCTCCCGCAGGCGGTCCGGGTGCCGCTGCAACCAATCCAGCGGCACGTCGATCGCCGCCAGAGCCGACAGTGTCCCCGCGAGCCCACCCTGCGATGCCGTCGAGATCAGCAGCGAACCGATCAGGTATTCGCGCGCCGACTCAAGCTCCTCGCTCGTCGGCGGCACCACGCCGATGCGCCCGAGCTCGTAGCGCATCTCCAGCACGGCGGCGGCGGTCACCTCACTGGCGGTGTCGGCGTCGATGTCCAGCACGGCACCCTGCGGCGTGTACTCGAAGGACGAGTGGGCACTGTAGGTGTAGCCCTTGTCCTCGCGGATGTTCTCCACCAGCCGCGAGGAGAAGTAGCCGCCGAAGACCACGTTCGCCAGCTGCAATGCCGGGAAGCGCGGGTCCAAGCGCGTGATGGCCTGCGCGGACAGCCTGATCTGCGACTGCACGGCGCCCGGCCGGTCGACCAGCAGCAGGTCACCGCCCCGAACCAGCGGCAACGGCGAGAGCACCGAGGCGGTGCGATCGCTGGTCCAGCCCGCTAGCGCCTTGGTCACCGTCTCGACGATCTTGTCCAGGTCGATGTCGCCGACCAGGACGAGGGTCGAACCGTTGGGCACCACGGCGGCGCGGTGCAGCTGTCGGACCACGGCCGGGTCCACGGTCAGCACCTCGGCGCTGCTGGGCATCTCCCGGGTGTACGGGTGGTCGCCGAAACGCTGCCGCTGCAACGCCTCCCTGGCGATCACCCTGGGCTGCGAGCGCGCCACGTTGATCCGCTCGGCGAGCCGATCACGTTCGCCGAGCACCTCGGCGTCCCGGTAGGCCGCGCTGGTGAGCGCGTCGCTGACGACGTCGAGGAAGGTGTCCAGCCCGCTGCTCAGGGTGGACCCGGATACCCGCAGCCGCTCCGGGTCGACGATGGTGTGCAGGTCGGCACCCACCCCGGCCAGATCGGTGTCCATCAGGATCCGGTCCCGCTGCTCGGTGCCGGTCAGCATCGTGGTGGCGAGCAGTTCCGCCACGGCGGAATGCTCGTCCGAGTCCCCCGCGAACGGGATGCTCATCCGCATCTCGACCATGGGCACCGTGGCCTGACGCACGGCGACGAGGCGCAGGCCGTTGGCCAGCACGACGTCCAGCCGCTGCGGCGGGTCGTCCAGTCGGGCCACGCCCAGTTCGGGCAGCGGACGCGGGCCCGTCTCGGTGCGGCCGATCTCCTCGGCGCTGCGGTGGGTGGCGTTGGACGTCGCGGTGTTCACAGGGCGTCTCCAGCGGAAGCGGTGGGCTCGACGGTCAGCACGGCCCGTGCGTCGGGACGCAGATTCTTTGCGGCCTCGGCGACATGATCGACGGTGACCCGCCCGATCAGCTCCGGCAGCTCGGCGCTCAGTTCGGCACGCCCATGCAGCAACTCGAAAGCGCCGTAGGCCAAGGTCCGGGAGATGAGTCGGTCGTGCTCCCCGTGCAGGGCCGCCGTCCAACGAGCGGTGACCCTGGCCAGCTCGTCCACATGGGGGCCCTCGGCGGCCACGATCGCCAACTCCTCGTCGAACGCGGCCAGCACCCTGGCCTGCTCGACATCGCCGGAGTGGATGATCGTCGCGGAGAAGAGATCCGGGTCCCTGGTGTCCAAGGGCTGGAACAGGCCGCAGCCCGCCCCGACCTCGATGGCCAGGGCCTCGCCGTGCACCAACCGGTGCGGCAGACGTGAGGAGTCGCCGTCGGAGAGCACCTGGGACAGCACGACGTACGCGAGGTAGCCCTCCAGGTCGACGACCGGGTCCGGCACGCGGTAGCCCACCGCGATGGCGGGCAACGGTGCGTGCGCGTCGACGTGGGTGCCGCGCAGCTCGGTGGTCGGCGCCGGCTCGGCGAACGAGGGGCGCACCGGGGTGGGTCGGGCCGGGACGTCACCGAAGTGGCGGTGCACCAGCTCGGTGGTCCGCTCGACATCGAGATGCCCGGCCACGGTCAGAACGGCGTTGCTCGGCGCGTAGTAGGTGTCGAAGAAGGCCGCGCAGTCGTCGACCGACGCCTGCTCCAGATCGGTGAAGTCGCCGTAGCCGTTGTGGGCGTTGGGGAAGGTATCGAAGAGCACCGGTGGCAGCAGGATCCAGGGGAACCCGCCGTAGGGCCGGTTGAGGACGTTGAGTCGGATCTCCTCCTTCACCACGTCCACCTGGTTGCGCAGGTTCTCCTCGGTCAGCTTCGGGGCCCGCATCCGGTCTGCTTCGAGGAACAACGCCCGTTCCAACGCAGCCGACGGCAGCATCTCGAAGTAGTCGGTGTAGTCCTGATGTGTTGACCCGTTGAAGGTTCCGCCGGAGCCCTGCACATGCCGGAAATGCGCCAGCTTTCCGAGGCTCTCGCTGCCCTGGAACATCAAATGCTCGAACAGGTGCGCGAAGCCGGTCCGACCCTCGGGTTCCGACCGGAACCCGACGTCGTAGTGCACGCTCACTGCGACGACGGGCGCCGTGTCATCCGGTGCGAGGACCACCCGCAGGCCGTTGGGCAGGGTGAATCTGTGGAGCTGGTGGTCGACCATTCCAGCAGCCTACGACGTATGCGTCCGACCCCGTTGAGTGATGCCGCGCTGGATCCGGCAGCCGTCGGTCGAACAACACGCGAAGTAACCGGGGATACCGCCGTACGAGCGAATCACCGCAGGGATCGGAGATGTCCCGCCTCGGCCAGCACACCATCCAGCTCGGCCAGGAAACTCGGGAAATGCGCCGCGAACCGACGCAGATCCGGGCTGGTCGACTCCTCGCCGCCGAGGTCCTCGCCGTACCAGTAGAGGCCGGGGGTGCCATCGGCGCCGCCGTCGATGGTCGCGAACTCGCCCAACCAGCGGCGGGTCTCGCCGAGAACCACGGCGTAAGGCAGGGATCGGGAGAACACCATCTCGCGGTCGTCGGCCGGGATGTCCCGGTGGGACGCCGTGTCGAGGTAGGTGCGCAAGCCGCGTACCTGCGCCACCAACCGGCTGCCGCGTGCGGTCCTGGCAGGTAGCCGACGCGAGTCCAGCGCCACGATCACGCCGCTGACCAGCACGCCGAGCCCGATCAACGCGGAGCCGCCCAGCACGGCGAGGACCACGGTGAGCACCGCGCCGAGCGCCGCGACCGCGAGTCCCGACCACCACCAGCGGTTGCGAGCCCGATCGGGCCGGATGCCGAACCAGCGCCGTTCGACGACATCGGCGTATAAGGCCGATTCGACCCCGGCCAGATCCAGGTTGCCATCGGCGGCCAGTTCGGAGACCAGTACCTCTTCGCGACGGTCCGGGCCCGCATCGGGACCGAGCAGGCTGGCGTAGACGGCCCGCTCGTAGTCGTGCAGCGCCTCGTCGGGCTGGTTGCGTCGGACGATCCGCCAGTCCAGGGCGTCCTGGTCGACGTGCAGTTCCTCGATCCACAGGTAGTTGCGGACGGCGAGGTCCACGACGGTGGAGGTGATGTCCACCACGTCGACGTGTTCATCGATCACGGTCCCGACCTGACCCGGCAGCACACCGTCGGGCGAGGCGAAGGCCACCGATCCGTCCGGCTCGGTCAGCAGGACATCGACCGGGCCGATCTCGGCGGCAAGCGCGGCGCGGTCCTGCTTGCGGCGTCGGGCGGGCACCGCCAACGCGATGAGGAGCAGGACCAGCAACCCGCCGAGCATCGCCCCGGTCACCGGGGTGAGGGCGAAGGCCCTGGCGATGCTGAAGTTCTCCTGGAATTCCGCGTTCGCGGGAACCGTCTCCGAGGGCAGCCCGATGCTCAGTTCGAGCCGATCGCCCGCAGGCAGGCCGGATTGGGTCGCCGTGGCGAGCTGACCTGCGTCGATCTGCGCCACGGTGCAGGTGCTCGACGACGCGGGCGCCCCCGCCAGACAAGTGATCGACTGCGGCGCCGACGGCGACACGAACGACACCCTGGCCGATTCGAGCTCGGTGTCCCAGCCGCCGGTGACCTGCCAGCGGACCTCCTGGCCCTGCGCGAGATCGGTGACGGCCCCCAACACCTGATAACGCACCGTGCTGGTTCCCGGCCCCGCCGTCATGGCGAGTCCGGCGTCGGTGACCGTCGCCTCGGTCTCGCCTTCGACCTCGATGTCGCGGACCTGATAGATCCGATCGGTGTCCACGCCCGCGAGTTCTCGCAACGGTGTCTCGCGACTGATCGTCTCGGTACCGGGAACGGTGATCTGCTCTTGGACGCTCAGGGCGCCGTCCGGCTCCAATCGTAGTTCGACCAGTACCGATGGGCCGCTCTCCGTTGTCTGATCCGGCTCCTGCGCCGAGGCGGGCGACCCCACCGCGAGAAGAGTGACAACGGTCATGAGGGCGACGGGGCCCCGGACAGAGAACACGGCTGCGGAGGATAGCGGAGTCGCCCTATGCTCGTGGCCGATAAGCGCCGGAGAGAGGGGGCCGACCGACCATCCGCCTCGATGTCGATGGTTTCCGGTCGGATGCAATCGGGCGCTATCTCCGGGCCACACAACAGATAGCGTTCGGCGCGAGCGTCACCCAACGCGACGGGCGTTGTCGCGACGATCGTGGCGAGAACCGTTCCCGGTGTGCCGATTCACTGCGGTATCACTGAATGGGGAACGGTCGAGGGGGAGACGAGAACACCGATGGGGCAGTTCCAACCGCCACACAACGAAGGACCCGGGTACGGCGGTCACCGATCGCCGCATCGCCCGCCACCGAGGCCGGTGGCGCCACCGCCCGCAGCGCGGCCGATCCACGCGGAGCCGGTGACGAAACCGATTGCCGCACCGGGGCATCGGCCGCCGGGGTCGAGCGGCTACGAGCAGCCGATGGCGGCGGGGCCGACACCGGGCGCGCCGAGATCTCGTCCGTCCACTCCGGACGCGGCAGCGCGATCGGGACACACACCGGATGGCCTGACCGGCCAGCTTCGACGCCCGCTGCCACCGCCTCTGCCGCGCGCCCCGGAACCCACCACCGCCGCGCGGGCGGTGCCTCGGACCGCAGCGGCATCCTCGGTCGGCACCGCACCGGCCACCGCCGCCCAACCGAGGTCCCCCGGCCTCTTCGCCATGGTGTCGTTGGCGGTCGTCGGGTTGGCGGCGGTCTGGTTCGTGGGGGCACTGGCCAACGGCGCGCTGTCCTCGTCGACGCAGACCGCACCGCCCGCACGGACCACGCCGGAGTTCGCGCCACCCGCCCCCACGACCACCATCGAGACCGAGCCGACGACCACCGCCCCCGAGACCACCGAGCCGACGGAACCGACCGAATCGGAGCCGCTCCCGCAGCAACCGTCGGCTCCGGAACCGATCTATCTCCTCGGCGATCACCCGATCAACGCCGACGGCCTGTTCGCCGCCGACACGACGGCCTGCACGCTGGCACCGTTCAGTCCGGACCCGGCGGGTCAGGATGCGCTGTATCAATCGGCGATGCCGTGCATGGTCGATGCGTGGCGCTGGGCGTTGGAGACGACCAACCTGCCCTCTAGCGAACCGGAGCTGATCACGGTCTCCGGACCGGTGGAGACGCCCTGCGGCACCGCGCAGTCCTCGTACTACTGCAGCGGGAACCACACGCTCTACATGTCGGCGTCGGTGCACGCCGAGCAGGAACAGCTCGGCGATCAACCGGGGCCCTACCTCAGCGTGCTGTTCCACGAGTACGGCCACCACGTCCAAGGCCTGTCCGGCATCATGCAGGCCGCCTGGGACCAGCGGTACGAGGTCGGGCCGAACAGCCCGGCCGGGCTGGAGATCTCGCGCAGGTTAGAGCTCCAGGCGAGCTGTTATGGCGGGATGCTGCTGGCCGCGACCACCAGGACCGGCGTGGTGGATCTCGACACGATGTCGATGGCCTTGAACGACGCCCGCAACCGGGGTGACTGGCCGGATCGGGGTCTGCCGCCGGATCACGGCGCCCCCGAGATCAACGGCGGTTGGATGGAGCAGGGCTACTACGAGAACAACACCAGGCAGTGCAACACCTGGTTGGCGGAGCCGAGCGCGGTCCGCTGAGCACCGGGATCGATCTCGGCCCCTGATCAGGTACCGGGGTGGATCGTCACCGGCGGCAGATCGGTGACGGTCTGCGCCGCATCGTCGTCCTCGACCGGCGCAGAACGGCCGGTCTGCGTCGAACCGTCGACCGCCAACAGATCGCCGGAGAACGCGGCGTCGGTCGCGGTACCCGCCGTGGCGGTCGGCTCTTGGCCGGGTAGCACCGCGACATTGGGATACAGCACCGTGCCCTCGGGCTGATCCGCGACTGGCTCCGGCGCCTCGGCGGCCTGCACGGTGGTCGCGGTCGCAGCCTGCGCAGTCTCCGGTCGGGACCGACGACGCGGTCGTCCGATCAGGATGACCAGCGCCGCCCCGGCCAGCCCCGCCACGGTCAGCAGCACCGCCGACATCCGATCGGCCGGGTCGGCCGCACCGACCGCCGTTCCGGCCAGCCAGATCTCGATCTCACCGGACTCCGACTCGATCACGTCGACGTCCAACTGCGCGCCGACGGTATGCCCGCACGCCGCCAGATCGGCCTCGCGGAACTCGGCATCGAGTTGCACCTCGACCCGGTCACGCGCCCCGGAATCGCCACAGTCCGACGAGCGGATCACCACCGCGGTCGCGGATCGGACGTCCTCGCTCGAGGCGCCTTGGAACGGCAGCAATCGGCCCGTGGCCAGCAGAATCCCGATGGAGAGCACGGCGAGGACCATGATCGCCAAAACCGACCTGCCAGGTCCCTGTCGAACCGCCACGGCAAAGATCGTGGCAGATGCGCGAGGCGGGCTCTGCGGCGGAGGGCCGAGGAGCGATGCATCCGGCGCCGCACCAGCCGCGCCGATCACGGTCGCGGGATCGATGGCCGAACGCATCGATTCGCGGTCACAACGCGGGCAACCTGCGCATGAGGTGCGTCACGCTGCCCTCGGTCGGCCATCCGACACTCGGATGGCCGGGTCCGAGGCTCTCGCATCGAGCGTCAGTCGGGGGCGCCGTCCGGCGGAGTGACCTTGCGCACGTAGATCAGTCGATCGCCCGGTTCCAGGGCATCGGCCTGCGGCGCGTCGATCCGATGCAGAACGCCGCGCCGGACCACCCCGAGCACGATGTCGGCCAAATGCCGTGGCGAGCCGCCGACCTCCTCCGGTTCGACGAAGCGCTCCCCCATCGCCAGCCCCTCGTCGGTGGTCAGCAGATCCTCGAAGATCTCCACGACCGCGGGAGTGGTGGTGGCCATCCCGAGCAGCCGGCCCGCCGTCTCACTGGAGACGACCACCGAGTCCGCGCCGGACTGGCGCAGCAGGTGCACGTTCTCCGCCTCGCGGACCGCGGCCACAATGGTGGCCTTGGGCGCCAGTTCCCTGGCGGTCAGGGTGATGAGTACGGCGGTGTCGTCGCGGTTGGCCGCCACCACGATGGCCTTGGCGCGTTGCACGCCCGCGACCCGCAACACGTCGGATCGGGTGCCGGAGCCGTGCACGGTGACCAACCCGAGGGCGGCAGCGGCATCCAGCATCGCCTGATCGGAGTCGACGACCACGAGACTGGCGGGATCCACATCGTCGCCGAGCAACGATCGGATCGCCGATCGACCCTTGGTCCCGTAGCCGATGACGACTACGTGGTCACGCACCTTCGACCTCCAACGTTGGATCTTCAAGGCCTGCCGGGACCGCTCGGTGAGCACCTCGAGGGTCGTTCCGACGAGAACGATCAGGAACAGCACCCGCAGCGGGGTGATGATCAGGATGTTGACCAGTCGCGCGGAGTCGGAGACCGGGGTGATGTCACCGTATCCGGTCGTCGACAGCGAGACCGTCGCGTAGTAGATGCTGTCCAGCAGCGTGACGTCGCCGTCGGCGTTGTCCTGGTAGCCCGCCCGGTCGACATAGACGATGATCACGGTCGCCAGCAACGCCAGCAGTGCCCCGATGACGCGCTTGCCGATCGCCTGGACCGGCCCGACGCCGCCGCTGGGGATGTGTACGACGCCCACCAGGGTGTGATCCGGCGTGATGTTCTCGGTACGAGTGGCACGCGATCGCATCAGGGTGACTCCCGGCCGGAGCCGAACGCAACGCTGTCTGTCATGTCGCCGTCCCACCCATCGCTGTCACCGAGGCCACGTCGTGATCCCGGCCCGCGCAGCGCGAGAGTAAACGGCGCAGTCGAAGCGAGTCGAGCCGAACACTCCGGAAACGACAATGCTCGCATCAAGCTCATCAAGATTGGGACGCGGCGCCGACCAAGCGCCACCGGGATGGGATTAGGATGCCTCCGTGCCGTCACTCCAGCAGGCTGCTCAGGCGCTCGGTTGGCACGGTCACGTCGTTGCCGATGTCACCGTGCTCGGCCAGCAGGTGTCCACGGTCGTGAAATTACACGCCGATGTGCATCGCTGGCGTACGGAGAACGGTTGGCCACCGGAGCCGAACCCCTCGTGGTTCCGTTCCTGGTTCGAACCGACCTACTACGATCACATTCCGGTTCCGGCCGTCGAACTGATCGGTGTTCTGGTCACCGAATCGAAGGCAGGCCGGGCATTACGGTCCTGCGGAACCCTGATGACGCTGGCGCCCTGCGCCGTCGTGCTGCCCGTTGCACAGACCAACGACCCCTGGCCGCTGGCGGAGCTCGACTACTACGGCATCGGCGTCGTGACCACCGACATCGATCACGAACCCGCCGTGGCGATCTCCCCGGAGGACCGCTCGACGGAGTTCGGCGGCTCGCTGTTCGGCCGATGGTTGTTGGAACTGCTCTACCACCGAGTGGTCACCGAGGTGCTGACCTCGAAGAGGTGAGGCCGACCGAGACGGGAAGCCCCGACCGGCGCTTCCCGCGCGGGTCGGAGCCTGGCCATTTCGGCGATCTTCGGGGAAATCGGCGCCGCTGATCACGAGCTCGGCGCGAATTCGTCGTGCCAATCCGCCCCACCGGCTCGGCCAAACGATCCTTGGTTGGCCACAAGCCGATCGCGGTCCCGGCGAGATCTGCGGATATCCGGTGCGGACGTGGCGAATTCGCCCGCACCGATCGGGCCCGCCGGGTACGACGAACCGACATTTCGACCACTCAGGCGGGCACCAATTCGTACTCCTGCCAGTTGAGTGCCTCCGCATTCCATTCCATGCCTCGGCCGTCCTGGAGCGCACGCAGCGCGTGCAGGGTGTGCGGCCAGCGGCGCACCACATCGACTATCGCGATGGCGACCATCTCGTCGGCCTGCCGCTGCTGCTCGCCGGGCCCCAGCACGATCGTGTTGCCACTCTCGCTGCGGAGGTCGGTGAGCGGCTGCTGACCGGACAGGACGGCCTTCTCCACCAGCACCGGCCGGTTCGGCGGGACGTCGTCCGGCCAGGCCTTCCGATCGATGTCGGCCGCTTGCGGCTCGCCGCATTGGCCGCAGGTGCAGCCGCCGCCGACGGCCCAGCCGTGTTGTCCCCAATGCCAGACGGCGGTGGTTCCGGTGCGTAGGTCGCTGAGCCCGGCGACATGCGGCCAGGCATCGACGACACCGCCCAGCGTGGTGGCCCTGGTGGGCCCGTCCGCCTCTCCCGGACCGAAGAAGGACCACACGCCGTCCTCGTTCCGAGCCACCCGGACCAGCGGCGCGCGCAGCGCCACCACATCTTCTGCGACCTGAACCTCCGTCGTGGGCGACGTGGTCAGCTTCCAGTACAAGTTCTCGGACATCGTCCGAGATCGTTCCCAGCGCACGAGAGCACGACAAGCTCGTCCACTCGATCAGGGGTCACCCGCATCGGGGATCTTTCGAAGAATCGCTCGGATGCCCTCGGAATCGAGCAGGTCGGCGGGTTGCACGGTCCGATTCGCCCGCACGTAGTGGAAGGCGGCGCGGACCTGAACCAGCGGCGTGCGCGACAGCGACGCCCAGGCGAGTCGATACGCCGCCAACTGCACAGCGAGCGCGGGTAGCCGGTCCGGGGACGGCGGTGCCCCGGTCTTCCAGTCCACCACGGTCCAGCCGCCGTCCTTATCGGCGAAGACGGCATCCATCCGGCCCCGCAGCGCCACCCCGTCGACCTCGGTCTCGAAGGACACCTCCACCGCGTAGGGCGTCCGATCCGCCCAGGAGCCCGCGAGAAAGGCCTCCTGCAGCTCGGAGAGCGCCGTGATCGGCTCCTCCACGTCATCGTCGGCGGCACCGGGGAGATCGTCCATGTCGAGCAGACTGGTGACCGCGAACCGTCGTTCGAGCCAGGCGTGGAAGGCGGTCCCCCGGCGGGCCGACTGACTCGGCGGATGCGGCAGCGGCCGCCGCAGCTTCCTGGCCAGCGCCTCGGGATCGGCGGCCAACTCCACGAGTCTGCTGACCGACAGGTGGGCGGGCAGCAGTACCTCGTCGCCGCCCGAATGGGCCGAGGCGCGCTCCGCGAGCAACACCGAGACGTCCCGCTGCCAGCCCTCCGGATCGTCCTCGGCTGCTGATCCGGTCTCGGCGACCGCATCGCCCGTCGGCTCCGGCTGCTGATCGCCCGGAGTCGAGGACAACTCGGCCAAGGCTGCACGCACCCGCTCGGCGCCCGCCAACACATCGGCTCGCCGCCTGCCCAACGGATCCTTCGGCCATTCGGCCGAGTTGATCGTGGCGGCCAACGGATTCTCCGCGTCCGGCTCCGGCGGGGCCGCCCAGTGATCGACGACGCCGACCCCGGTCCGAGCGCTGAGCACCTCGCGGATCTCCGTCAGGAAGTCCGAGGGTCCGCGTGGGCTCTTGCCCGTCTCGCCCCACCAGTGCCCGGAGACCAACAGCGTGCGCTCGGATCGGGTCAACGCGACGTAGCAGAGCCTGCGCTCCTCCAGCAGCCGCCGTTGTTCGAAGTCCTCGGAATGCTCGGTCAGCGTCTCGATGACGACCTTGCGGTCGGCACCCGGTGGGATTCGCAGCTGCGGGAGGTCCACCGCGTCACCGCGCAACTCAGCGGGCAACTGGACCACCGAGCCGAGCCAGTCCGCCGAACGCCTGCCGCCGGGGAAGACCTTCTGCACGACGTGCGGAACGGCGACGATCTCCCATTCCAGGCCCTTGGCCGCGTGCATGGTCAACACCTGCACCCGGTCCTCGGCCACCTCCACCTCGCCGGGTTCCAGGCCGTCCTCGGCCCGCTCGGCCACCTTCAGGTAGTCCAACAGCGCCGAGACGCCCGCGATCGGACTCGCGGCGGCGAACTCGGCGACCACGTCGGCGAAGGCGTCGAGGTGCGCCCGGCCGATCGCGCCGGGCCTGGCCAGGCTCTCCACGGTGAGCAACAACGTCCGCTCGACGTCGGCCACCAGTTCGGGCAGCGGTTGATCGAGACGGCGGCGCAGCATGGCCAGTTCCCTGGCCAGTCGTTGGATGCGACGGAATCCCACCGCCGAGTACGCCTCGGGCGGTCCGGGGTCCTCCAGAGCGTCGATCAGCCCGGCCTGCTCGGCGTGTTCGCCCGGCAACGCGTCGACCGGCGAACCGGTGTGCTCCTGCCGCGAACCACCGTCGGCCAGTTGTCCCGCCCTGGTCCACAGGGCCGCGAGGTCGGCGACACCCAGGCGCCAACGAGCCCCGGTGAGCAGTCGAGCCGCCGCCGTGCCCGCCAGTGGGTCGACCAGCATCCGCAGCGCGCTGACCAGGTCACGCACCTCCGGTTCGTCCAGCAGACCGCCCAGTCCGACGACCTCCACCGGCAGGCCCTCGGCCCGCAGCGCGTCCGCGAGTTCGGCCATGTCCGCCCGACGACGAACCAGGACGGCCGCGGTGGGCGGGCTGCCGGTGTCGGCCACCACCTGCCGCCAGCGGGTCGCCATCGCCTTGGCCAACCAGGCTCGTTCGACACGAACGTCGGGCAGCAACGCGCACCGCACATCGCCGGTCTCGGCCCCCGGCTTGGATCGAAGCTCCTCGACCTCCAGACCCGCCTGGCGCAGCGGCGCGGACACCGCGTTGGCCAGCGTCAGCACCTCGGGCGGATTACGGAAACTGGTGAGCAGTCCATAACCGCGCGCGGGTGCGAGCTCGCCGTGGGCGTCGATGCGCGGGAAGTCGGTGCGAAACCGTGGCAGGTTGGCCGCGCTGGCCCCGCGCCAGCCGTAGATGGCCTGGGCCGGGTCGCCGACCGCCGTCACCGGGAGCCGATTCCCGCCGCCGAACAACGCCCGCAACAGCACCCGCTGGGCATGCCCGGTGTCCTGATACTCGTCCAGCAACACGGCGCCGAACCGGGATTGCTCAATCTCGGCGACCTCGGGATGCTCGTCGGCCAAGCGTGCGGCCGAGGACATCTGATCGGCGAAGTCCATCACGCCCTCGCGGCGCTTGCGGGCCGCGTAATCGGCCAACAGCGGCAGCAACGCCACGCGAAGTCGCTGCACCGCCAGTTTGTCCCGCAGGTCCTGCGGCAGCGCAGCCCGTTGGCGGGCGACCCTCGGCGCGTCCTCGACCACCCGGCAGAACTCGGCGGCGTGCGCGCTGAGCCGTTCCGGGGTGACCAGGTGCTCGGCCAGCTCGCCCGCGAGACCCAGCAGGTAACCGGTGATGGTGCTGGGAATCTTGTCGGTGTCGATGTCCTCGGTCCAGGTGGACACGACCCGATGGGCGAGCTGCCAGGCCGCCGTCTCGCTGAGCAGCCGGGCGCCGGGTTCGGCGGGCAACCGGAGCCCGTGTTCGGACACCAATCGGCCCGCGTAGGCGTGATAGGTCAGGATCGTCGGCTCGCCCGCGAGGACGGCCGAGGTCCGGCCGCCGCCGGGGTCGAGTCGATCGAGCAACCCGGAGCCGACCAATCGGCGCAGCCGGGCCCGGACCCGGTCCGCGAGTTGTCGGGCCGCCTTCCTGGTGAAGGTCAGCCCGAGGATCCGTTCCGGCGCCACCAGACCGTTGGCGACCAGCCAGACCACCCTGGCCGCCATCGTCTCGGTCTTGCCCGCGCCCGCGCCCGCGATGACCAGGGCGGGCTCGGACGGCGACGCGATCACCGCGACCTGTTCCTCGGTCGGGGTGGGCAGGTCGAGGGCGTCGGCGATCTCGGCTGGACTGACGGCGATCCTGCTGCCGGTGGGCGCGCCGCTCATTCGCTCACCTGCCTGCCGGACGGATGCAACGGACAGCTGGTGCGGACCGGGCAGCGCGGACAGTCGATGTTCTCGGTGGCCGCGTAGTGCGGCCCCCGGCTGGCGGAGGCGGCGTCGGCCAGCGTCAGCCGCCAGCGGGCCACGCCCTCATCGCTCAGCGGCGGTTGCACCCGCTCGGTCGCGGCGCCGGTCCGTCCGTCCGGTTTGGCCACGTACAGCAGTCGGGCACCGCCCGGCTCGATGTCCGCGCCGACGTCCTTGAAGGCGCCGAGCGAGGCAGCCAACTGGTAGACGGCCAACTGCGGGTGGTCCTCCGCGTCCTTCGCCGACACCGCGCTTCGGCTGGTCTTGACGTCCACCACCACCGGTCTGCCCAGGGCATCCGAGTCCAGCCGGTCCACCCGCCCCCGGACACGCAGCCACGGGCCCTCCGGATCGGCGGGCAGCGAGACGTCCATGTCGTGTTCCACCGCGAGCTGGGTGAGCTCGGAACGGCTGGTGGCGTACCAACCGAGGAAGGAGTCGAGCATCGCCTCCACCCGGATCCGCTCGCGGCGGGAGAACCACGGTGCGCCCGCGTCGACCGCCGCCCATGCCTCGTCGAGACTGCGTTGCAGGGCCGCGCGGTCGGCGCCCTCCCCGGCCGCCTGCACCAGGGCGTGGACGAGCGTGCCGGTGACCGAGGCCAGCTCGGCCTGATCCTGGCCACCGTGTCGCTCGACGACCCAGCGGGTCGGGCACTTGGTCAGCACGTCCACCGTGGACGGCGAGACGCGGACCTGATCGCCGTCGACCCACAGCGGTTCCTCGGTGGAGGGATCCGCGAGTCCGTACCAGGACGAGGGGTCGCTGCCGGGGACGCGTTCGGCGGCCAGGGTGGCCAGGGCCTTCGCGGCGCGGTCTCGACGGTCGTCCGCCGCGCTCGGATCGCAGACCACTCGCCGTAGCTCGCCGACCAGCTCCGGCAGGGACAGTCCCCGCTGCGGGCGGAACAGCGGGCGGGCCTCGGCCTCGGCATCGGTGGTCGCGTCGTCGAGCTCGTCGAGGAATCGGGACGGCTGCTCGTCCTCGCCGCGCACCGCGCTGACCAGCAGGGTGTGGCGGGCCCGACTGGCCGCGACCAACAGCAGCCTGCGTTCCTCCGCCAGCAGCGGAGCGGTCGCCGAGACCGTCTCGTGCGGCACTCCGTCGAGCACGTCCACGAGCCGTTCGACGCCCAGCAACGAGCCGCGCAGCCGCAGGTCCGGCCAGCTGCCCTCCTGGACGCCGGGGACGGCCACGACCGTCCATTCCCGCCCGGCGGCGGCATGCGCGGTGAGCACGGCGACCGACTCGCCCGGCGGCGTGCGGGGCGCGAGCGTGTCGCCGGGAATCTGCTGGGTGAGCAACCGGTCCACGAAACCGGCGACGCTGAGGCCGGGCATCCGTTCGACGTGTCGCGCCGCCGAGTCGAACAGGGCCAGGATCGCGTCGAGATCACGGTCGGCCTGCGCCGCCGTCGGTCCGCGTCGTTCGGTCTGCGCCACCCAGCGTGCCTCGAGTTCGCTGTGCTGCCAGACCCGCCAGAGCACCTGTTCGACGCCGAGTCCTTCGGCGATGGCGCTTCGCGCGGTGGCCAGCAGTGCGGCGATCGCCTGGACCGGCGCCGCTGCCTCCGGCTTCATGCCAGCCAGCCGGTCGGGTTCGTTCATGACCTCGACGAGCAGTTCGCCGCTGCCCTTCTCCACCCCGGCGGCCACCGCCAGTCGGCGCAGCTCACGACGGACTCGTCGCTGCGCCAGGGTGTCCGCGCCGCCCAGCGGCGAGCCCAGCAGCATGGCGGCGAGCTCCGGGGTGAGCTTCTCCGGGAGATCGGCGCACTTCAGCAATTCCAGCAGCGGTCGGACGGCGGGTTGCTGGGCGAGCGGCAGTTCGTCCAACGGCACGGTCATCGGGACCCCGGAGGCCAACAGGGCACGCCGCAGCACCGGGAGCGAGCGGGACGCCGAGCGCACGATCACGGCCATCTCCGACCACGGAACCCCGTAGAGCAGTCGGGCCCTGCGCAGCTGATCGGCCACCCAGGTGGCCTCCTGGGCCGCCGAGGCCAGCAGGCGTACCTGCACGACGCCGTCCTTGGCCAAGGGCAGCCGGTCGGGGTCCGCGTCCAGGTCGATGCCCGCCGGTTCGGGGGCTTCCTCGTAGGGCGGTTCGTCGTAGGGCGGCTCCACGTCGAACGGCGGCTCGTCGTCGGGGAAGGGCGGTTCCTCGTCGTACGGCGGCTCGTCCGGCAACGGCGGCTCGTCCGGCAATGGCGGCTCGTCGTCGTACGGCAGCTCGTCCGAGAACGGCAGCTGGTCGAGCAACGACGGTTCGTCCACCGGTCGTTCGGTCTGCTGCTGCGGCACCGGCACGGCGGGCGCGGTGAGGTCGCGTTGCGGGCCCGCGCCGGGCAGCCGGGCGACCAGCCGTCGTACGGCCCCCCGAACCGCAGGCGACATCCGATGGTCGGCGGTGAGCACCACGGTGCGGTCGCCGTCCTCATCCGCGTCGAGCAGACACGTCGGGTCCGCGCCCCGGAAGGAGAACACCGATTGGTCGGGGTCGCCTGCCAGGATCAGTTCGGCGGCCTGATCGCCGACCAGCCGGATGAGTTGATACTGCAGGGGATCGAGGTGTTGGGCATCGTCGACGATGAGATGTCGAACCCTGGCGTGTTCGACCGCGAGCAGGTCGGCCTCGTTCTCCAGGGTGATCAGCGCGGAGGAGACCAGTTCGGCGGCGTCCAGGGCAGGCGCGGCATCCGGGCCCGATCTCGGATCGGCGGCACCGAGCTGCGTCACCTGTTCGTAGACCACGCCGAATCGGCCCGCCGCGACCCATTCCGGTCGACCGTGTTCCTCGCCGAGCGCCACCAGGTCCTCCGGCCCGAGGCCGCGTTCGGCGGTGCGCAGCAGCAGATCACGCAGTTCGTCGGCGAAGTCGGGCAGCGGCAGCGCGGGGCGCAGCGCGGTGGGCCAATCCTCGGCGCCGTCCTCGATCTGACCACGCAGCAGTTCGCGGATGATCGCGTCCTGATCGGGAACCGGCAGCAATCTCGGCTGAGGCAGTCCGGCGAGGTCGGAATGCCTGCGCAGCACCGCGAACGCATAGGAGTGCAGGGTGCGGACCATCGGCTCGCGCACGGTCTTCGGCACGCCCTCGGAGGATTGCGGACCACGCAGCAGAGCGGTGATCCGGGTGCGCAGGGCCTGTGCCGCCGGGCGTCCCGCAGTGAGGACCAGTACCGATTGCGGGTCGGCGCCTCCTCGGATCCGATCGGCCACCGTCTCGGCGATGAGTGTGGTCTTCCCGGTGCCCGGCCCGCCGAGCACCCGAAGGAGGCCGCCCGGGTGTTCGAGCACCCGACGGCCTGCGGCATCCCAGCCGGTCTGTCGGTGAGCGACCCACCGACGCCGTACCAGTGACGGCGAACTCCGTTCCACCCTGAGGATGCAACCATGCGCGGCGGACATCATCACGATCGGTATGCGGTGTGTCGATATTCCACGCCCTGCGTCGAGTCCGCATCGGATCGACGCTCGGCGAGTTCGATTCCCTCTGGTGTCCGCGAACGGACCGGTCGAGCGTGGCGTGCCTGTGGCGACAATCGGCGAGCAGCCCCGACGGCGGCGATCGGTGGTACGACGCCACCATGAACATCGATGCGACGCGATCCATCGGGCCGCGCGCGACGTGATCGGCCTCACCGGATCGTCCGATCATGGCGAGGCGAATTCGCGAACAGCCGAGCGGGAGTGCAGATGAGCGAGGAAATGGCCGAACGCGTGCGCGAGGTGGTCGCCAGCATTCCGGCAGGTCGGGTACTGGCCTACGGCGAGGTGGGCGCCATCGCCGGAGTGCCGTCACCGAGGTACGTCGGTGCTGTTCTGGCGGACGACGGGGCGGATCTGCCCTGGCATCGGGTGTTGCGGGCCAATGGAACCGTGGCCTCGCATCTGGCAGGCCGACAGCTGGAGTTGCTGGCGGCGGAGGGCGTCCTGGCCGAGAACAGTCGGGTGGACATGTCCCGCTACCGGTGGACGGACGGGTTGGCCGCGGCGCCGACCGCCGAAGAAGGCCTGTGGTGAGGCGATGTCCTATGCCCATCGGTGATGCCATTCTTGGCGGGTGACCGACGACCAGCCGCTGACCGGGTTCACCATCGGAGTGACCGCCGAACGTCGAGCCGCCGAATTGATCGGCCTGCTCGAACGCAAGGGAGCCGAGATCCGTTTCGGTCCGGCGATTCACACCGTGGCGCTGACCGACGATCGCCTGCTCGCCGATGCGACCGCCTCGGTACTGGCCGCGCCGGTGGACATCGTCGTGGCCATCACCGGGATCGGTTTTCGGGGCTGGTTCGAGGATGCGACGCGGCTCGGTCTCGGTGAGCGACTGCTGACGCACCTGAGCCCGGCCACGATCCTGGCCCGGGGTCCCAAGGCCCGTGGCGCGGTGCGGGGCGCGGGTCTGCCTGATCCGTGGACCGCCGAAGGCGAGACGGTCGCGGAGGTGATGCAGCGTCTACGGGAGATCGGGGTCGCCGGGCGGCGCGTCGTGGTGCAGGTCCACGGGGATCCGATGCCGGAGCTGCTCGCCGAGCTGCGGTCCGCCGGTGCCGAGGTGGTTCCGGTGACGGTGTACCGCTGGACCGACCCGGTCGACCTCGCTCCGTTGGACGCGTTGATCGAGGCGGCGGCGGCCCAGGAACTCGACGCGGTGACCTTCACCAGCGCGCCCGCCGCGACCAATTTCCTGACCCGCGCCGACCGGATCGGCCATGGGCCCGCGCTTCGCCGAGCGGCGCATCGGCGACTTCTGCTGGCCTGCGTCGGATCGGTCACCGCCGCACCACTACAGGCCGAGGGCCTGCCCTGCCTGCTACCAGAGCGGTCGAGGACCGCAGCCCTGGTGCGCGCGGTGGTCGACGAACTGCCTCGCCGCCGCGAAAGCGACCGGATTTAACCCCTGACCATCCCGAAGTTGTGGCAAGGTGCGTTGTGGTCGACGACCGATCCCAGCCGATCGGGCCAGAGCGGGCCGCTCTCGGCGTCACGTAACTCTCCCGTATCGAAATTTTCAAATCGCTTTTCTCGCCCTTAGGATCGCCGGGACTTGCGACCTGGACACAGACGAGACTGGCGGGTACGTGATGCGAAAGCCGGGGATGGACCTCACCGGACTCGACCTCACCCAGCCCAACTCCGCCCGCGTGCACGACTACATCCTCGGCGGAGCACACAATTTCGAGGTGGATCGGCGAACCGGCGACGAGATCCTCTTGGAGAACCCGTGGCTGGCCGAGGCGCTCCGTGAGGACCGGCATTTCCTGAGACGGGCCGTGCGGCACCTCTGCGCGGGCGGCGTCCGGCAGTTCATCGACATCGGCTCCGGACTGCCCACCACCGGCAACGTCCACGAGATCGCACAGCAGACCGCCGAGGACGCCGTGGTGGTCTACGTCGACATCGACCCGCTCGTCGTCGCCCACAGCCTGGAACTACTCGCGGACAATCCTCGGGCCACCGCGATCCTCGGCGACGTCCGCGAATCCCGTCGGATCCTGGCCGACCCCACCGTGAACGCGCTGCTGGACTTCGAGCAGCCCATCGGCGTGATCCTCGGCGGCGTCCTGCACTTCATCCCCGGCGACGTCGAGCGCGCCCTCGAACCGCTTCGCAATGCGATGGCACCGGGCAGCCACCTGGTGATCACCCACGCGGGCACGACCAATGCCGTTCGATTCGGCGCGTTACTCCGGAGCTCACGGCCGTCGATCACCGTGCGCGACAGCGATGAGATCCTCGCGATGATCCAGGGGCTCACCCTGGTGGAGCCCGGCGTGGTCCCGGTGCCGCTGTGGTGTCCCGAGCAGCCCGGCCGCACCCTGGAATCCGCGCCGCCCGCGCTCTCCATCGCCTGTGTGGCCCGCCGCGACTGATTCGCGACCGGGAAGAACGCCGTCGACGGTCGGCGAACCCACACGGCCGTTCTGGGGCGGTTGCGGCGCGGTGTGTAGCGGGCGGCGGTCCCTGCCGGGATCGGACGAGCCGTCGACGATCCGACGTGCCGGGCGACGCGGCCTACCCGGCTTGTCCGCGGGTCGAGAAACCCATCCCGACCCGCAGCCGCTCAATGGCGGAAGCCGAGCCTCACAACACTTCGAGGATGAACTGGGCCGCTCGCTCCAACCCGGCCAGCGACTCCGGAGTCGAGCGGGGATGCAGTGCGTTGACGGCGAGCCGGAACAACAATGCGCGCAGTAAGGCCTGCTGCCACTCCGGCAGATGCGCCCACCGATGGATCAAGCCCGGGTCTGCCGACCCCCAGGCCAGCCCATCGACGGCCACCACCGCGGCCGCCCATTCCACCGGCCGCCAATACGGCGTGAAGTCGATCACGGCGGGCGGGCCGTCGCCCGCGAACAACACGTTGCCGAACAGGTCGCCGTGCACCACCTGAGGGCGCAACGCCGTCGACCTACGCGAGGTCACCAGCACTTCGAACAGCCTGCCACCGCGTTCGAGGTCCAGATGTGGATCCTCTTCGCCCCAGGCCATCCGGTCGGCCACCGAGAACACATCCCGGCGCTCGTCGACGAAGCGAGGCCTCGGCAACCTGGCAGTCGCCCGATGCAGTCGCAGCGATACCGCGATCACCTCATCGTGGCGGGCCTCCGGCGCACCGGCGAGCACCCTGGTCGCGGTCCAACCCGACACCACCCAACGTCCGTCGGTGGAACGCAGCGGCTTGGCGAGCCGGATGTTCTCCGGCTCCAATCCGTCCAGTGTCTTGGCCACCCACGCAGCCTCGGCCGTGTTGGCCACCGGCTTGAGGATGATCTCGCCGCATTGCCACGCACCGGAGGAACTCATCGGCTCCGGCTCGTCGTCGCGGGCACC
Source organism: Actinoalloteichus hymeniacidonis (assembly GCF_014203365.1). Classification (NCBI taxonomy): domain Bacteria; kingdom Bacillati; phylum Actinomycetota; class Actinomycetes; order Pseudonocardiales; family Pseudonocardiaceae; genus Actinoalloteichus; species Actinoalloteichus hymeniacidonis. Next base: position 5,326,425 of record NZ_JACHIS010000001.1, read on the forward strand.
GAACGCCGCTCGAACATGAGTCGGCGGGGGGTCCGGTCGTCTCATCACAAAGGGGGACGCTACCGGGCTCACACACAGGCACGACGCGTCAGTCCCGAACACAGGACGGGGCCGCCGATGATCGACGGCCCCGACCGCGAAACCGTTCGGGGATCAGTAGGTGGGCAGGCTCGGATCCACGTCACGCGCCCAACCCAGCACACCGCCACCGACGTGCACCGCATCCGCGAAACCGGCCCGATGCAGCGCCGCCAACGCCTCCGCCGACCGGACACCCGACTTGCAGTGCAGTACGATCGGCCGATCCTGCGGCAGCTCCGCGAGCGCGTCACCGGACAGGATCCGATCCTTGGGGATCAACACCGAACCGGGAATGCGGACGATCTCGAACTCGTGCGGCTCCCGCACATCGACGAGGGTGAACTCGCCGCCGCCGTCGAACCGCTCCTTGAGTTCACGCGGAGTGATCGTGTGCCGGGCCGCCGCCTGCTGCGCGTCATCGGAGACCACACCGCAGAACACGTCGTAGTCGATCAACTCGGTGATCGGCTCCGCCGCCGGGTCCTTGCGGATCTTGATGGTGCGGTAGCTCATCTCCAGCGCGTCGTAGACCATCAATCGGCCCAGCAACGGCTCGCCGATGCCGACGATCAGCTTGATGGCCTCGTTGACCATGATGGAGCCGATCGAGGCGCACAACACGCCGAGCACGCCGCCCTCCGCGCAGGAGGGGACCATTCCCGGCGGCGGGGGCTCTGGGTAGAGGTCGCGATACTGCGGGCCGTGTTCCGCCCAGAAGACACTCGTCTGGCCCTCGAAACGGAAGATCGACCCCCACACGTACGGCTTGCCCAACAGCACCGCGGCGTCGTTGACCAGATACCGGGTGGCGAAGTTGTCCGTGCCGTCCAGGATCAGGTCGTAGTCCCGGAAGATGTCCAGGGCATTGGAGGAGTCCAACCGCACCTTGTGCAGATTGACCTGCACGAAGGGGTTGATCTCCGCAATGGAGTCCTTTGCCGACTCGGCCTTGGACCGCCCGATGTCGGACTGACCGTGGATCACCTGCCGGTGCAGATTCGATTCGTCGACCTCGTCGAAGTCGACAATGCCGAGCGTGCCGACGCCTGCGGCGGCGAGATAGAGCAGCGCCGGGCTGCCCAACCCGCCCGCGCCGACCACGAGCACCTTCGCGTTCTTCAGCCGCTTCTGCCCGGTCATCCCGACATCGGGGATGATCAGGTGCCTGCTGTAGCGCGCGACCTCTTCCTTGGTCAACTCCTCCGCAGGTTCGACCAGCGGGGGTAGTGACGGCCCTGGCATCGGCGGTCCTCCTCGGATAAGCGCACACACCTTCTGCTGCTTATACAACGCGGTAACCGGCCCACGACATTCCGCTCCCAGCATCTAGGACGGCTTGCCGACTGCCGAGGCAGAAGCATCGCTCAGGGCGCGGGCCAGCCGTTGGGTTCGCAGACCTTGCCATCGGCGACGTAGGCCTGCGGCGACAACTGGGCGAGCACGTCGTTGGACAGGCTCCAGCTCTGCTGCATCATGATCGGCGCGGGATCGCCGTCGACCGCGCAGGGCACGTGCTGGCGGCGACCGAGGGCGTGTCCCACCTCGTGATTGATCAGGTACTGCCGGTAGCGGGTGGTCTCGCCCTGGAAGTCGCGGGCGCCGCGCACCCAGCGGGCGGCGTTGAGGTAGACCATCTCCTCGATCCGGCAGGAAGCCTCGTACTCGACGCCGCCGCTGCAACGCTCCTCGGCCAGGGACTGCGAGACGAGGATCACCCGGAAATCGGGGACGACCCCGGAAGTCTCGTCGACCCGCCGGATCCCGATGTTCTGCACGTCGGGGTGGCCGTTGCCGATCCAGCTGCGCTCATCGGACAGTGTGTCCTGCACCATCGTCGAGAAACCGTCCTCATCGACGGGAACATTGAGCCCGTCCTCGACCTCGACGGTGTAGTCGTAGGTGTCGCCGGTGGCCACTCCGAGCATCTCGGTCGTGCCAGGTAGGACCCGATAGCTGCGATTGCCGGTCTCGGGGAACGGACCGCCGCCCGGCAGTTCGGCCGCGATGATCGAGGGATCGAACTGCGCTCCAGGCATCGCCTCGTTGACGGCGGGATCGGGCGCGGACCCGGCCTCCCCGTTCTCCGGCGGCGTGGCGTCCTCGGCCGGCTCGTTCCGGCCCTGTCCGGCGTTGCCCAGTGCGACGTCGCCCTGCGGAGCCGCCGGGCTACGAGCCACGTCCAGCACGATGAACAGCGAGAGCACCAACAGCAACGGCAACGCGTAGAGCCGCCAGCCGTACACGGCCAGCAGACCCCGCCGCCCACGGGCTTCCTCCTGCGCGCGGGATTTGACGTCCCGATCGCGCGCGGACCGCTCTACGTCGGGACGCCAGTCGGCGGCCAGTGGCTCCGCCGAGGTTCGACGGTCACCACGCCGGTCCCGGCGTCCGCTTGGTCGCCGCTGGGTCGAGGCCACGGCTTCCTCTCTCTCGTCTGCGTGCACGGTCCCCCGACCTGACAACCACGCTGGTCCGTTCGAACTAGTCGATGACGGGAAACGGCCAGGCATTCGGTCTGCACACGGCACCTTCGGCAGGCACATCCCCGTCGATGTCACCGGCCTCGCCCAACAGGCTCAGATCATCATCGGCCAAGCTGACCGTCTGGTCCATCATCACCCGCGCCAACTCGCCGTCGGTCCCGCAGGCGACATGACGCAGACCGAGATGATGGCCGACCTCGTGATTGACCATGTATTGGCGGTAGTCCGCGAGATTCGACTCGTAAGAGTGTGCACCTCGGGCCCAACGCGCCGCATTCAGGTAAGCCCGATCGCCGCCGTCGTCCGACACCAGGCAGGAGACCTCGAAGGGCATTATCTCGCCACAGGCGGCCGAGGTCGTCTCCTGGGAGGCCAGCGTAATACGAAGATCGGGTTCGGCTCCCGGATCGTCGGTCCGCTGCATCGTGACCCCGCCCAGCCCGGGCCAGCTGCGAGGGTCGGCCAGCGTCTGATCCACCGATGCGGAGAACGCCTCCTCGTCCATCTCCACCTCCATCCCGTCCTCGATCTCGACGGTGTAGGTGTGCAGCGCGCCCTCCTCACCGATCACCTCGGTGGAACCGGGCAGCACGCGGAACTCGCCGGAACCCGTCGCCGGGAAGTCGTCGCCCTCCGGGAGCTGGGCTGCGCCGATCTCCACGTCGACCGGCTCGAACGAGATGGGCCCGTCCGTCGGCTCGGTAGGCGACGGACCGCCCCCGGCATCGACGGGCGCCCCATCGGCACCGCCCGCGTTGGCAGGTGGTTCGGCGGGGGTACGCACCACGTCGAACACCACGACGACGGTGAGCACCAACAGCAGCGGCAGCGCATAGAGCCGCCAGCCGAACCGGGTGTGCAACCCACGCAATCCGGACGGGTTCTCCGGCTCCTCCGCCGCACGACGTCCGTGGCCCGTTGCGGGCTGCCAGGAGGCCGCCAGCGGCTCGAGATCGGCGGAACCACCCTCCGATACGCCGTCCGCACGCCCGGTCTGACCGGGCCTGGCACGGCGCCGAGGTTCGGAGGACTTCGCCGCGACGGGCCTACCGCGAGGGTCGGCGTCGCGACGTGATCCCTGCGAGGTCGACGGCACTGAATCAGAGTGCCATATCGCCGGAACGGCCCCATCCATCGCCGCCGCCGACCGGCGTGTCGGCCAACCTGCCCACGTCGAGAGCTGCGGAGTGCTTCTCTACCTGCGGCGACGTCGGCCACGGATTGGCAACCATGCCCAATACGGCCTTGGCCACCAATACCGGTCGCTCCATCTGTGCGACATGACCGGTGAACGGCAGCATCAACAAGCGCCCATTCGGCAGCGCCGTCGCGGTCCGCAGGGCCTTGCGGGCACTCATCAACCGATCCTCTGTGCCCCAGATCACCAGGGTGGGTGCGGCCACTCTCGGCAGCACCCGCCACAACGAGCGGTCGCCCCTGGTGAGCCAGAACCGGATCATCGCCGTCGTGGTCCGGTCCAGCGCGGGCCCGGCCCACGAGGTGCGGCCGAGCCTGGCGATCTCGGCAGCGGCCTCCTCCAGCCGGTGCTTGGGCACCCGGTCCGGTCGGGCGAAGCACAGCCGCATCATCTGCTCCGCCCGCGCCAGCGGGGTCATCGCGGCCAGCGCCCGCCGCACGGGCTTGCCGACGAACGGCAGGTAGGACAGCGGGAAGCGCGGGTCGGCCAATCGGTCTGGGCTCGGCCGTAGATCCGGCACGGCAGGCGAGATCAACGTCAGCGTGGCCACGAGGTCGGGGCGGGCGGCCGCGACGATCGAGGCGACCAGTCCACCGAAGGAATTGCCCAGCAGGTGTACCGGCCTGCCACCCCGGCTCTCCAACAACCGGACCACCGTCCGGACGTGGGCCGCAGGCGTGTACCGGAACCCGTCGGGCGGGGCCGACCGGCCGAAGCCGGGGAGGTCCACCGCGACACCGCTCATCTGGACCCGCAGCAACCCGGCGAGATCCGTCCAGTTCGACGCCGACCCGGCGAGCCCGTGCAGGTACACCGCCGTCTCGGCGTCCGGGTTCTCGGCGGGCGTCTCGCGGACATGAATGGGCGTGCCGTCGACGCGGATCGTCCGGCCCGGCCACGGCCGCTGATTGAGATCGAGTGGTGGTAGCGCCGCGTCCGACATCGGCACCCAGGTGAGGTCCGGTCGAGGCGGAACCCGTCTCGGCACGAAACTCGGCCGACGCAGCGCGCGTGCCGCACCACGCGTCGCCTGCCGCTGCGCTGCCTGCGACTGCCCCGTGGCCCGAGGTGGATTCGACGGTGTCACCCCTCCAGCATGCGGGAGGATGTCCGTCCGCTCATCCCGAATCGCTCTCGATCTCGCCACGGCCCCGCGCGTGCGACCCGGGGTCGGACCACTTCGTCGACGACCATGAAACCGCTGTTGTCGGGCCTCGGTAACCCCTGGGCCTGCACGAACACCCCTGCCATTACCCAAGGTGAGCTACTGACGAGTACGGTCAGGTGGTTCCGACACCCGCCCGAAAACGCCGGAGGTCTGGAACGAACACCCTGTCGAGTCAGTCAAACTGCACTGCCGGGGGGACGAACTGTCGGGAGGCACAGAAATGACCGAGACGGCGCCGCAGGAGACCGAGGGCACCGCACGTGGAGTGCGGCTACCGCGCACCGCGCGACGAGCACAGCTCCTCAGCGCCGCCCAGCATGTATTCGTCGCCAACGGGTACCACGCTGCGGCCATGGACGAGATCGCCGAGCGGGCCGGAGTGAGTAAGCCAGTCCTCTACCAGCACTTTCCCGGCAAGCTCGACCTCTACCTCGCCCTGTTGGAGACGCAGGCCGAAGAGTTGGTCAACCGGCTCGACGAGGCCATCGCCTCGACAACGGACAACAAGTTGCGGGTCCACGCAGCGGTGGCCGCCTACTTCGATTTCGTCAACGGCGAGGGGCACGCCTACCGCTTGGTCTTCGAATCGGACCTGCGCGGCGAACCGGCGGTGGAGAAGGCCATCGAGAACGCGACCTCGCAATGTGTCGAGACGATCACCAGAGCCGTGACCGCCGATGCGGGGCTCGACGAGGAGAGCGCCAGACTGCTCGCCGTCGGACTGGCCGGATTGAGCCAGGTCACGGCCCGCTACTGGTTGAACGACGGCCGCGCACTACGCCAAGAGGATGCCGTGGCGCTCATCGCGGGCCTCGCGTGGCGCGGCATCGGCGGCTTCCCGCTGCAGCAGGCCGAGGCCTAACAGGCGGAGCCCCCCGGGGCGCTGTCCGAACGCGGTCGAGGCTGGCGGTGAGGACCGCGCGGCATGGAAGCTGCTGCCTCGCGGCCGTCACCGTGCCTGGGTCAGCCGCTGATCGCGAAGCCGACTCGTCGCGCGTCGCTCGGGCCGATCTCGACGTAGGCGATGCGCTCGGTCGGGACCATGTATCGCCTACCCTTCTCGTCCGACAGGGTGAGCAGGGTCCGCTTGTCACCCAGTGCCTCGGTGATGAGCTTCTCCACCTCATCCGGCGACTGCGAGCTCGTCAGGACCAGCTCCCGAGAGCTGTCCGCGACGCCGATCTTTACCTCCACGCCGACCTCCGGTCGTCGAAATACACGGGTTTCCCAGCCAGGCTAGTCCAGTTGGACCCGGCGACCGTGCTGCCCCGACCGCCGGTGGGCACGCGGGGAGACGATCTCCCCAGGTCCGCCGGTCGAGCACCAATCCGTCGACATCGGGGTGTGTCGACCCACAGGTCGGCGGGCGGGCTAGCCCAAGCCCAGCGCCGCCATCCGCTTCGTGTGGCTGTTCTGCAGCCTGCGCAACAACGCGCCGATCCCCGCCAGGTCGCCGCTGCCGCGAATGATCAGCTCGGTGAGCCCGTCCCGCTCGGCAGCCACGTACTGCGCCTGAGTGACCGCCTCACCGAGCAACCGCCGTCCCCAGAGGGTCAATCGGTCCCGCACGGTTCGATCCGCCGCACACGCCGCCTGCACCTCACGCTCGGCGAACTCCGACAACCCCGTGTCGACGAGGGCCTCCTGCACGAGTTCCTTGAGCGGTGAATCCAACAGATTGCCGATCTCGCGGTAGAAATCCGCGGCGAGGCCGTCACCGACGTAGGCCTTGACCAGCGATTCCAGCCAGGACTTGGGTGCTGTCGAGGCGTGGAAGCGGTCGATGGGCTCGGTGAACGGGCGCATGGCCAGCGTCAGCGAGTGCCCGCGCTCGGCCAGGTACGCGTCGAGAGTGCGAAAGTGCCCGATCTCGGCGGCGGCCATGCTGGCCAGTGCGGCGCGTCCCTCCAGCGTCGGCGCGATCCTGGAGTCCTCGGCGAGTCGGTCGAAGGCCGACAACTCGCCGTAGGCGATCACACCGAGCAGGTCCAGGGCACCCTCGGGGATCGCCGGATCCAGTGAACTCGCGGGTACCGCCTGTTGATCAGCCTCGGTCATGCCTTGCACCCTAGCCATCGGAGGGCTTGCGTCACACCTGCGAGACCGCAGCGCGGCTGATGCTTCATCGGCATGGGATGTCCAGGTAGGCTGGGGTGCGATGCAGAGGCAGTTCGCCACGCAGCTATCGGCCCATCGGATGGGTCGGGCGTCGCGAGAGGCAGCAACGGGCCGTCCTGCAGGAACAAGCGATGGCGGTCAACCGTCACGCGAAAGGGCGCGCGCACTGTCGTCTCGGCCCTCCCGCGCCAGGCACGAAAGAGACTATTCAGACGTGTCGGCGACGGTCGAGCGGGCTTCACCAGGGCCGTGCGCGCTGGTACGAGAGAGGCGATCCCCCTGACAACACGCACCGAGAATGAGCGCAACGAGGCCGAGAACGACGGCACAGATCCGAGAGCACTGGACCACAGCCAGACGGGTGTGTCCGGCGAGGATTCCTCCCACCCGCTGCAGCCTGCCGCACAGACCCCCGCTGAGGCGTCCACCTTCGCCGAGTTGGGCGTGCACCCCGACATCGTCCGTGCGCTGGCCGAAGCCGGGATCGAACGTGCGTTCGCCATCCAGGAGCTCACCCTGCCCCTCGCTCTGCAGGGCGAGGACGTCATCGGGCAGGCACGCACCGGCACCGGCAAGACCCTGGGCTTCGGCATCCCGCTTCTCCAGCGGGCCGAACTACCGGGCGACGGCACCCCGCAGGCGCTCGTGGTGGTTCCGACCCGCGAACTGTGTCTGCAGGTGACACGCGACATCAACGACGCAGGCAAGCACCTGGGCGTTCGGACCCTCTCCGTCTATGGCGGTCGGCCGTACGAGCCCCAGATCCAGGCATTGCGCACCGGCGTCGACATCGTGATCGGCACGCCGGGCAGACTGCTCGACCTGGCCGAACAGGGTCACCTGGTGCTGGGCAAGGTCCGCAACCTCGTTCTGGACGAGGCGGACGAGATGCTCGACCTCGGCTTCCTTCCCGACATCGAGCGCATCCTGCGCATGGTCCCGGACCAGCGTCAGACGATGTTGTTCTCCGCCACCATGCCCGGCCCGATCATCACCTTGGCCCGCACCTTCCTCACCCAGCCCACCCACATCAGGGCGGAGGAGGTCGACGCGGGCGCGGTCCACGAGCGGACCCGTCAGTTCGTCTATCGGGCGCACGCCCTGGACAAGGTGGAGTTGCTGGCCAGGGTCATGCAGGCGGCCGATCGGGGCCTGAGCATGATCTTCACCCGGACCAAGCGCACCGCGCAGAAGATCTCCGACGAGTTGAGCGAGCGTGGGTTCGCCGCCGCCGCCGTGCACGGAGACCTCGGCCAGGGCGCCCGCGAGCAGGCACTACGGGCCTTCCGCTCGGGCAAGGTCGACATCCTGGTGGCCACCGACGTGGCGGCCAGAGGCATCGACGTCGCCGGGGTCACCCACGTCATCAACTATCAGTGCCCCGACGACGAGAAGACCTACGTGCACCGGATCGGCCGAACGGGTCGGGCGGGACGCGAGGGCGTCGCGGTGACCCTGGTCGACTGGGACGAGGAATCGCGATGGAAGCTCATCGACGATGCCCTCAAGCTCGGCATCCCCGCCCCCGTGGAGACCTATTCCACCTCGGAGCACCTCTACGCCGACATCAACATCCCGGAGTCCGTCAGCGGCAGGCTTCCCCTCGGCCAGCGGACCAGGGAGGGGCTCAACGCCGAGCCGGTGGAGGAGCTGAGCTCCGGAGATCGGCGTCGCGGCAAGAAGCGCAGCGGTTCGCGCACTCGGAAGGCCACCACGGAGTCGACGAGCTCCGATGCTGGCGACGAGGACATCCCGCGCAGCGCGCCGCGACGTAGCCGGTCCCGGCGACGCACCCGAGGCGGTGTCGCGGTCGAGGAGCAGAAGGAGACCGGCGTCGAGACCCGGTCGGACAGCGTCGGGCCCGACTCCCCCTCTCCGGAACGGTCGCGGCGACGCAGGCGGCGTAGGCGCGGTGGGCAGACCGACGCCGCGAGCGGCACCGGCGTCGAGGCAGATGCGGAGCTCCCGGCAGACTAGGGTTCCGGGCGCGGGACAAGACCGCCTCCTCGACGAGACAGCCGGAGCGGGAGATGGTTCGACCAGAACGACGGACGAAGGTCGACCTACTCGCGGTCGCGCTGATCACGGTGGCCGCAGTGGTGGTGGGTGCCACGCTCTGGCACACCGGTGATCTGCGGGCGACCACCCTGCGCACGGCGTCGGAGGCGGCCGTGGTCCCGGCCGCACCCAGCTCACTGCCGCCCTCGTTGGGGGAGGTATGGAGCGAACCGAGTCCTGCCACCGACCATCCCGCGGTGGCGGGCCCCTCGGTAGTCGTCGGTGCGGAGGGCACCGTCCGTGGACTCGACCCGTTCAGCGGAGCGGAGCGGTGGAGTTACCGCCGCGATCTGCCGCTGTGCACGGTGGGCGCGGCGTGGGACCGCGCCGTCACCGTCTATCGCAAGACGCGTAACTGCAGCGAGGTCACCTCGTTGGAGGGCGATACCGGGCAACGCGGACCGCAACGCAACACCGACGCCGAGGTCGGCACCCGACTGATCGGCGATGGCACCTATCTGGCCGCCGTCGGGGAGCGCCTCACCGAGGTGTGGGGTTCCAATCTCGTTCGCACCCTGCAATACGGGGAGGTCCCCGCCCCGGTCAACCCGGAGCGGCAGCCTCGGACCGATTGCGACCAGCGTTCCTTCGCCACCGGCAATGCCAGGTTGGCCGTCATCGAGCGCTGCGGGGACGACACCGCCGACCGGCTGACCGTGCTGTTGTCCCGTCCCGATGACGATGACGAGCCCGAAGAGGTCTTCAGCGTCTCGCTCGACGAGCAGGATGCCACGCTGGTGGCGGTCACCGACGCGCACGCCGTGATCGCCACGGTCGACCCGCCCAGGATCATCACCTTCGACTCCGATGGCACCCAGGTAGGCGAGCTGCCGCTGGCCGATGGCGAGGTGCAGCCGACTGCCCAGGCACGCCGGATTCCGTTGACGACGACCACCGATCATCAGACGTTCTGGTACACGGGCACCTCGACCATCGCCCTGTCCAACGAGGATGCGTCCGTGCAGTGGACGATGCCGGGCACCCTGGGCTCCGGAACGCTGTTCGCGGGCAGCCTGCTCGTTCCGGTACCGGATGGCCTCGCCGTACTCGATCCGACCAGCGGCGACTGGCTCGGCGAGCTGCCCGTCGACCGAGGCGGGTACTCCGACGAGGTCACGATGGATTCGATCGGGCCGATGGTGCTGGAACAACGAGGCGACACGCTGGTGGCCTTGCGCTGAACCTCGCGGCTCGACGCAGCACTCGGGTCGGCGGCTGGCGGCTTCCCTCGCCCGGGTCCCTCCCGCCGGCCGCGCGGATCGGGCAGACTCGGGCTGTGAGTTCGCCTGTCTCTTCTCAGATCTCCGCACACCATGCCGAACGCGTCGTGTTCCCCGGCGGCGCAGGCGAATTGGTCGCGCTGCGACACCGCCCGGCAGCCGATGTCACGCCGAGAGCGACCGTGCTGCTGGTCCCGGGGTACACCGGCTCGAAAGAGGACTTCGCGCCACTGATCGATCCGCTGGCCGCAGCCGGCTTCGACGTGATCGCCATCGACCTGCCCGGCCAGTACGAGTCTCCCGGGCTGCCCGACCGAACCGATCATCTGCCCGGCCCCTTGGGCGAGGTGGTCGCCAAGCTCATCGAGGAGGTCCGGGAGGACGGGCGCGAGCTGATCCTCGTCGGGCACTCCTACGGCGGGCTGGTCGCCAGGGCCGCGATCCTGGCCGGTGCGTCGGTGACGGGACTGGTGCTCTTCAGCTCGGGCCCCGGCGAGCTGCCCGAGGGCACCCGACGAAAGATCCTCGACGCGGGCGAACCGATCCTGCTGGAACACGGGATCGAGGCGGCACAGCGACTCCGGGAAGCGCAGGACACCGCGTCCCCCAAGTCCGACGAGCAACCCGCCGAGCTACGGAAGCTATTGCGAGACCGCTTTCTGGCATCGGCACCGGCGAGTCTGCTGGGCATGGCCGATGGGCTGCGGCACGAACCCGATCGCGTCGCCGAACTCGCGACGGCGCTGGCCCGCTCCGCGACGCCCGCTTTGGTCGTCTGCGGGGAGGACGACGATGCGTGGCCGGTCGAGGCCCAACGGGAGATGGCCCGGCGGCTGGACGTCGACTTCCAACTGATCGAGTCCGCGGGGCACAGCGCCAACACCGAGAATCCCTCGGCGTTGCTGCGGGTGCTGTCGGCGGCCTGGGAAGGCTGGCTCCCGTCGGCGGACGGCGCGGTCGACGCCGCCACCGAGTCCAGGGCCATCGACCCGGTGAGCTGATCGTGACCGGCGGCCGGGCGGGGGGTCGTTCGGAGGTGCGTAGAGCAGCCTCGTGGAGACGGGCTCACGCACCTCCGCCGCGCGGTCGCCTCACTGCCACCAAGCGAACCAGAACAGCAGCGCACCCAGTAGCAGGATCAACAGCGGTCCCTGCCAACGGATCCCACGACGGCTGTGGTCGGAGGCACGCTGCAGCAGCACCGCCACGATCGCGGCGCTCAGATGCACCACGACCATCAGGATGCCGGGCCCCGGATGACCTGCTCTGCCCGCGATCACCTGTGCGATGACCAAGGTGATCGCCAAGACGACGAGACCCGCCGTCAACGCACCACTCACTCCGCGCAGCAGTTTGCCCGCCGTGCTCGCTTGCTCGGTCATCTTCACCGTCTTAGAACCCGCTGTCATCACCATGATCGTCCGATCATCCGCTCACGGCCGGAGTAGCGCCCACGGCTCGATGCTGGGTGCCGCCGCTCTGCCATCGGCACAACTCGATCGGAATTCACACCACGAGCACCGCCGCCCGGCGCGGGTCGGGAACAACCGGTCCGCGTCCTTGGCCTTGGCGGTGCTCAGTTCGTCCGTGGCGGCCTGCATGTCCTGCGCGGCCGCCGAGGCCGCCGCGAGGTGTTCGGCCATCGAGGACTCGTCATGCTCCCAGGCCTGCACCGTTCCGGTGGGCAGGTGGTGCAACTCCACCCGGCGGCACGCCTTGCGGAGGTTGCGCCCGACCGCCAACGCGTACAGGGCCAGCGCAGGCGAGTCCTTGGCATCGGCCAGCGAGATCCCGTGCCTGCCGGTCTTGTAGTCGACCACCACCAGTTCGCCCGCACGGTCGTCGATGCGATCGACTCGGCCCTCGACGATGGTCGTCTCGGTGGGGGCCGAGACCCAGCGCTCCACCCCGATGGGTTCGAGCTCCGGATCGGTGCTCTCGACGTAGTCGGCGACCCAGTTCTGGGCCCGCTCGCGGTACTCGGCAGCCTGCTGGGCATCGCGGAAGCCGTCGCTCTTCCAATGCGTGCGAACCGCCGCCTCGGCCCGAGCGGGCGTCCGCTCGGTGCCGGGCAGCATGAAGAGCTCTCGCAGCGCGTTGTGCACGACGGCGCCGAGCGTGCTGTGTGCCCAGGCACCACCACGCGGGGGCGAGGGACGATCCAGATAGGTCAGTCGATAACGGCGAGGACAGTCCGCCCAGCGGGCCAACCTGGCCGGAGTGACCCGTACCAGCCTGCTCGGCATTCCCTCCAGGCCCAACTGCACCCCGATACCGTAGCCAGCCGGATCAAGCGGGCTGTGGGCGGGACCGTGACCAATCGGCGACCTAGGCCGACGACTCGATCACCGTTCGAGGCCGATCCGCACCATGCTGCCGCTGGTCTGCCCGATCAAGCGATCGAACTGTTCCGGGTCGGTGGTCTCCTGGCCGATGTGCAACGTCTTGTTCGTCCCGTGGTAATCACTCGATCCGGTGATCACCAAGTCCAGTTCGGTCGCGAGTTCGCGCAGCTCCAGCCGTGTCGCCGGGTCGTGGTCGGGATGGTCGACCTCGATGCCCGCGAGGCCTTCGCCTGCGAGTTCGACGATGGTGTCGGCGTGCACGACCGGTCCACGACTTCTGGCGAAGGGGTGGGCCAACACCGTCGCGCCGCCTGCGCGGCGGATCATCTCGACCGCGGTGCGGACCGGGGTATCGGCACGCGGCAGGTGGTACCGGCCGCCGGTGCCGAGGAAACGATCGAACGCCTCGTTGACGCTGCTTACCACCCCGGCACGCATCAACGCTCTGGCCAGGTGCGGCCTGCCTGCGGGGGCGTCCGGCGGTAGGGCGTCGAAGAGCTCATCCACATCGATGGGGTGGCCCTGTTCGACCATCATCTCCGCCATCAGCCGCAGCCGGCTCCGACGTTCGGCCCGCAATCGACTCTGTTCGGCGATGATCTCGGGCGCTGCCGGATCGAACAGGTAGGCCAGCAGGTGCACCGTGACCGGCCTACCCGTCTCGTCGAGCGCACCGCACGACAGTTCCGCGCCGGGAACGAGCCGCAACCCTGGCGGCAGGGCGGCAGCGGCTCGCTCCCAACCCGCAGTCGTGTCGTGGTCGGTCAACGCCACCACGTCGAGGCCGGCTCGGGCTGCCGCCAGAACCAGTTCCTCCGGGGTGTCGCTGCCGTCTGAGGCGTTCGAATGGGTATGCAGGTCGATGCGCACCACGACAGTGTCGTTCAGATGCGTTGGAGACACGGTGCTTCGGTCGAAGTCACCGCCGAGCACCGACCCGACGACGACCCAGTGCCGCCCGACGGGCCTTCATCATCGAGAAGCGTTCGGTCTGGGCCTTCTTGTCGCCGAAGACGAGTTCGGAGATCGCATCGTTGATCTCCTCCGGGTTCGGGCAGTAATCGACCTTGTTCAAGGCCTGGATCTGACCGGCCGACTCGATCACCAACGTGCCGTACCCGAAGAACCGCCCCATCAGGGTGCGGCGAAAGGTGAGGTCGGTGACCTTGGTGACCGGCATCATCGCCACGTTGGTCTCGAAGACCCCCGTGGTCAGCATGAAGCGCTTGTCGGTCACCACGATCCGCTCGACCCACCACTCGATCACGTAGTAGGAGAATCTGAGGACCACTACCAGCCCGGCGTACCAGAGGATGTTCTGCACGAGAGCAGATCCCTCGGGCATCAGGCTGGAGATCAGCATTAAACCGACGAGCAGTGCCGTGGCTTCGAAGATGTCCCACAGCATGCTCGCCCAGTGCCTGCGCACTCTGATGACGCGCCGCTCGCTTTCGAGCAGATACTCGTCTGGATCTCTGGGTGCAAGCACAGTGCAACGACTCCTCGCTCCAAGTCAGCACCGGCTCGACGGAGCCGGTGCTTCGACTTGCTCAGAACAGATTCTGAACGAACGTGATGATCGACTCGGCTGCGCCTTGGAGCGTGGCGAGGATGCCTAGGACCATGTTGGCGGACTCGTCGGGTCGGCTGATCAGGAAAAAGAGGAGCAAAGCGATCCCAGCGAACATGAGGATCTTCTTGAGGTTCACGACGACCATCCCCGTCTGCTAGCTGCACCACTGCAGGCGCCTGCTGATCCGTTGTACCGCACTCTGCCGCCCGCCGGCAGACATGTCCCGCGCTTGGGTCGGGAATTCGCACACCAGCCTGAACCTGATTACGCTCCGTGCCAATGGGCGATCCGGGTGAACTATACGGACGATCTGTCACACGGGTGATCCACCGCCGGTCAACATGGGTCGTTGAGATCGCTGGCTGCATCGCACTCACCCAATCGGTCGATCGCCCGGTTGTAGCACTAAGTGATCTTGATCGGTCGACTGGAATCGGTCCGAGAGCAGGCCGAACGCGGATTTCACCACCGTCGCCGAGGCGCCGAACGAGGCCGCCGCGCCACGCCGACGGCGGATGATGCGCGATTCGTCCACAATGTCCGATTACTTGCGCAAATGACCAGGCAGAGCCCCTGTTGCCCACGCCGAGAATCCGGTAATGCGATCTTCGCCACACTACGTCCAGCGACCGGACCGGTCCTTCTTCACCCTCGGAGACAACCTGGTGTCGACCATGGTCCGATCAGATTAACTCAATCAAGTTTGTGGTTGAACGAACTCCGGATTTGGTCACTTTCCGCTATAGAACCCCCCAATCCATCCGCCGACCGTGTGCATCCGTCCGCGCGAGGATGGTGGCTTCGGGCACCAGCGGCTTCACTCCGGCCGTACTCCGCTCTCGCCACCGCACCATGCCGAGCAGGTGGTCCCCATCCGCTGGGTCGGCCGCACCGGGAGCATCGAAGGCCGCTGCGGGCACGATCGACCTGAACGTCTCGATGCCCGGCTCGACACCGACCCACCACAGCGGACGATCTGCGGCCAACGAGCTGAGCTGACGCGCGTAGGCGGCCAGTCTCTCCTCGCCCTCCCCCGCTAGGCTCCGGCCCTGGATGACCACCAGCGGCGTCTCGTCGGGGATATGAGCCGCTGCGGCGGCCAATCCTTCGATCGGGTCGCCGATCACTAGTTCAGGTGGCTCTTTGCGCTGAATGGACACAGCGAGTTCCAAACGCCGCAATCGATCGGGTTGATCGGCCCAGACGCAGGCTTCCAACCAGGCGACGTCGTCGGAGTCGGTCAGGTCCACAGTCACTCGGTCGAGTGCGACCCGACTTCCGATCGCCAGCTTCGCCGACAGCGGTGGCAGCGCAACGCCCTCGGCCGCCCGCAGCGCCGTGCTGAGTACCAGGGACGTCTTCTTCGGTCCGGCGGCGATCTCGCCGACGCCTGCGCCCTGATAGCGATAGCCGTACCGATGCGGATTCAGCAGCAGTCCGACGCTGGAGCCCGCGGCGAGCAGGCCCAGCGGGCTACGGGCCTGTTTGGCGATCATGGTCAACGCCGGATAGAACAGCGCGGCCCGCCCGACCTCCTCGTCGCAGACCGAGCGGGTCGTGAGCAATCGGACCGCCGAGGCCGAGCGCTCCAGGAGGAAGTCGCGGAACAGTCCCCAGGTCTGCCGGTCCACCCCGAAGGTCCCGCCGAGCGTCGGATAGTAATTGGAGAGCGTCAGCCAGGGCTCGGCCTGCAGTAGCCGGTGGGCCACCGCGAGCAGCAGGGCGGGCGTCGCGGTGTTGGGCGGGGCCTGGGCCAACAGGCTGGAGACCTCGGGGTCGGTGGCGGAGTGCGCCGCCAGATGTCGATAGAGCGGCGAGGCTGCGGTCTGGTCCGACTCGGCGAAGTCCCGGAGTCGGTTTCGGACGAGTTCCAGTTCCGTGCCGTGCATACGTCTCCTCTGCCGGGCCCGAACGACGGGCGGTGACTCCGGTCGACCCCCACCAGCGGATGGGCCTCGCCTACCGGGTGGTCCCAGTCTGCCCGGCAGCCGCGTAAGCTGGGCACGCGACTGACGCAGATCTTCCGTCTTTCGGACGGACTGAGCAGAGGAGGTGGGGAATCGTTGAGTAGCGCTGATAGTCCGTTGCCATGCAGTACGCCCACGTCCCTGTCCTCGCGGGCCGGTCAGCACGGCTGATCTCGCCGGAGTCGGCAGGGGCGCCTGAGTTACACCGCTCGATCACGAGCAGTTGACAGGCTCCTCCCCTGCTGCCTCAGGAGGTCGTCATGGCAGTTCTCCCTTCGCGGATTCTCCGCAATCGTTCAACACGCTCACCTGCATCGAGGCCTGCGCAGGCGGAACGCAGCGAGGTCAACTCCGTCGTCGACTGCGCGGTCTACGTGGACGGCGGCAGGCTGCCAGGGCATCGGACGCACGGCGAGGCCCTCGCCGAGGTCCGCAGGCGCGGCACCGGCTTCGTCTGGATCGGGCTGCACGAGCCGACCGAGAACGACATCAAGGGCATCGCCGAGACCTTCGATCTGCACGAGTTGGCGGTCGAGGACGCGGTGCACGCGCACCAGCGCCCCAAGCTCGAACGCTATGGCGACACCCTGTTCATGGTGCTCAAGACCATCCGCTACCTCGCAGAAGCGGACCCGCGGCAGACCGGTGAGGTCGTGGAGAGCGGCGAGATGATGGTCTTCCTCGGCCGTGATTTCGTCCTCACGGTTCGGCACGGCAACCACTCCGGCCTGGCCGGTGTCCGACGACAGCTCGAAGCCGATCCGGAGCACCTCGCGTTGGGGCCCGCGGTCGTGCTGCACGCCATCGCCGATCAGGTCGTCGACAGCTATCTCGCCGTGGGCGCGGTGTTGGAGACCGCGATCGACGAGATGGAGGCGCGGGTCTTCGCTCCGAAGACCACGGTGGACGCCGAACAGATCTATCTGCTCAAGCGTGAGGTCCTCGAACTGCGCAGAGCGGTCAAACCGTTGGGCACCCCGTTGCGCAGGCTGGCCGACGGCTACAGCGCCGTGGTGCCGGAGAAGGTCCGGTCGTATTTCCGCGACGTCGAGGACCACCTGACGAAGGTCTCCGAGCAGGTCGCCGGGTTCGACGAACTGTTGACGACCCTGGTGGACGCCGCGCTGGCCAAGATCACGCTTCGGCAGAGCAGCGACATGCGCAAGATCACCTCGTGGGCGGCGATCATCTCGGTGCCCACCATGGTCGCGGGCATTTACGGGATGAACTTCGACTACATCCCGGAACTGCACTACCAGTACAGCTATCCCGTTGTGCTGCTGGTCATCCTGGGCAGCTGTCTCACCCTCTATCGCACCTTCCGCCGCAACGGCTGGCTCTAGCCGCCGCGCGCGATCCGAGATCACACGAGAAAGGACGGTGACACGGTGATCCGTCTCATCGGAAACCTACGATTCTGGGCTCTGACGGGCATCCTGCTGTGGATCGCCGTCGTCACGGTGTTAATCGCCGTCGACGGTGTCCCCAGCTGGAATTAGTCGACTAGCCGCACCCCAACCACCGCCGTCACACGCCCCGGCTGATCAGGGGCAACGCTGCGGGTGGTCGGCCGTCGTTACCGCTAAGAGCACGAACGCACCCGATCGCCAAGATTCTCTCCGGCTTTCCGTTCAACATTCCGGCGCCCTGCTGCGTGTGAGGAGCGACCGGAACAGGAAGGCAGGCATGTGACGTTCGACGACTTCGTCACCACCCGACTCGGTGATCTGCTGCGTTACGCAACGGTGCTGTCCTGCGATCCACATCTAGCGCAGGACATCGTTCAGGAGGTCTTACTCCGCGCCCAAGGACGATGGCGGCGGATCGAGAACCTGGACTCGCCACTGCATTACGTGCGTCGGATGGTGACCAACGAATACCTCTCCTGGCGCCGCAGACGCACCACGAGAGATGTGAGTGTCCCGCCGGAAACGCTCGGCGGACTCGCCGGAGCGGGCCAGGACCCGATCTCGGCCTATGACGAGCGCGATGCGATGTTGACTCGGATCGCCTCGCTGCCGCCGAGACAACGAGCGGCACTGGTCCTTCGGTACTACGAGGGACTACCCCATGCGGAGATCGCCTCGATCATGCGCTGCTCGGAGGGAACGGCGCGCAGCAATATCTCTCGTGCGCTCTCGACATTGCGCGGCGAAACCCGTTCGAAGGACATCGTTTCAGCCGGCTCGCTGGGTAAGGAGTGGTGAGCGACATGGACACCTCACAGACCGAGGAACTGATCCAGTCCGCACTGGCACGGCAGGCGGAGGCGGCACCACCACCCGGCGACATGGTCACGCGGCTACCGAAGCTTCAGGCGCGACGGCGCCAGCGAAATGCCCTGACCGGACTCGCCGTGGTCGCCGTGCTGGGGGCGATGGCGGTTCCGACCCTGCTGCGTACGCTGCCGGGCGATTCCACGCCGCAGCCTGCGGTGGTTCCGACGGAGACCAGTTCCGTCGAGGAACCGGAACCGTCGGGAATCACGATGCGGTACACGGCGGATTGGATTCCCGATGGCTTTACCGAGATCGCCCGGTCGGCCGAGTTCAACCGCCCGAACCCGCAATACAGGTATTGGGCACCCGTGGAAGAACTCGGGGATCAGGATCCGAGCTGGATGCGACAGAACCGGATCAGGTTGACGGTGCACGAACCGACCGCACCCGCCTGGGATGTGGCGGACATTCTCACCGATGAGCGCCCCATCAACGGACATCCGTCATACGGGGAAATGAGTACGTATGACTTCCGGTTGATGTGGATGCCCGACGACGAGACGGTCTTGCACGTAGCGGTCGCCGAGATCCCCGGAGCCGACATCGAGGAAATCGCCTATCGCGTTGCCGAGTCGGTCCGGCCGGACGGCGAAACGCTCCTGCAGCCCGCAGTCGAAGCGCAGTGGGTTCCCCCGACGATGGAACTCGCGAGCACTCTGGTGTTTGAGAGCAGCGCGGACTGGGGCGCGCGTATCTCGGTCCGCCGGCCTGCGGACGATCCAGCCGACGAAGTATGGCTGACCGGCGAGTTCCTGCCCGCCCCATCGCAGGACATCGAGTACGGCGAGGGCGTGCCGGTCCAGGTCGGCGGGCACGAGGGGACGTTCTGGGCCGGCTTTGATGGGGGCGAGGCCTATATGAACGCTCGGTTGAAGGTGGAGCTACCAGATGGCCGTTGGCTATACGCCCGGCTCGACGGCGGCGACGGATACACCGAGGCGGACCCCGAACTCGGCTCCGAGGAGAACATGATCCGCTTCGCCGAGGGACTGATCCTGCAGCCCGAGCCCGAGGGTGGCTGGTTCGGCGAATGAGCCACGGGGCCGGGGCCGAGCTTTTGAGGGTGGCCTCGGCCGGATAACGGGGAAAATGGGGCGTCGTTCATACGTGAGCGACGCCCCATCACCGTCTCAGCCGGGGCCGAGTTACTGCTCAGGCCTCCCGGGTCAGATTCCGCCCGTCGGCCGGGTCGAACAGCTGGATCTTGTCGGCGTCGAACCAGACCTCGTGGTTGGCGCCCTCCCTGGCCGCCGAGGTCGCGGCGAGTCGGGTCACCAGGTGCCCGTCCGAGGAGGGGACGTCCGAGGTGCCCGCGTCGGCGGCCAACTCGTCCAGCTCCGCGGAACTCGCCCGCTCCTCGACCGCCAGGTAGACGTACTTGTCCGAGCCCATCGACTCGACCACGTCGACCTCGGCGGTGAACAGGCCGCCCTGGCCGCGCAGCGATTCATCCACGTGCGAGGCATCCTCGAAATGCTCCGGTCGGACCCCGAGGATCACCTCGCGTGGCGCCTTCGACTGCTCCAGCAGCCGACGGATCCGGTCGGTGATGCGCACCGAACCCAACGGCGTGCGCAGGGTGTCGTCGGCGATCTCACCCGTCAGGAAGTTCATCGCGGGCGAGCCGATGAATCCCGCGACGAACAGGTTCGCCGGATGGTCGTAGAGGAACTGCGGCGAGCCGATCTGCTGCACCGCACCGCCGCGCATCACCACCACCCGATCGCCGAGGGTCATCGCCTCGGTCTGATCGTGGGTGACGTAGACCATCGTGGTGCCCAGCTTCTTCTGCAGTTTGGACACCGAGGTCCGCATCTGCACCCGCAGCTTGGCGTCCAGGTTGGACAGCGGCTCGTCCATCAGGAAGGCCTTGGGATTACGGACGATCGCCCGACCCATCGCCACCCGCTGCCGCTGCCCACCGGACAGGTTCGCGGGCTTGCGCTCCAGATGTTGGGTGAGATCCAGCGTCTTGGCTGCCTCGGCCACCTTGGCGTCGACCGTGGCGTCGTCGACCTTGGCCAGCCGAAGCGGGAAGGCCATGTTCTCCCGCACCGTCATGTGCGGGTAGAGCGCGTAGGACTGGAACACCATCGCGATGTCCCGGTCCTTGGGCGCCCGGTCGTTGACCCGTTCCCCGCCGATCCGCAGCTCACCCGAGGTGATGTCCTCCAGGCCCGCGATCATGTTCAGCGTGGTGGACTTCCCGCAGCCCGACGGGCCGACCAGGATGACGAACTCGCCGTCGGCGATCTCGATGTCCACGTCCTGCACCGCGACAGCGCCGTCAGGATATTGCTTGGTCACCTTGTCCAGGACTATCTCAGCCACTGGTCACCTCATCCCTTCACGGCGCCGGAGGTCAGCCCGGCGACGATGCGGCGTTGGAAGAACAACACGAACAGAATGATCGGGATCGTGATCACCACGGCCGCCGCGGAGATCGATCCGGTCGGATCCTCGAACTGCGAGTCACCGGTGAAGAACGACAGCGCCACCGGCACGGTCCTGGACGCCTCCGTCGAGGTGAGCGTCAGGGCGAACAGGAAGTCGTTCCAGCAGAAGATGAACACCAGGATCGCGGTGGTGAAGACACCGGGAGCGGCCAGCGGGGCGATGACCCGACGGAAGGCCTGCGCGGGCGTGGCACCGTCCATCTTCGCCGCCTTCTCCAGCTCCCAGGGGATCTCTCGGAAGAAGGCCGACAGCGTGTAGATCGCCAGCGGCAACGAGAAGGTGATGTAGGGCAGGACCAGTCCCAACCAGGTGTCGAACAGGCCGAGCGCGCGTTCGATCTCGAACAGCGGCGAGACCAGCGAGATCTGCGGGAACATCGCGATGAGCAGCGACACCCCCACCAACAGCCGCTTGCCGGGGAACTGCAGGCGGGCGATCGCATAGGCGGCCATGGTGCCGAACACCACGGCGATCAGCGTCGCGATGAGCGCGATGCCGATCGAGTTGAACAGCGCCCGGGTGAACTGGTCGGTGCTGAAGATGGACTGGTAGTTCTCCAGCGTCCATTCGGCGGGGATGAAGTTCCCGTCGTTGATCGTGCCGGGGGTCTTGAAGGACAGCGACACGATCCACAGCATCGGCACCAGCGCGTACACCACGACGACCGCGTTGATGAGACCCCAGCCGACCTTGCGCTTGGTGGTCCCGGTCGCACCGAAGGCGGCCATCAGCGCCTCCCCTCGTTATCGCTGCCCGGCGCCGAGGTACCGAACAACTTGATGAAGATGAACGCGATGATCGCCACCGCAATGAAGATCAACACCGACATCGTCGAGCCGATACCGAGGTTCAACCCCTTGATCAGGTTGGTCTGCGCGAGCATCGAGACCGACGAGGTGTCCTGCGCTCCCGAGGTCAGCACGTAGATGTTGTCGAAGACCCGGAAGGCATCGAGGGTGCGGAACAACAGCGCCACCAGGATGGCGGGCTTCATCACCGGGATGATCACCTTGGTGAACCGCTGCCAACCGCCGGCGCCATCGATCGCGGCCGCCTTGATGAGGTCGTTCGGCACCAGCGCCAAGCCCGCCATCAGCAACAACGCCATGAACGGCGTGGTCTTCCACACCTCGGCCAGGATGATGATGCCCAGCGCGCTGGCCTGCTCGGTCAGCGGAGCGCCCTCACCGAAGAGGTTGGCCAGATAGCCGGTCTCCGGGGTCCAGGCGTACCGCCAGGAGAAGGCGGCCACGACGGTCACGACGCCGTAGGGAACCAACGCGGAGGTGCGAACCAACCCGCGACCGACGATGGTCCGATGCATGACCAGGGCCAAGGCCATGCCCAGCACCAGCTCGATCGCCACCGAGACCAGGGTGATCAGCGCGGTCACTCCGAAGGCGCTCCACCAGTACCCGTTGGTCAGCACCGTGACGTAGTTCTCGAACCAGATGAACTGGCGTTCGTCCGGGAACTTGAGGTCGAATCGCTGCAGCGACAGCCAGACCGAGTAGATGATCGGCCAAGCCGTCACCAACACCATGATCAACGCGGCGGGCGCGCAGAGCAGCCAGCCTAACCTGCGCTCGGCCCGGCGCCCCTCGGACAGCGGTGCCCGACCCCGACGCTTCGGGGTCGTCGCCTCGGCGGCCGTCGATGTTGTGGTGGTCTCCTCGCTCACGGCAGGACCCCCTTCGACTCCAGTGCGTCCTGAACGGACAGTCGCAGTGCCTCGGCCGTGGCCTCCGGATCGATCTGCCCCGGCGGCGACAACGTGGCCGCCAACACCGTGGAGACGCTCTGATACGCCGGGGTCAGCGGCCGGTTCGCGGCGTCCTGTAGTTCTTCGAGGATGACGTCGCGCATCGGATACGCCTCGGCCATCTCCGACTCGGAGTACACGCTCTCGATGGTGGGCGGCACGCCGTCGTTGATCGCGGAGAACTTCTGGTTCTCGGCATTACGCAGGCAGAGCGCCGCCTCGAAGGCCTCGTCCGGGTGCTCGCTGTACCGGCTGATCCCCAGGTTGTAGCCGCCGATCGAGACCCGCGACGGCACCCCCGGTTCGACACCCGGATAGCGGGCCCAGCCGACGTTCTCCGCCAGTTCGGGCGCATCGGCCTGCATCGCGGGGTAGACGAAGGGCCAGTTGAGCTGGAAGGCACCGTTACCCGACTGGAAGGCCAGCCGTGCCTCGTCCTCCATCGCATTGGTGAAGGAGGGGTCGGTGACGCCCGAGGTGGCGAAGTCCCGCAGGATCTCCAGGCCCCGGACGGCCCCGTCGTCGAACACGGCGCGCTGGCCGTCCTCGGAGAGGATCTCGCCGCCTGCCGAGGCGACGATGCTGTTGTACATCGCGACCAAGCCCTCGTACTGCGCCCCGGTGGCGTTGACCTGGTAGGTCTCGCCCGCGTCCCGCAGCTCGGTCGACATCTCGATCAGCTCGTCCCAGGTCTCCGGCGGCGAGTCGACCAGATCGGTGCGATACCAGAGGAGTTGGACATTGGTGTTCTTCGGCGCGGCATACACGCCGTCCTCAAACCTCGCGGAGTCCAACGGCCCCTCCAGAGTGCCGTCCTCGACCTCGGCGAGGTTCTCCCCCGTCCACTCCAGAATCCAACGCGCGCCCGCGAACTCCTGGGTCCAGGTGATGTCCAAGCCCAGGATGTCCATGCTGGTGTCCTGGGCAGCCAACCGTCGGGCCATCTGGGTGCGCTGATCATCGGCGCCCCGGGGCAGTTGGTGGTAGACGATGCGATAGCGCCCGTCGGCAGCCGCATTGCAGTTGTCGACGACTTGCTGGAAGTTCTGCTCCGGCGCGTAGTACAGGTTGATGGTGGTTCCGTCGTCGGCACCGGTGGCGCATCCTGCCAGTGGTGCGACGAGCAGAGCTGCGGCGCATACCGCCGCTCCCCGTCCGGGGGCCTTTCGTGGTCGCGGCCGAGCTTCGGGACCGCTCATCCCAGTTTCCTTCCCGCCGCACCGACGCCAGGTCGGCCCGGGCGGTCGTCGACGACCCGGACCACCACGCACGGCCGGCACCTCACTGTGCCCATCCCGAAGTTCACCCGTTGGGGTGAGCCGGGAACGAGGTGTGAAAGAACCCACACCTCGGGAACGATGGGTAGAACCTAGGCCGGACGATCACCGGTGGCAACCACTCATACGTGGTTTGCCCGGGGCTGCCGCCAGCCTGTTACCAAACCGGCGCGGTGGGAAAGGGAGCGGCGAGTCAGGAAGAGGTGTGTCGTGGCCCCATCGCGAGGCGGGCGAGGATGTCGCGGCCCTTCTCGGCATGCCTCGGTTGGCACAACACGTCATACCGACCGGCGACCAGCTGGCTGGCCGAGACGAAGTCACGCCTGCCCCTGGACGAGGCGTAGGTGGCTGCGGCGAAGAGGATGCCGAACAGCACACCGGTGGCAAGACCGACCAGGATCGGGCCGATCACGAAACCCTCCGGGCTGCTGAACAGGCTCAGCAGAACACCGACGAAGAGACCGAACCAGGCACCCGAGGCAGCCCCGCCGCCGATGACCTTGCCCCAGGACAGCTTGCCGGTCACCCGCTCCACCAGCATCAGGTCGACACCGACGATGGTGACCTCCTGGACGGGGAAGTCGCCATCGGCGAGGTGATCCACCGCCCGCTGCGCCTCCTCGTAGGTGGCATAGGACCCGATGGGCCACCCGGTGGGAGGCGTTGGCAATCTTGGCGCTCCCGGGGCTCCGCCACCGGTACCGCCGAACGGACTTGTCACCGTTACTCCCCTCCGCGAATGAAGAACCTGCATCCTGCCAACGATCGGCACGCCTGAGGGTTCCGCCCCTGGCAAAAAGACGAATCAGACACAGCCATGATCCATCCTGTCTACCTGCTCGACCACTCCATGGCGCGTCGTCCCTCTTCCAGATCATCGGTGATGACCCGACCGGGTTGTCCGACGAGTCGAATCCCTCGGGGGTGGAGTCCCGACGATCAGGACTCGGGACGCCAGACGTCCGTTCTGGACAGACCGGCCGCCCGGCCCTTGGCTGCGATCACCAGGGCCATCTTCCTGGAAGCCTCGTCGATCATCTCCGAACCGAGCATCACGGCACCGCGAGCGCCGCCCTCGACGGACGTGTGCCATTCGTAGGCGTCGAGGATGTTCTCGGCGTGGGAGTAGTCGGCCTGGCTCGGTGCGAACACCTCGTTGACGGCGTCGATCTGGCCGGGGTGCAGCACCCATTTCCCGTCGAAGCCCAGCGCCGCGGAACTCGATGCGACCCGGCGAAGTCCGTCGACGTCGCGGATCTGCAGGTAGGGACCGTCGATCGCCTGGATGCCCGCCGATCTGGCCGCCACCAGCAGCCGCATCAATACATAGTGGTAGGCGTCCCCCCGGTCGTAGCCCGGCGGCTGCTCGCCCACCACGAGGCTGCGCATGTTGATGGACGCCATGAAGTCGGCCGGGCCGAAGACCAACGCCTCCAGCCGGGGAGACGAGCAGGCCAGTTCGTCGGCGGCGACGAGCCCTCGCGCGCTCTCGATCTGCGCTTCGATGCCGATGCGCCCCACCTCGAGTCCGTTGGCCTGCTCGATCTGGGTCAGCAGGACATCCAGCCATCTGACCTGCTCGGCGGATTCGGCCTTGGGCAGCAACAGGCAGTCCAGTTGGGCACCGGCGCCTTCGACGACCTCGATGACGTCCCGGTAGGCCCATTCGGTCCCGAGGTCGTTGATCCGCACGACTCTAGTTCGGCCGTCCCAGCCGCCCTCGTTGAGCGCGGCCACGGCGTTGCGGCGCGCCTGCGGTTTGGCTGGCGGGGCGCAGGCATCCTCCAGATCCAGGAAGAACTCGTCGACGGGCAGGCCCCTGGCCTTGTCGATCATCTTCTGGCTGGACCCCGGGACCGCCAGGCAGGAACGGCGGGGACGCAGACGCTGGACCACGGTGAACTCCGCTCGATCAGGCAGGATCCGTCCCCGGCGATGCTATGAGGCGCTCCAGGACCACGGCGCGGCGGGCGCGGCGCGGGCTCGGTCGAGCGCATCGAAGGTCCCCATCCGAGAACCCCGGGCAGGACAGCACCCGGTGGGCGGCAGGGCAGGAGACACCGCGGTGGGCAGGATCCAAAGCCGAAGGCACCAGTGGTTACCCAGCGCTACCAACGGCAGCGGCCATTCAGGTGTCGACGCCGCCACTTGGTGTTGGAATTTTTCCGTCCGCTAATTTCGCACAGGTTTCCCCGAGGACGTCTAACTGATACTCGGCCAACTGGGAGCTGAAATACCGGACGACTCCGGTCAGATGAGTTTCGGTCGCCTCCCGCAGCCTTTCCAGACCATGCGGCGTGAGTACCGCCATTACTCCCCTTCCATCCGTATCGACGCGACTCCGACGAACCAGTCCAGCACGTTCCAGCCGGTCAACGAGCCTGGTGACGCCGGATCGCGAAAGCAATACAGCATCTGCCAACTCCGTCATCCGAAGCCGGTAATCGACGGACTCCGCCAATTGGAGTAGTACGTCGTATGCGGCCAGCGACAGTCGTTGTTCCGCTATCAAATCCGCTTCCAACGAACGGGTGACTCTGGCGTGAGCCCGCAGGAACGAGCGCCAAGCCGTCATCTCTCCGTCGGTTGGTAATCGGGCAAGATCGGTATCCGCCACAGAAGTCGATGTTACTCACCGCGTCCGCCCGAGTGCACGAAATTGGACAGAAAGATCGTCGTCCGACTCGACCGACACTGCCTCGCGCAGGATGCGGCCGGTATGGGCACCGACCGGCACGAGGGTGGCGAGACCGCTTCCGACCAGCCCGTAGCATGGGGCGCAGAGTCAATCCCGTACCGGAAGGTCGGTGCTCAAGCGTGACCACAGTTCAGCCCGCAGACACAACACCCTCGGCGGCATCGGTACAGGAGGCACTGGCCCGGGTCAACGATCCGGAGATCCACCGGCCCATCACCGAGTTGGGGATGGTGAAGGACGTCGCCATCGCCGACGACGGCGTCGTCACCGTGGCGATCTACCTGACCGTCGCGGGATGTCCCATGCGGGATCGAATCACCAAGGACGTCACCACAGCCGTGAGCGCCCTACCGGGCGTCCGCGAGGTGCTCGTGGAACTCGACGTCATGAACGACGAGCAGCGCACCGAGCTGCGGCGCAGCCTGCGTGGCGATGCGGGCGAACCCCGCATCCCCTTCGCCGAGCCGGGGTCGCTGACCCGTGTCTACTGCGTGGCCTCCGGTAAGGGTGGCGTCGGCAAGTCCAGTGTGACCGTGAACCTCGCCGTGGCGATGGCCGAACGCGGGCTCTCGGTGGGCGTGGTCGATGCCGACATCTACGGCCACTCGATCCCCCGGATGCTCGGCGCGGGCGGCAAGCCCACCAAGGTCGAGTCGATGATCATGCCGCCGCAGTCCCATGGCGTGAAGCTCATCTCCATCGGCATGTTCACCCCCGGCAACGCACCCGTGGTGTGGCGGGGACCGATGCTGCATCGGGCGCTCCAGCAGTTCCTCTCGGATGTCTTCTGGGGCGACCTGGACGTCCTGCTGCTCGACCTCCCGCCCGGTACCGGCGACGTCGCCATCTCGGTCGCCCAGCTGGTGCCCAACGCGGAACTGCTCGTGGTCACCACCCCGCAGCAGGCCGCCGCCGAGGTCGCCGAGCGGGCGGGCGCGATCGCACTGCAGACCCGGCAGCGGGTGGCGGGCGTGGTGGAGAACATGTCGTGGATGGACATGCCCGACGGAACGCGGTTGGACGTCTTCGGCTCCGGTGGCGGCAAGATCGTCGCCGATTCGCTGAGCCGCTCGGTGGGCGCCGAGGTGCCGTTGCTCGGTCAGGTTCCGCTGGACCAGCGGCTGCGTGAGCAGGGCGATGCAGGCACCCCACTGGTGATCGCGGAGCCGACGGCCCCGGCCTCGGTCGTGCTCTCCGACATCGCCAAGCGGCTCACCGTGCGCGCCAGGGGCCTGGCGGGCCAGATGCTGTCGGTCACGCCGGTCAAACGCTGAACCACTCCGCTCGGGGGTGCTGGTCGATGGCGGCATCCCCGAGCGTCGAGGCGTTCCGTCGCGGAGGTGCGGCGGGTCGGCCGATCAGGTGGCGTCCGGATCGATCGGCGGCCGCTCACCCGGCTTCAAGGCAGGCTCCACTGGACGCGGTGCCGCCGTCGGCGGCTTACTCGTCGCCGCCGAGCCCGTCGTACCGCTGGCCGGGTCCTCATCGAAGAACTTGCGGGCCTGGTTGGTGACCATGCTGCGCGGGTTCATGTTGCGCAGCCCACGGAGATCCTCCAGTGGTTTACGCAGCTCATCGAACTCCGGGCCGATCTCGTCACGGAGCTGCTGCCGGGCGCCGGTCGCATAGTCCCGGACCTTGCGAATCGTCCGGCCGAACGATGCGGCCGCAGCAGGCAGCCGCTCGGGACCGACGATGAACAACCCCACGATGAGCAGGACGATCAGTTCACCCCAGCCGACGCTGTCGAACACTCGCCACCCCCTCGGACATCGCCGACAGCCTAACCGCAAATCCGGTTGGAACCGAGAGTCCACCCATCGCTAGCTGTCCTCGTCCGACTGCAGGGTCACCGGAATGACCAGGATCTCGTCGCCCCGGACGACCTCCAACTCGACCTCGGCACCGATCTGTTGGTTGCGGACCGCCGCAGCAAGCTCGTCGGCGCCGTAGATCTGCTGGTCACCGACTCGGATGATGATGTCCCCCTCACCGAGTCCCGCCTGCGCCGCAGAGCTGTCCGCCCGCACGTTGACCACCTGGGCGCCGCTGATCTGGTCGGTGATCACGCTGGTCGAGTTGACCCCGAGATCGGGGTGATGGATCTCGCCGCTGCGGATCAGCTCCTCGGCGATCCGTCGGGCCTCGTCCACCGGGATCGCGAACCCGAGACCGATCGAGCCGCCTTCGCCCTCGCCGGTTCCCGGGGCGGCCCGCATCGACGTGTTGATCCCGATCAAGGAACCGGTCGTGTCGACCAGGGCGCCGCCCGAGTTGCCGTAGTTGATCGCGGCATCGGTCTGGATCCCATCGAAGATCACCTCGCCGCCGTCGCTCGCCAACGTCCGCACCGGGCGGTCCAGGTAGCTGACGATGCCTTCGGTGACCGTCCCGGAGTATCCGAGGGGGTTTCCGACCGCGATCACCGAATCCCCGACTTCGAGATCGGCGGACCGCCCCATCGGCAGAACGGTGAGGTTGTCCACCTCGACACGCAGCACCGCGAGATCGGTCCGGGGATCGCGGCCCACGATCTCGGCGGGCGCCCGGCTGCCCTCGTGGAAGATGATGGTGAGGCTCGATTCCGGGTCCTCCGCCGATGCGGCGATCACATGATCGTTGGTGACGATGAAGCCGCCTTCGTCGATGACCACACCCGAACCCACACCACCCGCCGTGTCCTGCACGGAGACCACCGCAGGACGCACTCGGCTCGCAAGCTCGGCCACCGAGCCCGGCTCGCGTTCCACTCCCGGCCGCACCTCGGCCAGTTGGACGTCCGGGCCCCGCAACAGGCTGCCGCCCTCGACGGTGATCCTGCCGATCACCCCGCCGAGCAGGCCGATCGCCAGGGCGATGGCCCCGAGCATCAACAACGACCTGGGCTTGACTCGGCCGCCGAACAGCACCTCGCGGGCGCTCAGGCGGGTGCCCTCCGGCAGCGAGCCCTCGTCCGGCGGCGGAGCCGCCTCCCCACTCGCGACCGCAGGTGGGCCGAGGACGGCGGTGGCGCTGGGATCCCGCCAGACGGTGTCCCCGGTCGACCAGAAAGCCGGTTCGATCGGTTTCGACAGCTCGGTGGGGTCGCCCCCCGGGGTGCCGGGCGGGCGTTGCAGGCCGGACTGCGCGCCAGGCTGACGCCCGAATGCCTCGGCGAGAGCCGCAGGCGGCGGTGCGGTGGGCAGCTCCTGCCTGGCCGCCGACGGGTGTCTGTTCCGCTCGTCGAAGCCCGAACTCACGTCGTCCGGTCGGGCGAAGACCGCCGCCGCAGCCGGATCCACCGGCGGACGCTCCTGTGGCCGGGGCGCCAGCCTGGGGGCTCCCGAATCGGTCGGGTCCGACTGCGGACGCTCAGGTCCCGACGGCGATGCAGGCGACTGCGAACTCATATTTCCCCGGGCGGTAGACGACGGGAGGGTTCTCATTCGGACAGCAGGCGGGGACAACGCGCCCACCGCGTCAGCTTAAGACTCTCCCAGCGATCGTGAAATCGGCGTGGCGAACCGTGCGATCGATACCAGGTGGATGAACGGGCGGTCAGTTACCGAGACCGGGCGCAGGCAGCAGTCCCGCACCCAGCGGCGCGACGGGCGCGGTGTGCGTCGGTCGGGCCGGTGGCACCGCCGTCGGGGGAACCGATGGCGCCGACGCCGCAGGAGCGCCCGCGGAGCCGTTGATCGATTGCGGCACGATCTCCGGCGAGGGGGTGTCGGTGGTCTGGGAGGCCACGGGCGCGACGGGATCCGGGGTGGCACCCATGTCGTAGGCCTTCGGCGCCGAAGCGCCGATGCCTGCACTCGCGCCGCCCACGTTGCTCTCCGCCCCGAAGGTGGCGTTGCCTTGGATGCGCTCCGGTTGTTCGACGGGGATGACCAGTGCCACCGCGCCGAGAACCAGGCCGGAGACGACCACGCCCGCGCTGTTGCGCATCCGGCGTTCCATCCCCTTGACGCGCTCCTGGCCCGCCCGGCGACCACCGCCGAGGACACTGTCGCCCTCGCCCAGTCGGGGGCCGGAGCCCAGCTGTGCCCCGGAGCCGAACGTGGTGGCGCTCGACTGAGCGACGGATCTGGCCGACCGGGAGGTCGATCGCACGGCGACGAACTGGCCGTCCGAGGTCACCGCCAGCTCATCTGGTCCCGGCGGGAGGTCGGCATGCTGTGGGATGGCGCACAGCGCTTCGAGAAGCCCTACCGGCATCATCGGGGCCGCCGCCGAGCGGACCGCCGTCCGCGCCTGTCGTTGGGCGGTGGCCCGCCCGGAACAGGTCGGGCAGCGGGCGAGGTGGCTGACTGCGCGGTCGTGTGCGGATGGGGAGAGTTCTCCGTCCACCAACGCGACGAGCGCGTCGAGAGCCAGATGCTGCTCCGGCAGCGCAAAACCGCGCAGTTCCGTCATACGGATGCCTCCTGGGCACGCTCACGACGATGCTCAAGGGCGTCCTTCAATGCCTGACGCCCACGATGGATTCTGCTCCGAACTGTACCCAGCTTCACCCCGAGAGTGGCGCCGATCTCCTCGTAGGAGAGACCTTCGACATCGCACAGCACGACGGCCGCCCGGAACTCCGGCGGCAGCGCATCGAGCGCGGCCTGGAGATCGGGATCCAGGTGCATCGAGCTGTAGACCTCCTCCGGGCTCGGCCCACCGCCGGGCAGCCGGTCGGTGTCCTCCGGTAGGCCCTCCATGCGCAGCCGCGCACGCCTGCGAGCCATGTCGAGGAAGAGGTTGGTGGTGATGCGATGCAGCCATCCCTCGAAGGTGCCGGGTTTGTACGAGGCCAGCGAGCGGAAGACCCTGATGAAGGTCTCTTGGGTCAGATCCTCGGCGTCGTGCTGGTTGCCGGTCAGTCTGAACGCCAGTCGGTACACCCGATCAGCGTGCTGCTGCACGACCTCCGCCCAGGTCGGCGGGGTCCATTCGGTCGCCTGGTCATTCGACAGGCTCACCACCGGACCGGCCGTTTCAGTGCTCGAGTGTGCTGGCATCGTCGGACAGGACACCTCCTCAGGGCTGTACTTGCCCCTTGTAACGTCGGATCGACCCACGGTGTTCCCGAGTCGCGAGAGAACCCGGTGAGTGGCTTGGGGCCGTCCCACCTGTTCTGCCTCCATTACTCTGCGCCACCCAGGTGAGACAAGGATGAGAACGTCCTGAGAGCAGCCTGAGAAGCCGGGTGAGGGGCCCCTTTCTGGCGCGTTCCTCTGTTTTCCAGAGCCACGCCGCTAACCTCCTATCCTGTGACACCCGAGACGCCGATCGCCGCAGCAGACGCGGTTCAGGACTACGTTGCGGCGTACCTCGCGCAAGACGAGGTGTTGGCCGCGGCTCGGACGCGCGGGATCGAACTCGGATGTGCACCCATCAGCCTCGGTACCGGCGCCGCATTGCGGTTCCTGACCACCGCGTTGCAGGCCAGGGCGGTGGTCGAGGTGGGTACCGGCACCGGTGTGAGCGGGCTGTGCCTGCTGCGCGGCATGGCCCCCGACGGAGTGCTGACCTCCATCGACGTCGATCCCGAGTACCAGCGGGTCGCCCGGCGGGTGTTCGCCGATGCCGCGCTGCCCTCCGGTCGCACCCGCCTGATCATGGGACGCGGTCTCGAGGTGCTACCCCGGCTCGCCGATGGCGCCTACGACCTGATGTTCGTCGGCAGCACGATCAGCGACTACCCGCTGTATCTGGAGGAGGCGCTGCGGTTGCTTCGACCCGGCGGGGTGCTGGTCCTGGACAACATGCTCGATCCGGAACTGCTCGCGGCGGTGGACGACCGCGATCCCGAGGCGCAGGCCCTGCTCGAGGTCGCCAGGACGGTCCGGTCCGACGAGCGGCTGGCCCCGTTGCTGTTGCCGCTGGGCGATGGGCTTCTGTTGGCCGCCAAGGCACCCTGATCGAGCGAGCGCTCAGCGTTCGGCGCGGGCGCCCTTGCCGAGTACGACCACTCCGCCGCTGCTGACGGTGTAGGACTCGCGATCTCTGGCGGAGTCGACACCGATCGCAGCGCCGGGGCCGATCACCACGTTCTTGTCCAGGATCGCCCGTCGCACCACGGCACCCCGCCCGATCCGCACACCCGGCAACAGCACACTGTCCTCGACGATCGCACCGTCGTCGACCATCACGTCCGCGCTGACCACCGAGCCTCGGATATCGGCGCCTGAGATGACCGAACCGGGGCCCACCATCGACTCGCGGGCGGTGCCGTGTTCGATGAACTTGGCGGGCGGCAACGGCGGCGTCGCGGTTCGAATCGGCCACTGCTGGTTGTAGAGATTGAAGACCGGATGGACCGAGACCAGGTCGCGATGCGCGTCGTAGTAGGCGTCCAATGTCCCCACATCGCGCCAATATCCGTGATCGCGTTCGGTGGAACCCGGTACATGGTTGTCCCCGAAGTCATACACGGCGGCGAGTCCGCGATCCACCAACATCGGGATGATGTCGCCGCCCATGTCGTGCACCGAATCCGGATCGGCGGCATCGGCACGCAGGGCATCGAGCAGGACCTCGGTGGAGAAGACGTAATTACCCATGGAGGCGAAAGTGACCTCCGGGTCGTCCGGCACGTGCGGTGGTTCGGCTGGTTTCTCCAAGAATCGGGTGATCCGGCCCGATGCGTCGGAGTCGATACAGCCGAATGCCTTGGCCTCGTTGCGCGGAACCCGGATGCCTGCCACCGTGACGCCCGCGCCGGATTCGATGTGTTGTCGAACCATCTGTTCGGGATCCATCCGGTACACGTGATCGGCACCGAAAACGACGATGTGGTCCGGATGCTCGTCGTAGACGAGGTTCAGGCTCTGATAGATCGCGTCGGCGCTGCCCGTGTACCAGCGGGGACCGAGTCGCTGCTGCGCCGGAACCGGGGTGATGTAGTCGCCGAGCACGCCGGAGAGTCGCCAGGTGGTGGAGATGTGTCGGTCCAGCGAGTGCGATTTGTACTGGGTGAGTACGCAGAGCCGCACATAACCGGCGTTCACCAGGTTCGACAACACGAAGTCGACGAGCCGGTAATTACCTCCGAACGGCACCGCGGGCTTCGCCCGGTCTGCGGTCAAGGGCCACAGTCGTTTGCCCTCACCGCCTGCGAGCACGATCCCGAGTACGCTCGGCTGCGCTTTCACGATCACCGACCCTAGTCGTCTCGGCGCCGGTCTATCCAGTCCAGAGCGCCTCGGGTTCTTCGAGTTCTCATGGAAGCATTCACCCGTTCACCAGGCTGCGCCCATCCGCGTGAGGCATCTAGTGTCGCGTGCTGTGCGCATCGGACTGATGACCCGTGAATATCCGCCGGACGTCTATGGCGGTGCAGGAGTCCACGTCGGCTTCCTCGTCCCGAGACTTCGGGAAATGATCGAAGTGGATGTGCATTGTTTCGGCGAGCCACGAGCAGAAGCGCAGGCGCATCGACCCGATTCCGGGCTGGCCGGAGCCAACGCCGCGTTGCAGGCGCTCTCCGTGGATCTGTCCATGACCCAGGCTGCGGGCTCGGTGGATCTCGTCCATTCCCACACCTGGTACGCGAACCTGGCCGGCCAGCTGTCCGCGCTGCTGTACGGCATCCCGCATGTGGTGACGGCGCACTCGCTGGAGCCGAGAAGACCGTGGAAGGCCGAACAACTCGGCGGCGGCTATCGGCTCTCCTCCTGGGTGGAACGCAATGCCTACGAGTCGGCCGACGCGGTGATCGCGGTCAGCGACGCGATGCGGACCGACGTGCTGGACTGTTATCCGAGCCTGGCACCGGATCGGGTTCACGTGGTGCGCAACGGCATCGACACCGACACCTACCACCCGGTGACGGAGACGGACGCCTTGCGGGCGATGGGCGTCGATCCCGATCGACCCACGGTGGCCTTCGTCGGCCGGATCACCCGGCAGAAGGGCGTCGCGCACCTGGTGGCCGCCGCGCATCACATCGATCCGGCAGCGCAGATCGTGCTGTGTGCGGGCGCCCCGGACACACCGGAGATCGGGGCGGAGATCGAACGAGCGGTCGCCGAGCTCGCCGCCGTCCGGCCCGGGGTCGTCTGGATACAGCGGATGCTCGAACCCGCCGAGGTCCGGCAGGTGCTGAGTCATGCCACGGTCTTCGTCTGTCCGTCGGTCTACGAACCGCTGGGCATCGTCAATCTCGAGGCGATGGCCTGCGGGACCTCGGTGGTGGCCTCCGATGTCGGTGGCATCCCCGAGGTCGTCGACCACGAGAGGACCGGGCTGCTGGTCCATTTCGACGAGAACGACACCGAGACCTTCCAACGCGGACTGGCGGATGCGGTGAACACCGTGCTGGCCGATCCGGACCGCGCGACGGCGATGGGCCGGGCGGGCAGGCAACGGGCGGTGACGGAGTTCACCTGGGCGGGGGTGGCCGAACAGACCGTGCGGGTCTACCGCGCGGCGCTGGGCCGCAGCGACGGAGCCTGAGCCCGGTCCGTCGAACGCCGTTGGGCGACGGCGGCCAACATCGCCGCCACTGCGGCCAGCAGCAGCCAGCCGACCACCACGACGACCAGTCCGGTCCAGCCGAACCGGCCGTAGGCCACGCCGCCGACGGCACCGCCGACGCTGCTGCCGAGGTAGTAGGCCAAGAGGTAGAGCGCCGGGGCCTGAGTCCGGGCCCGGCCGGACGCCCGGCTGCCCACCCAGCCGCTGGCGACCGCGTGCGCGGCGAAGAAGCCGCCGGTGAGCAGGCCGAGGCCGATGAGGATCGGTGCAAGGTGGTCGGGCACGGTCAGCAGCACGCCGACCAGGGTGATCCCGAGCCCGCCGATCAGCACCCCTGGCCTGCCCAGGCGGTCGGCGGCGCGGCCTGCGGTGGCGGAGCTGACGCTGCCGATCGCGTAGGCGAGGAACACCAGGGCGACCACGGCCGGTGCCAGCAGGAACGGCGGCTCGAGCAGGCGGAAGCCGAGGACGTTGTAGAGCGAGACGAAGCCGCCGGTGCCGAGCGCGGCGACGATGTAGGGGCCGTAGAGCACCGGGTCGGTCAAGGCGGCGCGCAGTCCGCCGACGACCTCGGCGAACCGGAGTGGCGCAGGCCGGGGGCCACTCGACGCCGGGAGCGCCAGTACGAAGACCACCGCGCAGGCAGCCGCGAGCGCGGTCACCGCCCACAGACCGATGCGCCAGTTCGTCAGATCGGCGAGCACCCCGGTCAGGAGCCTGCCGGACATCCCGCCCAGGCTGTTGCCCGCCACGTAGAGGCCGATCGCGGCGCCGAGTCCGGCGGACCGGGTCTCCTCGGCGAGATAGGCCATCGCGACGGAGGCCAGGCCCGCGACGGCCAAGCCCTGCAACGCCCGCAACGTGATCAGCATCGGGAACGAGCCCGCCAGCGGGACCACAGCGCCGATCAACACCGCCGCCACCACCGAGGCGATCATGACCGGTCGGCGACCGATGGCCTGCGAGAGCACCGCCAACGGGATGAGGCCGATCGCCAGACCGCCGGTGCCCGCCGAGATGGCCAGCGAGGCGCCGCCCGGACCGAGGCCGTATTGATCGGCGAATTGCGGCAACACGGGTTGCACGGCGTAGAGCAGCGCGAACACCGCGAAACCCGCGACCAGCATCGCCAGCCCGATTCGGCGGGAACGACGAGCATCGGTGCCGGGCGTCGTCTCCGCAGCCCGGCCCGCGCGGGGACCATCGGTGACTGCGGGACCAGCGGCATCAGATGCGGAGGCGAACACGACATCCGACGCTAGGCCGCTTCAACAACCTCGTCCAATGAATGTTTCTACGATTTACCATGCAGAAATGGATGATTCTGCCGGGCTGCTGGCCCGCAAGCTCGCGCCGAGGTTGGCCCTGTTGCGCGCGGTAGCCAGTGAGACACACGTCACCAGGGTCGCCGAGCTGCTCGGTGTCCCGCAGCCGACGGTCAGCCGGTGGCTCGCCAAGCTCAGCGCCGACCTCGGTACCCCGGTCGTGGTGCGCTCTGGTCGCGGCATCCGGCTCACCAGGGCGGGCGAGCTGCTCGCCGAGGCGGCAGGACACGCGCTCGCCGCATTGGAACCGGGCTGTCGCCGAGCGCTCGACGAGGCGGATCCGGAACGCGGCCTGGTGGCGTTGGCCTTCCTACACACCCTGGGCGGGGTGCAGGTGCCCGAACTGCTCCGAGGCTTCCGCGCGCAACGTCCCTCGGTGCGCTTCACCCTCGCGCAGGCTCCGAGCGCCACGATCCTGTCCCAACTACGCAGCGGTGTGGTCGATCTCGGACTCACCTCGCCCATGCCCACCGACGTCGCCGACCTGCGCTCCGCACCGCTGTTCGAGCAACCGCTGGTGGTGGCCGTGGCGACCGGTCATCGACTCGCGCGGCGCAAGGTCATCCGGCTCGCCGAACTGGCCGACGAGCAGTTCGTCGGCCTCGAACCAGGGTTCGGGCTCCGTCTCCTGACCGATGAACTCTGCGCGGCCGCCGGATTCGTGCCCAAACTGGCCTTCGCCGGTCAGGAAACGGACACGGTGCGCGGCATGGTCGCCGCCGAACTCGGGATCGCCGTGGTGCCCGCCTCCGACGGCACGCCGCCGCCGGGGGTCGTGGAGATCACCCTGAGCCCCCGGTCGGCGCGCACCATCGGGGTGGTCTGGCTTGCCGGGCGTCCGATGACCTCGGCTGTCCGGGCCTTCCGCGATTTCGCTATCGCGACGCGCCCTCGCCCGTCGACGGGCCGACCACCGGCCACCCTGGGCCCGCAGCCCCGCCTGTGACGCCGCCTGGGCCACCGGGACGACCCCGGCGGCCCACCGGCGCCCATCGGGCGTCGGCGACCGTCTCAGGAGTTCTGAGACGGCACCTGCGCGGCGGCCAACTCGATCAGGGTCCGCGCGGCGAAGCCGGTGGCGCCGGGGACGACCTCGGCGTAGACCCGGTCGGCTCTGGCAGGCCCCGCGATGTCGAGGTGCGCCCAGGGCAGTTCGCCGACGAACTCCTGTAGGAACAGCGCCGCCATGATGCCGCCCGGTCCGGGCGGGCCCTGCCGGACGTCCGCCCATTCGCCGTGCACGTCCTCGGCGTGGTCGTCGAGCAACGGCATCCGCCACCACGCCTCGCCGACCCGATCGCCCGCCGCTGCGAGGGACTCCGTGAGTGCGTCGTCGGAGCCGAAGAGGCCGCCGGTACGCAGGCCGAGCGAGACCTTCATCGCGCCGGTCAGGGTCGCGACGTCCACCAGCGCGGTGGGTTCGAGCCGCTCGACCGCATAGGCCAGCGCGTCGGCCAGAACGAGCCTGCCCTCGGCGTCGGTGTTGGTGATCTCGCTGGTGCGGCCGCCGAAGTGCGTGACGACGTCGCCGGGACGATAGGCCGCCCCGGACACGTGGTTCTCCGCAGCGGGAACCAGCCCGGTGACCCGAATCGGCAGGTTCAACGCTGCGATACCGACGAGTGCGGCGATCACCGAGGCGCCGCCCGACATGTCGGTGCGCATGAGGTGCATGCCGTCTGCGGGCTTGATCGACAGGCCGCCGGTGTCGAAGGTGATGCCCTTGCCGACCAGCACCAGGTGTGGTCCCTCGGCGACGCCTGCGGGCCGCCATTCGAGTTCGATCAGCCGGGGCGGGGTCGCCGAGCCGCCACCGACGGCCAGCACGCCGCCGAAGCCCTGCTCGGCGAGCCAGTGCTCGTCGCGGGCTACGACGTGCAGGTCGGGATGCACCGCGCTCGCCGTGAGCGCCTGCTCGGCCAGCCAGCCGGGGTTCTTCACATTCGAGGGCGCGTTGGCGAGGTCCCGGGCTAGGGAGGTGGCCGAGGCGAGGGTCGCCGCCTTGGCCACGGCGGCCTGCAGCGTCGCGACGTCCTCGGTCTTACCGTCGTCCTCGCCTGCGGGAACGGCGAAGGTGACGGCCGAGATCCGCGCAGGCCGGTCCTTCCCGGTCACGGTGAACCGGTAGCCGCCCAGGCTCACGCCGAGGCTCAGCTCGGTGATCTCGTCGGAGCCGATGGTGGCGGGCAATCCGATGGTGAGCTCGGTCGTCACGTCGGGCGCCACATCGAGTTCCTCGGCGCGGCTCGCCTGCTCCGCGACCGCGCGCAGCAACGCGGCTCCACCCGAACGCCAGTCGGCGGGCGAAGCCGAACCGACGCCGAAGAGCCACTGTGGACCATTGTCCAGTTCGATTCGCTCGACCTGGCCGACCTTGCCGGTGAACCCCGCGACCCGAAGGCGGGCGCCCGCCTCGCGGAGGTGTTCGGCACCGAGGGCGGGCAACGGCGCCGAGGCCTCGGTGTCGCCGGTGTGGCTGGTGTGCGCGGCCGAGAACACCGGCCACGCCTGGACCGACGTGGCTGCCGGATCCAGGTCGCCTACCAGCCCGAGCCGGGGCGTCAACGCGGGAACTTCGGGCATGGTGTCGACGGACAACGGACTTCCTACTTCCGAATTCAGTCAGTGGGACAGTCGAAGGCCCCGGCGTCCTTGGCGAGGAAGCCGGGGCCGGGGCTCCGCTGAGCTAGGTCAGACCGACCACGGCAGGATGGCCGCATCGGCTTCGCCTCATCCGGCGGTGGCCTTCAGTGCATCGCCAAGGTTGCTGGCCTCCTCTGCCGACATCTCGACGACGAGGCGCCCACCACCCTCGAGCGGGACCCGCATCACGATGCCGCGCCCCTCCTTGGTGACCTCGAGGGGACCGTCGCCGGTCCGGGGCTTCATGGCCGCCATAGCGTGCTCCCTCCATCAACACTTCCCCGCCCGACGCACCGCACCGCTCGTCGGGCACGCGAGCATTCTCCCCCATCTGGACGCAAGCGTGAAACCGAACCGCTGGCTTGGCATCGCAGAGCGTGTGCACAGAGACCTGGTAGTGCGGGCAAACGGGTGTCAGACTCGGGTGTCGTGCGAGCTCGGTCAGCATTGTTCGATCTCTTCGGCGGCCACCTTCGAGCCCGGGGCGGCCTCGCGCCGATCGCTGCCCTGGTGCGGCTGCTGGAGCCTCTCGGATTCACCTCGCCCGCCGTGCGCACCGCTGTGTCCAGAACAGTGCGTCAGGGCTGGTTGGAGCCGGTTCGGCTGCCTGGCGGGCCGGGCTATCGGCTGACGTCCAAGGCGGAACGACGGCTCGACGAGGCTGCCGCGCGGATCTATCGAACCCGTCCCGACGACTGGGATGGACGCTGGCACATCGTGGTGTTGGAGGAGCTGCCGGCCCGCGAGTCGCGAGATCGACTCACCTCGTCACTCCGACTGTTGGGCTACGGCGAACTTGGTCCCGTGACCTGGGTCGCACCCCGGCCCGCCAACGAGTTGACGGACGTCTTGGCGGTGGAATCGACCCGAGCCCACAGCTTCCTAGGCACCCATCAGGGTGACGACGGGGAACTGGCGCGTCGCGCGTGGAACCTCGACGCCCTGGCCGAGGACTACCTGGCCTTCATCCAGGCGTGGGAGGGCCGGATCACCACCGTGAACGAGGCCGACGATGCCGCGTCTTTCGCGGCGAGCCTCGAGCTGTTGCACGCTTGGCGCGGTTTCCTCTTCCGCGACCCGGGCCTTCCTGGCACCGTCCTCCCTCAGGAATGGGGTGGCGACCTCGCTGCCGAGTTCTTCGACCGACACACCGCTCGGTTGGCCCCGGCAGCGGACCGATTCGTCGGGTCGTGCCTGGCGAACCCCGCAGGACCGTAGCCGACCTTCACCTGACCAGGGCGAACGGCGGCAGGACTAGGAAAGGAAGGCCATCGTGCTCGATCGACCGGTGTCCACCAGCCCGACCGATGACCACCACACCGCCGCCACCCCGGCCGGCGAGAGTTCCTCGGTCCACGGCAGCGGATCGACCGCGCCTGCGCAGCCGCAGCACCCGACGGACCCCGGTAAGCCGCTCTTACTGATCGAGGACGACGGCGGAGTCCGGACGCTGACCTTCAATCGCCCGGCCGCTTTCAATTCCCTGACCGTGCAGCTGAAGAACGATCTGCTGGTGGCGCTGCGCGACACCGCCGTCGACACCTCGGTTCGCGCGGTGGTTCTCACCGGGGCGGGCCGCGCGTTCTGCGCGGGCCAGGATCTCCGCGAGCACATCGCGCTGCTCCAAGCGGGCGACGAGGCCCCGCTGCGCACCGTGGAGGAGCACTACAACCCGCTGGTCGAGCTCATCACGACGATGCCGAAACCCGTCATCGCCGCGGTGAACGGCACGGCGGCGGGCGCCGGGGCCTCGTTGGCGTACGCGGCCGATCTGCGGATCGCGGATCGCTCCGCGAAGTTCCTGATGGCTTTCGCGGGGGTCGGGCTCACCGCCGACTCCGGTGCCTCTTGGACGCTTCCCCGGCTGATCGGTTACGGCCGGGCGATGGAGATGATGTTGTTCGGGAAGCCCGTGCAGGCCGAGGAGGCGCTGCGGATCGGGATGATCAACCGACTGGTCGAGGACGGCGAGTCGGTGTCGACCGCGCACGAGCTGGCCAAGCAGTTGGCCGCAGGACCCACCACCGCGTACTTCAAGATCAAGCAGGCCATGCGCGCCTCGGCATCCGCCGAGCTCACCGAGGCGCTCGCCACGGAGGCCAGGACACAGAGCGAGGCCGGGCAGACCGCCGATCATCGGGAAGCGGTTGATGCGTTCGTGACCAAGCGCGAGGCGCGATTCCTCGGACGCTGATCGCGGACACGGGTTCTCTCGACTCCGGCGGCGCGGCAGATGGGCGACATTTCGAGCCCGCCGCGCCGCCACACTCGAGAGAATCGTTGAAAAATCAGCTAGCGCCCCTCGATACGCCTTCCGGTGAACACGTCCGCCGATTACTGAATTAAATTCATATACCGGCGCGCGGATATCACCATCGCCAACACGATGACCGCGCTATCAGGCATTCGAGCAGTTCAGAGGCCTCTTCGGGCGCAGGGAGGACGTCGTGTTCGGCCGCTCCGAACGCTTCCCGACCAACACTTCGGGCAAAATGGGACGTTTCTTCCTCCATCATGCCCCGATCCCGCGCCCACTCGGTGGATACTCGGCATGCACTGACACGGAAGCCGAAATGAAAATTGCAGCGTCGGCCGGACTATCCCGGCCCGATGCGTATCAAGGGGCGGCACGCGATGGACATCGAGAGCGACGGATCGGAAATTCCGCACACCCGATACGAGGGTTATTCGCTGCAAGAGAAATTCGACTGGTTGCGCGGCGGCTCCGGCTCGGCGGCCGCCGAGCAGGTGCGGGCGGCGTTGAGCAGGCTCGCCGCCGCCATGGCGGAATCCGATCAAGCCCTGCGAGCCGCACTGCGCCCACTCGGCGCCGACTGGCAGGGTTCGGCCGCCGATTCGCTGAGCGCGACCGGCACCGCGACCTCCGCCTGGGTACTGGCCGGTGGCGATGCCGTCCAACTCGGCAGCAGTACGGCCGACACCGCCGGGGCGGGCTTCGTCACGGCCCGGCTGCTCGTGGAACAACCCGACTCGGCCGGGGGGCAGGGCAACGACGCCACCGTCGATGTATTCCTCGGGCCGTGGGGCGGGCACACAGATCTCACCGTGGCCGCCGAGATCGAGCGCGGCCGGGAGGACGCGGCGAATCGTTCGCTGTATGCCTACGAGGACACCCTGCGCGAGGCAGTGCGGACCCTGCCTCCGCTGGGGCCGCCGCCCGGTCTGGCCATCACCGTCACCGGGCCGAACGGGGGCGACGCGGCATCCTCGGTGGTCCGGCAATCGGGGTCGGCGACCGAGACGGCCGTCGGGGTGGCCGTCGAGGCAGGCCAGTCGACTACGGGCGTGTTCGCGCACCCCGCCGTCGATGGGCTTTCCGAACTCGGCCCGCAGACGGTCCGGGTGTCGGCGCTGGGCATCGAGGTGGCCGTCGACGTCGACCCGCAGGCACTTGCCGACAGCACGCCCTCCGCCGAAGAACCATCTGCCGCCGCACCACCCGTCGCCGCACCGCAGCAGCCCGAGACAGTGCCACCGGCCGTCCCATCGAGCGGCCCCGACGTCGAGACCGCAGGCACCGGGGTCGCCGCCCCCTCGCCGCAGCCGCCTGCGCAGCCGCACACCGGCGCGGTGAGCAACATCGGAGCGGGTGGCAGCGGAGTCGGAGTCGTCGGCGCACCCGCGTACCGAATCGATGCCTACGCGCCGATTCGCAGCGCCGAGGGCCCCCTGGTCTGGGACGGCCGTCGACGCATCACCGGCGCGGTCTCGGAGGCGCCCGGTCAGCTTCGAGGCATCGACGCACCCGACGACGCACACCGGAGTTGGGTTGGTCCCACCATCGACCGGGCAGGCGGAACAGCCGTTGTCGGCAGCACCGCGTCGGAGTCCGAGGGCTCGACGGCCCTGTCGCCCACGACCGCCACCGGGTGGGACAGCAGCGGACTCGCCGCCATCGGCGGAGTGCCGTACGCCACCGGGGAGGCAGGCGGGTGGTCCGGCAGGCGACGCACCCAGCGGATCGAGGACGATGGCGATCGGCCGATCGACGTGACGAACTCACGGTTCGAGCCGGTTCTGGATCCCCCGATCGCCGAGGCGGGCGCCGAGAGCGGCTCGGCGACGCGAACGCGAGGCAGCGGCCGCGATTCCGTCGACGGCCGTCCCCGTGCCTCGGGGACGCAGGACGCGGACCTGCTCGACCCGGCATTGGCGCCGTCCGGGGTGCACACGGTGGCTCCCGCCGTGTTCGGTGTCGACGCATCCGGGGCCTCGGTATGACCGCCGCCCGGCTCGCAGAGTCGTTCCTGAT
Organism: Actinoalloteichus hymeniacidonis; assembly: GCF_014203365.1. Taxonomy (NCBI): domain Bacteria; kingdom Bacillati; phylum Actinomycetota; class Actinomycetes; order Pseudonocardiales; family Pseudonocardiaceae; genus Actinoalloteichus; species Actinoalloteichus hymeniacidonis. The sequence continues at coordinate 5,369,798 of NZ_JACHIS010000001.1, forward strand.
CTCCGTGGCGGAGTTCGATGCCTGCTGGGAGATTCTCCGCCTCGGCGAGCCGCCCGCGCAGCTCGCCATCCCGAGCCCGGGACGAACGAGGGCGGCGCGCCGTGAGCTGCTCGTGGCGCGCATGGCTGAACTCGCGCAACGCGACCTGGCCGCGCAGGGCGAACCGACCCCGGCGCTCGCGGCCGACCTGGAAACGCTGGCCCACCCGCAGGAGGCGGTGGACGCTCACCTGCTGCTCCCCCAGCCGATCAACGCGGTCGGTGCGATCCGACACGGCAGAGGCGCACTCGCCGCCCGCAGCGGCGATCGAGTGTGGATCGGGACGATGACACCGCAGCAGCTGATCCCGGAACTGGTCGCTTTGGCGGGTGATGTGCCGCCGGGCCCCGGCGAGTCGGCCAGCGTGCGAGCCGAGGTATTGCCGGACGCGGCGCGGCGCGCGGACGGGGATCCGCACGTCATGGCGGAGGAACTCATCGCCCGAGGCGAACGCCCCACGCCCGCCGCGATGCTCGCCCAGATGGCACACCGCCCGATCCGGCAGGGCCAGTTCGGGGCAAGCGTCCGCACGGCGTCCGGAGTACGCAGGCGGGCCGCGCGGCTGGTCACCTTCCACGACACCCAGGCAGGCAGGTATCTCCAGGTCCGGCGCGGCATGGGCCGCGATGAGTGGGTGACGATGACCCCGGCCGACAACGGCAAGATCGTGCACGCGCTGCGGGAGCTGGTCGAGGAGGCTGGTTGAGGCTCGCTCGGCGGTGGGCGTCGCCGCCCCGGTCGCGGCGAGTCCGTTTGGACTCGCCGCGTGCAGGCGTTCGGCCGGGAGCTCGGTTCGGTCGGGTGGGGGCGATCAGCACCGTCGCCGGGGTAACCGCCCCGATCTGACTCCCGCGAGGAAGGCGACGAAGGAGCCGCCGGTCAGGGTTAGCATCCCGCCGTCCGGGTTCTTACTGTCGCGGAGTCGAACCAGAGCGGAACCCTGCCTCGCGGTGGCGTCATCTATCCGCCAACGAACTTCCACGCAGTCGGTCTGCCCGCTTGCCGACGCTGTCCGCCAACCATCCGTGGGTTCATTCATCGTCGAGGTCCTCCAGCTCGCCCAACATCTCAGCAATGAAATCTAGAGAACGGGCAGGCGACATCGCACCAGCACGTAGCCGAGGGCATAGCTCGACGTAATCGCGCACGTCTGGCCCCGAATACAGGTACAAGGGCGCCCGATAATGCTCCAAATGGACGATCGGGCCCTGTGTCTTGAAACTGAGCAGTAGGAACGCGCCAACCGGCGGTAGCACAGCGCTCGGGCCAATCGGGTCAACCCGCACGGTCACGTTGGGCAGTTCTGCCATCGCGAGGATATGAGCGAGCTGGTCTGCAGCCACCGTCCGGCCACCGATCACGCTTCTCAGCGCGGTCTCCCCAACGACAACATCCAGCTCGACGGGCGACCTCTTCGTCAGAAGTTCGCGACGTCCGAGACGAATTCCGACGCGGTTCTCGATCTCCGATTCGGATATACCGATAGCAGGCATCAAGGCACGCGCGTAGGCGCCAGTCTGAAGTAGGCCTGGAATGAGCAACGGCGCCGCGCAGAAGATCCCAGTAGCGGTTCGCTCGTATTGCAAGAGCGTCCTCAGCTCCTTATGGACACCCGGTATTCCCGGCAGGAGCAGGTTCTCCTGCGGCGCATGGCGTGCGAGCTCGATGACTCGTTCGAAGTCGTCGTGACTGGCCCCGAGCGCGCCAAGAAGGCGGGCCACGGATTCAACCTGCGGTACTCGCTCGCCCCGCTCCCAACGGCTGATCGTTCCGTATGCGATTCCCAGCTCGTTGGCCAGCTCTCGAACCGAGCGCCCGGTGGCATTACGCAGAGCGCGCAACTCGGCGCCGAGTTCGCGAGCGCCCGGGCTTCCACCGTTGATCACCATGCCGGAAGCCTACGAGTTTGCCCAGCCGATCAATGAACACCTGATCGGGGAATTGCCCCGCTTGCGTCCGGACTCATAGCTTTGTGTCCGGACACAAGGAGGTTGACCCGTGAACATGCATCGAGAGTCCTCGCCGGATGCGGCGGTCCCGGAGTGGGAGCGTCGGGCTCAGGATCGCCATCCGGCGCGGAGTTTCGCCTTCTACCGGCTCTTCTATGGGCGCGATACCGCCTACGGGCCCTGCAAGGCGCAGTTGGAACTGTCGGAGTGCCGCAGGCGGCTGATCCTTCGGCCGGGCTGCGTCTATCCATTCGCCGTCCTGCTGGATCGCGCCGAGGTGCTGTTCTTGGTGCTCGGCTTGTCCGGGGATGTACGCAACGAGCTGCGGGTGACGCGGGAGCGACCGCGCGCGGACGAACCGACTGTCGCGGGCCTCACGGTGGAGCAGCACGGCAGGCGGCTGGGCATCGCGGTGCGGTGGGGCGATCAGGAGATGGTGATGACCTTCAGCCCGGAGCAGCGCGAGGCCTTGGTGGAGCTGCTGCGCGCCGGCCTGGCGATGTTCCCGTTGCCTCCCGGCGAGCAGCCCAGCGAACCCACGGCGTCGCCAGCCGAGCCTGCCGCCTAGGGAACCGGAAGCTGAGGTGGCCGCGACCATGATCACCTGCCCTGCACCCCGCTGGCCCACCGTCGATCCCGACGCGCCGGGCCAGGACCGGTGCTCTCAGACGACTCGGACGAGGAAGCGTCGAACCGCCTGTTCCGATCACCACCACAGCTGGCGCCAGACCAAGACGGTCGATCACGGCCAGGTCGCCCTCGTGCATTACCGGTGCGCCTGTCGGTCCTGCGTGGACTGTCCGGCCGCACTCGTCTTCCCACTGACCCCGCATCGTTGGCGGGGCAGCCATCGAGGCGGCGAGTCCGGCGGCAGGCCCACGCTGCTACGTAGGCTGGGCCGGTTACTCGGCAGCCTCGGCTCGGCACGAGACCGACGTCAACGACACAGAAGCGCAGGAAACGACTGTTCGAGCTCCAACTTGAATGCGAAAACAATTCAATTACCGACCGTCGGGCAGCCTGGTCGACTTATCAGTATTCGGAACATCGGAAATAGCTGCCGAGCGAGACGGATTCGCAGCTAAAACCCCCCTTGCCTGCGGTTATCTGCTCCATTCGTGGCGATCTGTCTGGTTACGACGTAGCTGCGAGAACTCGCTGTTACCGTGTGATCAACACCAACAGTCGCGGGTGGACCGTCGAGGGGGAAACGGGATGTCCTGGCTCGATGACCTGGGAAATCAGGTCAATCAACAGGTCGGTCGGATCGGTCAGATCGGATACAACAACCGCGTCGACTTCGGCCCCGGCGACACGGCCGGGAACAGCACCATCAACCTCAAGGTCGACCCGGCGAATGTGCTACAGGCCAGGAAAGTGCTGTTGGACGAGGCAGATCGGCTGCGCCGCCTTCTTAACCATGTCAGGTCCAGGCTTCAGCTACATCCGATGGGCGGCGACCCTGCATCGATCGACTACGCCAGGGTCGTGACCGACAAACTCCTCGACAACCCCGACTCCTACTTCAACCGCTGCAGTCAGTACGTGGAGAACCTCCGGGCGGGCGCCGTGGCACTTGCCGAGACCGCCCGGCAGTACGGCTACACCGAGGACGAGATCACCGACTCACTGCGCGCCGCAGGCAACACGCTGCCGGGAGACACCGATGCGTAACCGACCCACCGTCCTCGCTCTGGTGCTCGCCACCACCCTGCTTGCGGGCTGCGCGACCGAGATATCAGGGCACCCAACGCCGTCCACCCCCACCAACCCCACCTCGCCCAGCGGGACCGATTCGGTCCTTCCGCCACCACCGCAGGAGATCGACATCAACCAGGTCAACGAGGACCCATGTGTTCTGTTGACTCCGGAGCAACAGGCCGAATACGAGTTCGATGTCGATCCCGAGATCACCCACGACTTCATCCAGGACGGCACTCGGTCCTGCTACTTCGCCAAGATCCAGGAGAATCCCGCACACAGCGTCGTCGTAATCCCGCTCCCCACCGAACCGGCCGACCTCTTCTGGGGCAGCCCCAACGGTGTACAGGAGATCATCGAGATCGCCGGGTTCCCCGCGATGCAGAACCACCTCACCGGCGATTCCGCAGGCTGCTTCGTCTACGTCAGTACCGCCCAAGATCAATCACTCGCGATTCAATTCAACGACGACGACATGGACAGCAACATCGAAGCGGTCTGCGAGAACGCCCGCCGCGTCGCCACCATGGCCACCGAGACTCTCGTCGCGCTCCACGGCAGCTGAACCATCTCCACGGGGGAGAACAACACCATGCACGTCGAAGGCAGCGGGGACGAGATCCGCTACACCCGCTACGAGGGCTTCTCGCTTCAGGAGAAGTACGACTGGATGCAGGCGGGCCGGGGACCCGATGCGGCCGAGCAGGTTCGGGAGGCGCTGGGTGAGTTGGCGGGCTCCATGGCCGAATCCGACGTGGTGCTTCGGGGGGCGTTGAAACCACTCGGGATGGAGTGGGAGGGCGCGGCGGCCTCGGCTTTGGGCGCGGCGGGTGCACAGGCAGCCGCGTGGAGCCTGGGCAGTAGCGACGCGGCACAGGCCGCGAGCATGGGCATGACGGCCTCCGGCGCGAGTTTCGCGCTGGCCCGCAACAGCGTCGAGCCGCCCGCCGCCGTGTCGGGTCCCAGCACGGGTGAGCTATTCGGTCAGGTCTTCACCGGGCCCTTCGGCGGGCTCGACGACACCGTTGCCGAATTCGAGGCCGAAGCGGCCAAGGGCCATGACGCCGATCGGGCGCTCTACGCCTACGAGAGCATGTTGCGCGAGGCCAACAGCGGGATGGGGCCGATTCCCGCACCGCCGCAGATCGTGACGCAGGATGCGCGCCATGATCCGGCGGCACCGGGGCAGGACCGCACCGGGCCGGTTGGGCCGCCACCACCCGAGGTGGTCGGGCCCCCGTCGCCCGGGCCTGCCGAGCCCACCGACCCACCCGGCAGCCGAGCGCCGATCCCGCCCACCGAGCCGGGCCCCGTTCCAGAGCCTCCGCCGCTCGAAGCCGTTCCGCCGCCGTGGGGCGGCGAGCGTCCTCCCCTCCAGCCCGAACCACCGTTCCTGCCCGAACCACCGGTGTTTCCCGGGCCACCACCCGCCGATCCCGGCCCGCCCGGCCGGATCGACCGGCCGGATCCCCCCAGCCTCACACCATCGTGGAACCACCAACCAACGCCGGTTACTCCGGCACCTCCCTCGACCGGCCCCGCTCCGATCGGCGGCGGGCACGGTGGCAGCGGATTCGGTCCGTTCGGTTCCGGCGGTGTCCCCGCGCCGGGCGGCGGATTCGGCAGCGTAGGCGGTCCCGGCGCAGCTCCCGGTGTTCCGGGCGGGCCCGGCAGGTTCCCCGCAGGCACTGGCGGTCCGACCGGACTCGGCCCCGGCTCGGCTGCGGCGGGCGCCGCAGGTCGCCCGGGTATGGCGGGTGGATTGGGCGCGGGTGGCCTCGGCGCCCCCGGTGGCGGCAGATCCGATTCCCCCGAGGACGTGGAGCACAGCAACCGGTACGCCGCGCCCAGCGACGAGTTCTTCGGGCTGGACGATCTGCCCTCGGTCGCGCCTGCCGTCTTCGGCGACGAGCCGCCCAGGCGCGACCGGTGATCGACGCAGCACCCCTCGAACGCCACATGACCCTGTCCAGCACCGAGTTCGACGTTTGTTGGGAGCTGCTCGGACTCGGTGAGAGTCCCGTGCAACTCCAACTTCCCAGTCCGGGCCGAACCTGGGCCGAGCGCAGGGAGATCGTCGAACACGCCCTGGCCGGGCTGGCTCAACGGGAGCTGGTCCGTGGCAGGGAACCGATTCCCGAGCTGGCCGCGACGCTGGAGTTGCTCGTCCGCCATGAATGGACGGTCGACGCCCACCTCAGCCTCGGCAGGCAGGTGACCGCGATCGGAGCCGTCCACGGAGTCAGCGGGGCATTGGTGGTGCACTCCGGCGACGCGGTCCGGCTCACCGCGCTCGACGGCAGGCGGGTGGTCGCCGCGATCGTCGAGCTGCTGGGCGATGCCCCCGCCGCCGCAGGGGATTCGATCAGCGTCCGAGCCGATGTCCTCGGGACGGCGGCCCGAGACGCGGCAGGCGATCCGCACCGCTTCGCCGAACTGCTCGCCGCCGGTGGCGAACGTCCGGCGACCGCCCGTGCCCTGGCTCGAATGGCCGGGGCCCCGATCCGATTGGGGCAGTTCGGGGTCGGAGTGGCACTGCCCTCGGGAGGTCGCAGGCGGGCGTCGCGGGTGCTCGCCTTCCACGACACCGAATCGGGGAGACACCTCCAGCTTCGGCGTCGCACCGAGAGCGGTGATTGGCTGACCATGACGCCTGCCGACAACAGGAAGATCACCGCCGCGCTACAGGAGCTGATCGACGAGACGCGGTCCGACTGATCGGGCGCGTTTCGACCGCTGGCAGCGCAATCCCCGGTACGGTGCTCACCGAACGTTGCAGAGTGATCACTGTGCGAAAGGTTTTCGGTGATGGACTGGCTGGCGGATCTGGGCGATCACATCCGGGAAACCCCCCGGCGTGGTCCTGAGCAAGACAACAATCGCATCGTCGTCGGTGGCGATGCGGGTTCGGAGCAGGGCACCGTCGACCTCGCCGTCGACCCCGACAACATCCTGCAGGTCCGCGCGGCGCTGCTGGCCGAGGCCGAGCGACTGAGCGGAGTTCTCGCGGAACTCCGGTACGGACTTCGTTTCGAGCCGATGGGCTCCGATCCCGCGTCGATAGCCTTCGGGCAACTCGCGACCGGCAGGCTGTTGACCAACCCGGACTCCTACTTCCACCGCTGCACGCAGTACGTGGAGAACCTGTACGTCGGCGCCGAGGCACTGGCCGAGACCGCTCGACGCTACGGCCACACCGAGGACGCCATCGCCGCGTCGTTCGTCTCGCTGACCGTCACCGCAGGGGGATCGAATGCGTGAACACGTCGCCAGAGCCCTGTTGGCGGCCTGCGCCGTCGCCGGTCTGACCGCCTGCAGCTCCGCGAGCACCGGCCAACCGCATCGCGTGTTGCCCGAGGAGAGCCCGACCATGTCGAACTCGCGCGCGATGGCCACCTTCTCATCCCCGACCTCTCAGAGCACGGCCCCCGCCTCGGAAGCCGATTCCTGTTCTGCCGAAGCCGACGGACGGCCCCACTCTGCTCAGCAGACCGCGCCGACCGAGATGCCGGTCTGCCCGAGCAGCGAGACCAGCAGTAGACCCGCCGACCACATCGACTCGAAAGCCCCCGAGGGGCCCTCGGCTCCCATCGAGAACCCGAGCACAACGCCGCACCCCGCCGAGAACGCCGAAACCACCAGCGCGCCCGAACCCACCGCCGCAGCGGAACCGCCGTCCGATCAAGAGGCAGACTGTCTCGCCGAGGTCGCCGCCGCAGCGGGCGAATCGCTCAACCTGCCGATCCCGGTGCCCGCCGAAGGCCAAACCCAGGGCAGCGGCGATCCCTCCTGCGAAGAGGCTCGCCGGGCGGCCGCGTCGGCGGCGGAGCACTTTGCCGAGTTGCGAGGCAAATAGTCGGGCACAGTGCCGAGTTGCGAGGCAAATAGTCGGGCACAGTGCCGAGTTGCTAGGCAAATAATCAGACACAGCGCCGAACTGCGAGGCAAACAATCAGACACGGCTCCGAGCCATTGACGCCCCGCCCGGCCCCACCCCGGAACCGGTCAGTCCGGGTAGTCCCGGCAGAACCGCGCGAAGTCTCGGAGCGACTTGCGCAGGCCCCATTCGACGGCGGGACGCGCGGCCACCCAACCGATCTCGCCGAGGATTCCCAGCGGCAGGCTGAAGCTCTCGTACCAGAGGAAGATGCTGTGGTCCTCGGTCACCGGGTCGGGCAGGATGCGGAAGCCGCCCACGCCTCGGACCACTTTTCCGGTGTGCCGCACCTCGACGGACCTCGGCGGGTTCCAGGCGGTGATCTCCATCCGGTCCAGAATGCCGATTCCGCCGATAGCGCTGAAGGCCGCGAGCCGAGATCCGACTCCTCGGCCGTCGCCCTCGACGACGTCGACCTCGGTGCCGAGCATCCATTCGCCTTGCCGGGCCCAGTCGGTCGCCGCCGCCCACACCGTCGAAATCGGAGCCGGTACCGGCTCCTGCAACCGCACCGTTCCACCGGTCATGATGCCCCTCCCGTCTCCCCGTGCCCTTCGCTCGCACCGGGACGATCCGATGGAGTGCTTTCCTGGTCGGGCACCGTCGTTTCAGCAGCACTGCGCACGTCGGATCCGGCGACCGAGGTACGCGATGCCGAGACGCCTTCCGCGTCGGCCGAGACCGCGGAGTGCTGTTGTGGGCCCGGGGCTGGAGTCTGCTCGGCGCTGCGCTGCCGCGACACCTCCAGCTGCGTTTCCAGCTGTGATACCCGCGTCCGCAGTCCATCGAGTTCGTCGGCGATCTTGTCCAACGCCCAGTCGACCTCGGTCATCCGATAGCCGCGAACCGCCTGTTGGAAACGCAGAGCCCGGACGTCGTCCCCGGTGGAGCCGTTCTTCGGCAGGGTCGTCGGGGTGACACCGGGTGGCAGTGGCGCCAGCTGCTCACCGTTGCCGAAGATCACCGAGGCGAGCAGGAAGACGACTGCGGCAACCAACAGCATGACGGCGAGGTAGATGAGCAACGTGGTCACAGCATCAGATCGTGGCATGGTCCGCCACGCGGGACACGGAGGGACCGTTCAATGATCGGGTGTGTGGCGCGATCAGAGCCGAAGGCTCTGCATGGCGAGCCAACCTAGTCGGCTCATCACCAGCGAGGTGACCGACATGACGATCACCATGCCCGCGTCGTGGAATGCCTCGGGCCGGTAGTACATCCCGAGGCCACACACCAGGAACAACGTGGTTCCGTAGCTCAGGATGGCCACCATGTTGAAGCGGGTGAGCATGGTGCTCAGGACTCGGGGCGAGATGCGGCGGCTCATCACCCGGACCACTAGGAGTACGGCCAAGACGATTACCGCGAGCACGATTCCCGACAGCGCGGCCGCACCGAAGGCCAGTCCGGCCAGCGGGGTGTCCTGCGCAGCGGTCACCGCGCCCGACCAGTGCCCGGTGATCAGGCGTCTGCCGCACTCCCATAGCGCGACGAGTAGGACGGTGGCCGCCAGCAGGGTTCGGACCGTGCCGAGTCCGTGGCTGACGGCGAGTTCGGCCTGGCATTCCTCGGCGACCAACTCCACCCGGCCGAATTCGACCACCGCTCGGTGTTGGGCGTCGGCTTCGGAGAACCCGCCGTCGCGGTATGCCTCAGCGGCGTCGTCCAGACTGTGCCGAATCTCGGCGAGCAGCTCCGACTTCACCGATCCGGGACCGGAAAGCCTGCGGTTGAGCGCGACGAGATAGTCCTCGATCATGCCCGAGCAGGCCATGCACCGCCTCCGAGTACGCCTTCGATGGCTCGGGTGAACTCATGCCAGGCGGCCCGTTCTGCCGTCAGCGCTCGTTCGCCCGCTGCGGTGAGAGTGTAGGTACGCCGCTGCCTGCCCCCGACAGTGCTCCACTCGCTGCCGACGTAGCCCGCTCGTTCCAGCCTGCGCAGTGCCGGGTACACGGTGCCGGTGGGTAGGTCGAGAGCCCCGCCGCTGCGGAGTTGGAGTGCCTCGATGATCGCGTAGCCGTGCAACTGTCTGCCGTCGAGGGTGGCGAGCAGGAGTGCGTCCAGATGACCGCGCAGTGCGTCCGACTTCACAACAAGAGTGTAGGGCGTCACACGACACGCAGTAGCAGCACTACCCATCAGTAGCACCCGCCCCGTTCCGCGCAACGGAGTCCGATCAGCGAATTCAGCCCGCGTCACCTGCGGGGATGACTCCACTCGCACCCCACGGCCGAAATGGCGGGTTCCCCCGATTCAGCCTCAGTCTATTGCTTAAGCAAACATCATCCCAGTCGGTGGATGAGCGGCGGGATGTCGGTGGGTCGATCGGCCTCGACGACCGGTCGGTTCACGCCAGTGCGCGGAGCACCCGCGCAGGCGGCCGGGTGCCCGCGATCGAGGCGACCATCTCCAATACCTGCCGGGTTCGCCCCACCTCGTGCGCTCGGAACACGGCCGCGCCCTGCCAGGCCGCGATGGAGGTCGCGGCCAGGGTGCCGTCGACCCGGTCCTTGGGCCCCGCATCCAGGGTCTCGCCGATGAAATCCTTGTTGGAGACCGCCATCAGCACCGGCCAACCCGTGCCGACCAGTTCGTCGAGTCGGCGCAGCAGGGCCAGTCCATGCCAGGTGTTCTTGCCGAAATCGTGGGTCGGGTCGATGAGGATGCCCTCGCGAGGCACGCCCAGCTCCACCATGCGTTCGGCCCGCTCCACCACCTCGGAGATCACCTCGGCGACGACGTCGGTGTATCGGACGCGATGCGGATCGGTCCTGGGTGGCAGTCCGCCGGTATGCGAGCACACCAATCCGACCTCGAATTCGGCGGCCACCTGGGCGAGGCCGGGATCGGCCCCGGCCCAGGTGTCGTTGAGTAGGTCGGCACCCACCGCGCAGACCTCCCTGGCCACCGACGCCCGCCAGGTGTCCACGCTGATCACCAGGTCGGGGTGGCGTGTGCGCACCTCGGCGACCAGCGGAACCACCCGCTCGATCTCCTCGGCGGCGTCGACGTGCTCGCCCTGCGCCCCGGCGCGGACCCCGCCGATGTCGATGATGTCGGCGCCATCGGCGACGGCCTGAGCCACGGCGGCCAGTGCGGCCTCCCTGGCGAAGGTCGCGCCCCGGTCGTAGAAGGAATCCCTGGTGCGATTGACGATGCCCATCACCAGCGCACGATCCGAGTCAATCCGTCGGTTTCCGAATCGCAGTGAGGGCACCTCTCGATGCTGCCACGATCTCGGCTGCGGTGGCAGCACCGGTCAGTGCGCGTCCTCCCAGGCCTGGTAGGCCTCGTGAACCACCCGGACCGCGTCGTCGACGTCGTCGGTCAGATGCAGCAGCGCGAGGTCTTTCTCGCCGATCTTGCCGCCAGCGTGCATGCTGTCGCGCAGCCAGTCGTAGAGACCGCCCCAGTAGTCCCGGCCGAAGAGCACCACCGGGAACTTGGTGACCTTCTTGGTCTGCACGAGGGTCAGCGCCTCGAAGAGCTCGTCGAGGGTGCCGAAGCCGCCGGGCAGCCCGATGAAGGCCTGCGAGTACTTCACGAACATCGTCTTGCGGGCGAAGAAGTAGCGGAAGTTGACGCCGAGATCGACCCACGGGTTGAGGCCCTGCTCGAAGGGCAACTCGATGCCCAGCCCCACGGAGTAGCCGCCCGCCTCCGAACAGCCCCGGTTCGCGGCCTCCATCGCGCCGGGGCCGCCACCGGTGATCACGGCGAAGCCCGCCTTGGCCAACTCGGCACCCAGCCTGCGACCGATCTCGTACTCGGGGTGCTCCCGTGGTGTGCGGGCCGAGCCGAACACGGTGACCGCCTTGGGCACCTCCGCCAGCGAACCGAAGCCCTCGACGAATTCGGCCTGGATCCGCATCACCCGCCATGGGTCGGTGTGCACCCAGTCCGAGGGACCGCGTGAATCCAGCAGCCGTTGGTCGGTGGTCGTCGTCTCCTCGCGTTGGCCGCGCCGAAGCACCACCGGGCCACGCCGTTTCTCCTTCGGATTCTCCTGGCTGTCGCCGCCGGTGTACCCGGGTCCGTCACCGTTCGTCGTCGAATCGGGGTCGATAACGCTCATGTCGACCAGGGTAGGAGCACAGCGTGACGATGGAGACGACGGTGGATGTGCAGGCGGCCGAATACCGGGTTAAGAAGAACGCTGACCGAACGCATCGGACGACACCGGCTGGAGTGGATCCATGAGTGTGCCTGAGCCGACGAAAGTGGCGATCATCTATTACAGCTCGACCGGCAACGTCTACACGCTCGCGCAATCGATTCTCGCGGGTGCCGAGCAGGCCGGGGCCGAGGTTCGGCTGCGCAAGGTGCACGAGCTGGCGCCACCGGAGGCGATCGCGGCGAATCCGGCCTGGCAGGAGCATGCCCGCTCCACCGAATCCGTGGCGGAGGCGACGGCCGACGACGTGCTCTGGGCCGACGCGGTGGTCTTCGGAACCCCGACCCGCTACGGCAATGTGGCCGCCCAGTTGAAGCAGTTCATCGACACGCTCGGACCACAGTGGTCGCAGGGTCTACTCGCCGACAAGATCTATTCGGGTTTCGTCTCGACGGCGACCCTGCATGGCGGCCGGGAATCGACCCTGCTCGCCCTATACAACACCGTGCATCATTTCGGTGGAATTCTCGTCACCCCGGGTTACACCGATCCGATTCAATACGAGGTCGGCACGCCCTACGGGCCCTCGCATGCCGATGGTCAGGGCAGCATCCCGGTCGCCGACGCGACCAAGCGGGCCGCCGAGTTCACCGGACGTCGCATCGTCCAGATCACCACCCAGTTCAAAGTGGGCAAATCCTCGGTGCATTAGTCGCCTGTTCAACGGCCCCTTCCGGCGGTCGATCGACCCACCGGAAGGGGCACGAGCAGTGACCGTCCAGCCGCCGATTCCGTCTTTTATGGGCATTTCCGCGCTTTCACCGCCATACCGACCGGCCTGCCGTTAGCTTCTGCGGCGAGGCGGAAGGAGCGGGCGTGGAATACACGATCACCATCGAGACGCTGCACACTGCGGCGGCCACGGCTCGGTCGGCGGGCGAACAAGCCGGGGCGGTCGCACTGGGAAACGCCTCCGAGGCACTGGCCGAGGCGATGCCGGGCGGGAGCACCGCCTCGGCGGCCCAGCAACTCACCGAGCGTTGGAGCACCCGGTTGACCCGCTGGTGCGAGGACGTCGTCGAGCATGGAACGGCGTTGGAGACCTCCGCCGCGACCTATCAGGACGGCGAGGACACCGCTAGGGACGACCTGATCCTCGCGGGCGATCGGCTACCGGACGGGGGCCGGTGATGGTCGGTCTCTCCGAGGTCCGAACCTGGCGACCCGCGGCGCTGGAGACCGTCTTCGATCAGCTCGGCAGACACCGCGACACCCTCGTCGGGCTGGACGACGAGCTCTCCGACGCCAAAGCCCCCGAAGGGTGGTCCGGCGAGGCGGCGGATGCGGCGGGCCGACGACACGACGAGATCAGCGAGGAGATGCGCAGGCTCGTCGCCGGAATAGCCGCGGTACGTCGCGGCACCGCGGAGGCGGCCGATGCCCTGGTAGCCGTGCAGCAGGCGCTGACCGAGGCCGAGGAGCTCGCCCGCGTCAACGGTTTCCAGGTGCAGGACGACGGCGTCGTGCTCGACGTCGCACCGCCGCAGGTGGAGCCCAGCCAGGTCGAGACGGTGCGACGGGAACGCGAGTTGGTGCGTGCCGAGGTGATCGAGCGGATCGCCCAGGTCGTGCGGCGGGCCGCCGATATCGACGCGGACCTCGCCGCGATCCTGACCGCCGCCGCCGATGACGCGGTGGACGACGGCGATGCCGTCTCGCTGGCCGATGCCGAGAGCGCAGGCGCCGACCAGGGCGCGCTGTCCACCCTCGGCCCGCCCGAATCCGACAACCCGGCCGCCAACGCGGGTTGGTGGAACTCGTTGTCCGAGGAGGAACAGGCCCAGCTCCTCCAGGATTCCCCTGAGTTGATCGGCAACCTGGACGGGCTGCCCGCCTCGGTCCGCGACGAGGCCAACCGGGCCCAGCTGGACGGTGAACGGCAACGGTTGGAGGCGGAGATCGCCGATCTCGAAGCGCAGTTGGACGATCGCTTCCTCGGCGGCTGGTTCACCGATCTCGACGACCGACTCGATCAGGCCCGGGAGCAGCTCGCGGCCGTGGACGCCATCGAGACGACCTTGGATCGCGGCGACCGGCAACTCCTGCTCTTCGATCTCTCACACGAGCAGGCCCGAGCGGCGGTCGCGGTCGGCGACGTCGACACCGCCGATCACGTCGCCGTCCTGACCCCGGGTTTCACCACGACGGTGCAGGACAGTCTCGAGGGATACGACAACCAGATGCGTGATCTGCAGCGGCAGGCGGAGGACGAGTCGCTGCGCTACGGCGACGGCGGTTCGGTCGCCACGGTCGCCTGGCTCGGTTACGACGCCCCGCAGGCCGATCTGGGCCTGTTGAACCCGAAGGAGGCGGTGTGGAGCCCGCAGCCCGCCCAGCGCGGCGCGGAGGATCTCGCCGACTTCTATCGCGGCATCGACGCCTCGAGGACCGAGGACCCGCATCTGACCGCGCTCGGTCACTCCTACGGGTCGACCACCACCGGTTATGCCCTGCAGCAGGAGACCGGCGTCGACGATGCCGTCTTCTTCGGATCGCCGGGACTGGGCACCTCGGACGTGACCGACCTCCAGGTTCCGGCGGGCAGCACCTACGTGATCGAGGCGCGTAACGACTTCGTGGCGGATCTCGGCGGAACCGCGCCGTTCGGCATCGACCCGAACCAGATGGACGGGGTCACCGGGCTGTCGGCTCGCGAGGAACAACTCCCCGATGGCAGACGCCTCAACGAGTCGGAGGGCCACAGCGCCTACCTGGCACCGGACAGCACCAGCCAGTACAACATGTCCGTGATCGTCAGCGGCAACGCCGACCGCGCGGTGCACGACGACGGTCGGGGCTTCGGCGACTGGCTCTCGCGGCCCGTGCCGGGCACGTACTGATGGCGGGCGACCCGGTGCGGACGACGAACTCGATACTGACGAATGTGGCGCTGCCGAAGCGGCGACGCGCGCGGGGGCTGCGGGCCATCGCGCTCTCGGCCGTGTTGCTCGCGGCACCGTTGCTCGCGGGCTGCGGCGCTACGACGGGAGAAGGGGACACCGTGAACGACGATCGTGCGGTTCTGCTGGAGCGGCCCAGCATCGAGCAGATCAGCGAACGTTACGAACAGATGCAGGAGGCCATCACCGCGCGGCTGTCCGATGAGCTGGGCCCCTGGGAATGGGTCAACGACGAGAACGCGACCAGCGCGGGGTGCGCGGAGTTCCCGAACGTCGGCGGCGAGAGCCGCGCCCTGGACCGCAGGCACTTCAAGGGCAATCTGCCCGATGAGAGTTGGAATCGGGCCGTGGAGATCGTCGTCGAGATCGGCGGCGAGTACGGCTTCGGCGAGCCGGAGACCGTGGTGGACCGCCCCGGCGACCACGAGATCGTCGGACGCGATCCGTTCGGCGCGCGCTACACCTTCGGCACGGCGGCGAACACGCTGCTCACCGTCATCACCGGCTGCCATCTGCCCGAGGAGGCCATCGACGGCGCCTGATTCGCGGTCCGGCACGTGGCCCGCTTCGCTCGCGTTCGGTGTCCGAGCGAGGCGGGCGCATCCGATCAGGCCAGGAAGTCGCGCAGTACCCGGGCGCAGCGGGTGATGTCGGCGACCCGGACGTGTTCCTGCTGGGTGTGCGCCAGAGTGGGGTCGCCGGGGCCGAAGTTGACGGCGGGCATGCCCAGGGCGGCGAACCTGGCGACGTCGGTCCAGCCGAGCTTCGCCGCGACATCACCGCCTGCGGCGGCCACCAGTTCACCAGCCGCCGGTGCGTGCAAGCCCGGCAGCGCGCCTGCGGCCCCGTCGACGACGGTGATGTCGAAGCCATCGAAGATCTCGCGCAGATGATCGGTCGCCTGCTCCAACGAGCGGTCCGGCGCGAAACGGTGGTTGATCCGCACCACGCAGGAGTCCGGCACCACGTTGCCCGCGACGCCGCCCTCGATCGCCACCGCCTGCAGACCCTCGTGATAGCGGCAGCCGTCGATGTCGACGATGCGCGGCTCGTAGTCGGCCAGCCTGCGCAGTACCTCGCCCGCGCCGTGGATGGCGTTGCGGCCCATCCAGCCGCGCGCGGTATGCGCCCGCTTGCCCTCGATGCGGATCTCGATCCGCATGGTGCCCTGGCAACCGGCCTCGATCGAGGCATTGGACGGTTCGCAGACCACCGCGAGGTCGCCAGCCAGCCAGTCCGGTAGTTCGCGTTCGATCCGGCCGAGTCCGTTGAGCGCGGCGTCGATCTCCTCGCAGTCGTAGAAGACGAAGGTGAGGTCGTGCCTCGGTTCGCGAACGGTGGCGGCCAGGTGCAGCATCACGGCGTCGCCGCTCTTCATGTCCACCGTGCCGCAGCCGTGCAGGACGGTGGCCTCGCCCGTCCCCGTGCGACGCAGCGGCAGGTTGTCGTTGATCGGCACGGTGTCCAGGTGCCCGGCGAGCACCACTCGCGAGGCACGGCCGAGCCGGGTGCGCGCCAGGACCGCGTCGCCGTTGCGCACGACCTCCAGATGCGGTGCCTGGGTCCGCAACGCCTGCTCGACGGCGGTGGCGATGGTCGCCTCGTCGCGGGAGACACTCGGGATGTCCACCAGGGCGGCGGTCAGCTCCACCGGATCGACGGTCAGGTCCAGGTGCGGCACGGTGACGGTCACGATCAGCACGGTACCGACCTCGGTCGCCATCGCGCGCCCGACCTTCCCAAGCTGCGCTGCTCCGTCCGAGGGACGAGGTCGGATTCGCCCCCGGCTGACCAGCGGAGGTGAATATCTTGTGCTGGTTTGCCCGTTCTCGAAGGCCTAGGAGCCGACCACCGTGCGACCCCTCAGTTATGCCCTGTTCCTCCCGCTCGTGCTGGCGGTCGGCGCATGCAGTAGCGGTTCCAGCCGCGACACCGCCGCCGAGCGGGGACCCAGCGAACAGGAACTGACGATGAACGCGATCTGCGAGGACTTCTGCCCTCGCTATGACGAGCTCGACAACGACCCCTGCGCCAGCCTCGATTCCTCCGCGCACCACGGCGCGAACTGCGTCGGCTTGGTGCAGGGACACCTCGACCTGGTCGACGAACTGGAGGTTCGGCTGCAGACCGATTTCGATCGTCCCAGGTTCGACGACCAGATCGAGCGGGTCCGGAGTAATGGCCAGGAGTTCCTTGAGAAGTGCACGGAGCCTGCCGACGACCCGGAGTCCGACGGCGGCCAGGCACAGCCGCCTGCAGGCGGCGGGCCGAGCGGTTTCGTCGGCGACGCCCCCGCAGGCTTTCCCTTCCCGTTGCCCTTCCCCACCCCGCCGGGAGACGAACGGCCGACGACCGAGCCACAGGACGACGTCGAGACGCCCGAGGCGCCGCCTCTCCCCGAGACCGAGGAGGCCCAGGACAACTCTCGTGAGGGCATCCGAGGCCGGTTGCGCGAGGGACAGTGCGAGAACAGGGTCTACGCGATCAAGACAGCCGCCTATGACATCAGCACCAGCCTGGCGTGGGACATGCCTTGAGGGCTCGGGTGCCTGCCTACGAAGTCAGAGATACCGTGACGCCGTGACCACAGCGCAGAACCCGGATCAGCAGAGCATCGGAGCCTACGGCGTCGGCCTGGCGACCATCACCGGCGACGGAACGGTGTTGGACACCTGGTTCCCGATCGTTCGGCTCGGCCGGGCGGAGGAGAGCGGGCAGGCGAACAGCGCGGCGACGACGGAACCCGTCGCGACCAACACCACCGCCACCGACGACACCACGACGATCGAGACCACCGGTTCCGGTTCGGGAACCGTGCGACTCGACCCGGCAGCGGCGTCCGCCGCGCTCGGGGCCGCAGGTGCCGCCCTCGTCGGAACCGACGAGGCCCGGGGCGTCGAGATCGTCGCCGTGCGCACCGAGATCGGTGCGCTGTCGGACGCGCCGATCGATGCCCACGACATCTACCTCCGCCTGCATCTGCTGTCCTCTCGGCTGGTGCGGCCGCACGGCCTCAACCTGGACGGCATGTTCGGCCTGCTGTCGAACGTGGTGTGGACGAACCACGGGCCCGCGCCCGTCGAGGACTTCGAGGCCACCAGGCTGCGGTTGCGGGCTCGCGGCCCGGTCACCGTCCATCAGGTCGACAAGTTCCCCAGGATGGTCGACTACGTGCTGCCCTCCGGTGTTCGGATCGGCGATGCCGACCGCGTCCGGCTCGGCGCGCACCTGGCGGTGGGGACGACCGTCATGCACGAGGGCTTCGTGAACTTCAACGCGGGCACGCTGGGCGCGTCGATGGTCGAGGGTCGGATCTCGGCGGGTGTGGTGGTCGACGACGGTTCCGACATCGGCGGCGGTGCCTCGGTGATGGGCACGCTCTCCGGCGGCGGCACGGCGACGATCTCGGTCGGACGCCGCTGCCTGCTCGGGGCGAACGCGGGCCTGGGGATCTCGCTCGGCGACGACTGCGTCGTGGAGGCGGGCCTCTACCTCACCGCAGGCACCAAGGTGGCTCTGCCGGACGGCGTCGTGGTGGCGGCCCGCGACCTCTCCGGTCGCTCCGGCCTGCTCTTCCGCCGCAACTCGACCACCGGCGCCGTCCAGGCGCTGCCCAAGACGGGTACCGGGGTGGAGCTGAACTCCGCCCTGCACGCGAACGACTGAGCAAGCACGGTCGGTCCGGCGGGGACGGCGCGGCGCGGCCCGTCCCCCCGGTCGACCTCAACCCGGGTCAGCCGCCGTACTCGGCCCTGATCCGGTCCGCGTAACCGGCGTACTCGGCGGCGGCGAGGAAGGCGGAGCGCATCGTGCCGTGGTCGGCGATGCCCTGGCCGGCGATGTCGAACGCGGTGCCGTGGTCCACCGAGGTACGCAGAATGGGCAGGCCGACGGTCACCGAGATGGTGCCGTCGAAGTCGAAGGTCTTCGCGGCGATATGCCCTTGGTCGTGGTACTGGGAGAGCACGCCGTCGTACTTGCCGACCAGCAGCTGGTGGAAGACCGAATCGGCCGGGATCGGACCGAACACCTGATCGCCCTGTGCCTTCGCCCGTTCCACGGCGGGCCCGATGTGCACGATCTCCTCGTCGCCGAAGGCGCCGTTCTCGCCGCCGTGCGGATTGACCGCAGCCACCGCGAGTCTGGGCTCGTCGTGGCCGAAGACCCGCAGCGCGGTCAACGCCTCCTGGATGCCGTGGAACACCCGTTCCTCGGTGAGCTGATCGAGCGCCTTGCGCAGCGAGAGGTGTCGGGTGGTGAAGAAGATCTTCTTGTTCCGCACCACGAACATGGTGTTGTTCCTGGTGCTTCCGGTCAGGGTGCCGAGCATCTCGGTGTGACCGAGGTGTTCGGAGCCCGCCGCCCAGATCGCCTCCTTGTTGATCGGGGCGGTGACCACGCCCGCGACCTGCCCGGCCAGTGCTGCCTCGGTGGCGACCTCGATGGCCCGGACCGCCGCGGCGCCCGCCAAGGCCGAGACCTCGCCGTAGGGCACCTCGCGGTCGCCGACCACGCCGATGTCCCAGCAGTGCACGACACCTGGACCAGCGGGTTCGACATCCCAGGAGGTCACCGGCTCGACTCTGGCATCGAGCCCGTAGGCGGCCAGTGCCCGGCGCAGTACCGAGGGGTCGCCGACGGCGATACCCCGGGCGGGGGCGTCGCTGTCGAGTTCGGCCAGCGTTCGCGCGGTGATCTCCGGGCCGATGCCCGCCGGATCGCCGACGGTGACGGCCACGACCGGAATGCTGCTCATCGCTGCACTGCCTCCTGGTACCCGCGGACGTCGGCGTCCGTCGTTCGCTGCTTAAGGGGAAGACGGTCAGCTGGAGTCGCTCAGCCGCTCCACGGCCGAGGCGATCCGCTCGTCTGTTCCGGTGAGGGCGACCCGGACATGCGCGGCGCCCGCCGGTCCGTAGAAGCTGCCGGGCGCGACCAGTATTCCGCGTTCGGCGAACCAGGAGACGGAACGCCACACGTCCTCGCCACGGGTGGCCCACAGATAGAGACCGGCCTCGGAATGCTCGATGGCGAAGCCCGCCGCCCGCAATGCGGGGGCCAGCAGGTCACGCCGCGCCGCATACCGCGCGCGTTGTTCGACCAGATGCTCGTCGTCGGCCATCGCCGCCGCCATCGCCGCCTGCACCGGCCGGGGAACCATCATCCCGGCGTGCTTGCGGGTGGCGAGCAACCGCTGCACCAGCGCGGGATCGCCGGTGACGAAGCCCGCTCGGTAACCCGCGAGGTTGGCCGATTTCGACAGCGAGTGCACGGCGAGCACGTCGGTGTGGTCGGAGACGACGTCCCGATCGAGCACCGATCGGGGTTCGGCCTCCCAGCCCAGGGCCAGGTAGCACTCGTCGGAGGCGACCACGGCGCCCACCTCGCGGGCGGCGCCCACCGCGGCCCGCAATGCGGCGACGTCCAGGACCCGACCCGTCGGGTTCGACGGCGAGTTCAGCCAGACCAGGGCCGTTCCGGGCGGCGGTGCCTGCCCGTCGGCCAGTCGGACCACCTCGGCGCCCGCCAGTCGCGCACCGGCCTCATAGGTCGGATAGGACAGCTCGGGAATCGCCACGATGTCGCCGGAGCCCAACCCCAACAGGGTGGGCAACCAGGCCACCAGCTCCTTGGAGCCGATCACCGGCAGCACGTCCGACGGGCTCAGGTCGGTGATGCCGTGTCGTCGAGCGAGACCCCCGACCACGGACTCCCGCAACGCTGCGGTGCCGTGGGTCGTGGGATAGCCCCCCTGGTCGGCCACCGAGGCCAACGCCTGTTGGATCGGAGTGGGCACCGGGTCCACCGGAGTTCCGATGGAGAGGTCGACCACCCCGCCTGCGTGGGTCTCGGCCAGCACCCGGTACTCGGTGAGCGAATCCCAGGGGAATTCCGGCAACCGGTCGCCCGGAGTGCGCCGGATGGTGGACCCGCTCATTCCGCCTGCGGAGGGAGCGCCGCGACCAGCGGAACGTCCGAGTTGATCTTGCCGATCTTGGCGGCGCCGC
Source organism: Actinoalloteichus hymeniacidonis (assembly GCF_014203365.1). NCBI lineage: Bacteria > Bacillati > Actinomycetota > Actinomycetes > Pseudonocardiales > Pseudonocardiaceae > Actinoalloteichus > Actinoalloteichus hymeniacidonis. The sequence continues at coordinate 5,390,509 of NZ_JACHIS010000001.1, forward strand.
CCGGCGAACCGATCTCGTCGAAGAAGTCCGCGTTGGCCTTGGTGTACTCCTTCCACTGATCGGGGACGTCGTCCTCGTAGTAGATGGCCTCAACCGGACAGACGGGCTCACACGCCCCGCAGTCGACGCACTCGTCGGGATGGATGTACAACATCCGCTCGCCCTCGTAGATGCAATCGACCGGGCATTCCTCGATACACGCCTTGTCGAGCACATCGACGCACGGCTCGGCGATCGTGTAAGTCACGGCGGCTCTCCTGCTCGTTCCTCGGTGCACCCATGCGGCTCACAATGCACAGTACGTCCAGTATCCCCCGACTGTGCTCGTCACATCCAGGCCCCCTCCATCCGCGCTTTCGGGTGATCTATGGACGCGAAGGGCACCCTTTCGGCGGATTGCACCTCGAACAAGATCAGCAGTGCGTGCCTGAATCCCGTCAAGCAGACCGACCGGACGTCGACCGCATTGTGGGCTGGCACAACGGGTGCAGCCGGGAAAAACCCTAGTCGGACCCGGCGTGTCGTCAGCTCACGGCTTCGAGCACCGGCGCGGCGATCAGGTGGTCGCCGCTTGTCCTCGCGCGAGCACCGTGCCGACCGCCATCGCGGCGGGCAGCGAACCCACCGCCAACAACAGCAGCGAACGCCAGTCGTCGAGCAGCACCACGTCGCCGCCCGGCCGGATGAACGCGAACAACACCACCACCGTCAGCCAGGCCGCCAGCGGCGCGGCGACCACCGCGACCCGGGTCGACAACCGAGCCGCCTCGCGGACCAACCACAGGTTGGCGATACCGGCGACCAACGCGCTGACCGGCACCGGGACGGTACCCACGTACAGCGGCAGGAAGAACATGCCCAGCAGGGCGATCAGTACCGCGTCCAGTATCAGCACCACCAGGACCGCCCGGTCCGTCCACCGCAGCATCAGCGGGTCCGGACCGAGGGCTCGACGCTCTCCCCCGACGCCGCAGCACCGGTCTCGGGTTCGTCGGCCGACGCCGCCGCACGGGCGTTGCGGGCCAGGGCCGCCGCCAATCCGGGCGGCTGGGCGATGACCTCCGGCGGGATGGTCGCACCGAACAGGCCGTGCTCGATCGATGTTCCCCGAGGTTCGCCGTCGGCTCGGGTGAAGTACTCGGTGGGCAGCACCGGTTGGGCGACCCCGTTGGACAGGGCGAACACGGCGGTGCCCGCGTTGTCCTGCCAGACCTGCACCTGTGTGGCGTGGGCCCGCAGCGCGTTGAGCTTCGCGGGCAGCTGCTCGGCGACGTCGACCTGATGACTGATCGCCTCGGGGCCGACTCCGGCCAACTCGCCGGGCGCGGGCAGCTCGAAGGGCACGCCCGGTGCCTCGGACAGCCGGGCCACCGCAGCCTCGATCTCGGCCAACGGCGGCACGACGTGGAAGACATCCACACCGGGAATCGCCTTGGTGGCCGCCATCGTCACCTCGTGGGCGCGCACATGGTCGGGATGTCCGTAGCCGCCGTCGGCGGCATAGGTCACGACCACCTGCGGCCGGACCTCGCGCAGGATCTCGGTCAGCGCGCCGACCTGCTCGTCGACGTCTCCGATCGCGAAGGCCCTCGGATGCGGCGACAGCCTCGGCGCGGCGAGCCCCGGCGCCTCCCAGCGCATCCCGGAATCCCGCCAGCGGCCCACCCCGCCCAGGAAGCGGTGGTCGGTCACGCCCAGTGCCGCACAGGCCGACCGCAGCTCGCCGAGCCGGTAGCCGCCCAGCTGATCGGCCGCATCGGGCCCCAGCCCACGGAGGCCGGTGGGGATGATCTCGCCTTCCTCGCCCATAGTGCAGGTCACGACGGTGACGGCGACGCCGAGCGCCGCGTAGTGCGCGATCGTTCCGCCCGTCCAGATGCTCTCGTCGTCGGGGTGTGCGTGTACCAGAAGAAGCCTGGGTACAGCCGTCAGTCGGAAGCCGGGCGCGGTCGTCACCATCGCAGGGTAATCGTTGACACGGCCTGCTCGACGGGGTGGGAGGCACGGCGCCCACCGACCCCGCCGATCGGCCGAACGAGCTACTCCGGGCGACCGAGATCCACAGCACCCGAGGTGTGACGCAGACACAGAACGACCCCGACCAATGGATGGTCGAGGTCGTTCGTGCAAATCGGATTCAGCCCACGATCTCGGGCTTGACCTCGGCGAAGTGACAGGCCGACAACTGGCCGTTCGGGCCGTGCGGTTCGAGCTTCGGCTCCTCGGTGGCGCAGATGTCCTGTGCCTTCCAGCAGCGAGTTCGGAACCGGCAGCCCGACGGCGGGTTGACCGGGCTGGGCACATCCCCGGACAGCACGATGCGCTGCCGGGTCCGCTCCAGCTTGGGGTCCGGCACCGGCACCGCCGAGAGCAGTGCCTGGGTGTACGGGTGGGTGGCCCGGCGGTAGATGTCCTCCCTGGTGCCGATCTCCACGATCTTGCCCAGGTACATCACCGCGACCCGGTGCGAGATGTGTCGCACCACGGAGAGGTCGTGCGCGATGAACAGGTAGGCGAGCCCGAGCCGCTGCTGCAGCTCCTCCAGCAGGTTGACCACGCCCGCCTGCACGGAGACGTCCAGCGCCGACACCGGCTCGTCGAGCACCAACAGCTTCGGCTCCAAGGCCAGTGCCCTGGCGATGCCGATGCGCTGCCGCTGGCCGCCGGAGAACTCATGCGGATACCGGTTGCGGTGCTCCGCGTTCAGTCCGACCAGTTCGAGCAGGCTGTTGACCTTCTCCTGGATCTTCTTGTCACCGATGCTGCGGTGATGGATCTCCAGGGGCTCACGAACGATGTCGTTGACCTGCCACCTCGGGTTCAACGAGGCGTAGGGGTCCTGGAAGACGATCTGCATATCGCGACGCACCGCACGCAGCCGCTTGGTGTTGAGCTTGGTCAGCTCGCGGCCCTCGAAGCGCACCGACCCGGAGGTCGGCTTGTGCAACTGCAGGATCGCCCGCCCGGTGGTGGACTTGCCACAACCGGATTCGCCGACGAGCCCGAGGGTCTCACCCTGGTGCAGGTCCAGCGAGACACCCGACACCGCCTGCACCTCGCCGACGGTGCGGGGGATGATCCCGCCGCCTCGGACCGGGAAGCTCTTGACCAGGTCGGACACCGACAGCAGCGGCTCGCCCGACTTAGCGGGCTCGACGCCGCTACCCGTGGCCTCCTCGCCGGTCACCTTCGCGGTGGTCATCACCTGCTCCCCTCTTCCTGCGGTGCGTTGTCGTCCGACTCGACCGTGCCCGCGTCCGGTTCGAGTTCCACCAGCACGGCCGGGTTCTCGATCGAACCGATCTCCTCGTGCGCGAACAGTGCCTTCGAGTGCTCCGCTTCGGCCAGTGCCTGCCAGCGGATGCACCGGCTGGTGTGCGGCCCGGAACCGATCTGGAGCAACTCGGGCTCGGCCGAACTGCAATCGTCGATCGCCAACGGGCACCGAGGAGCGAAGGTGCAGCCGGTGGGCAGGTTCAACAGCGAAGGCGGCGTGCCCTTGATCGGGGTGAGCGGCTGGCCGAGCTGCTCGGGATGCGGGATGGAGCCGAGCAGGCCCACCGTGTACGGCATCCGAGGAGTCTCGAAGACCTCGTCGACCCCACCGGACTCGACGATGGTGCCGCCGTACATCACCTGGACTCGGTCCACCATACCCGCGACCACACCGAGGTCGTGGGTGATGAGCATGATGCCCGCGTTGACCTTGTCCTTGATGTTGATCAGCGTCTCGAGGACCTGGGCCTGGACCGTGACGTCCAGTGCCGTGGTCGGTTCGTCGGCGATGATCAGGTCCGGGTCGTTGATGACCGCCATCGCGATGACGACCCGCTGTCGCATACCGCCGGAGAACTCGTGCGGGTACTGCTTGGCCCGCCGGTCCGGCTGCGGGATGCCGACCAGTTCCAGCGCCTCGACGGCCTTGTCCCAGGCGGCCTTCTTGGGCACCTTGTGGTGTGCTCGGTAGGCCTCCGACAACTGCCAACCCACGGTGAACACCGGGTTCAGCGAGGTCATCGGGTCCTGAAAGATCATCGCGATGTCGTTGCCGCGGATCTTCTCCAGCCGCCGGGCCGAGACGCCGACGAGCTCCTCGTCCTGGTATTGGATCGAGCCGGTGATCCGCGCCGTCTTGGGCAGCAGACCCATCAACGCCATCGAGGAGACCGACTTACCCGAGCCGGACTCGCCGACGATGCCCAGGACCTCGCCCCGCTTCAGCGAGAAGGAGAGGTTGCGCACGGCGTGCACGACGCCGTCGTCGGTGGGGAAGCCGACCGACAGGTCGGTCACCTTCAGCAGGTCTTGGGAAACAGACTGGGTCATCAGGCACGCACCTTCGTCTGCCGTGGGTCGAACGCGTCCCGGATGCCGTCGCCGATGAAGTTGATCGTCAGCGAGATCAGCAGAATCGCCAGGAATGGCGCCCAGAACAACCAGGGCCGGGTGAGGAACTGGTTGTAGTTCGCGTTGATGACCAGGCCGAGCGAGGTGTCCGGAATCTGCACCCCGAGACCGATGAACGACAGCGCCGCCTCGGCCAGCACGGCGGTCGCGACCGCGAGCGTGGCGTTGACGGTGATGATGCCGGTCAGGTTCGGCAGGATGTGCTTGATGATGATGCGCGTATTACTCGCACCCATCGCCCTGGCCGCCTCGACGAATTCGCGTTGCGCCAGGGACAGCGTCTGCCCCCGGTTGATCCTGGCGACCGACATCCAGCTGAACAGGCCGAGCGCGATGGCGACCAGATACCAGCTGCCGCCGAAGATCGCCGCCGCGATACCGACCAACGCGATCTGCGGGATGATCAGCATCAGGTCGACGAACCGCATGACCAGGCTGTCGACGAAACCACCGAGCAGGCCCGCCGTCGCACCGAGCAGCACGCCGATGGCGGTGGCCATCAACGCGACCACCATGGCGATCAGCAGGGAGAACTGGGTCCCGCGCAGCAGCACGGCGAACATGTCGCGACCGATCTGGTCGGTACCCAGCGGGTGGTCCGGGCTCGGGTCCTCGAAGCGCCCACCACCGGTGTAGGTGTAGCTGTACTGCCAGAACATCGGCGCGATGATCGCGAACAGCACCAACAGGACCAGCACGATCAGGCTGATCACAGCCAGTTTGTGCTGCATGAAACGCCGCAGGATGATCTGCCACTGCTTGCGCGCTGCCGTGCCGAACTCGCCCGCCGGAGGGGTGGGGCTGCCGGGGGTGGCAGGTGTCGGAGTCGAAGTTGTCTCAGCCAATGCGGATCCTCGGGTCCAGGAAGCCGTAGACGATGTCGGCGACCAGGTTGAACAGCACGGTGATGATGGCGGTGACCATCAGCCAGCCCATCAGCATGGGGGCATCGTGCTGCTGGACGGCGTTCACCAGCAGGTTGCCCATCCCGGTCCAACCGAAGACCTGCTCGGTCATGATCGCACCGCCAAGGACGGCGCCGAAGTTCAGCGAGATCAGGGTGGTCACTGGGATCAGGGCGTTGCGGAACGCGTGCCGGAAGATGACCCGTCCGGGACGGAGGCCCTTCGCGCGAGCAGTACGCACGTAGTCCGAGCCGAGGGTCTCCAACATGGCACTGCGTTGGAACCGGCTGTATGCGGCGAAGCTGATCAGCATCAAGCTGATCGTCGGCAGCAGGTAGGTGCCGGTGTACTGGAAGAACTGTTCGCCGAAGTCACCGGAGAAACCACGGGCGGGCGGGATGGTGCGCAGCCAACGCTCACCGCCGAGGGAGACGAGCAAATCGTTGAACTGGATGCCGTACGTCTTGAGCAGGATGGCGACGCAGAACAGCGGCATCGAGAACATCATGAACGCGAGCGTCGTGGCGGCGTAGTCGAAGATCGAGTACTGCTTGACCGCGGTGAACACGCCGACGGCGATGCCCAGCGTGATGGCCAGCAGTTCGGCGCCGAGAACCAGGCGGAAGGTCACGCCGAAGGCCCGCATCACCTGGTCGTAGACATCGACCTGGGCTGAGCCGAGGGCGACGCTGGATCCCCAGTCGCCCTGAACGAAGTTGATGAGCCAGTCCCAGTAGCGGACCAGCAGGGGTCGGTCCAGACCGAGTTCTCTGGCAGCGGCCTCGATGACCTCCGGTGAGACGTTCGGGTTCATTCGCATCTCTGCGATGGGGTCCCCGGCGGCGGCCACCATCAGATAGGCCAGAAACGAGCCGATCAGCAGGATGGGGATCGAGATCAGGATTCGTCGAATCACATAACGGAACACGGTGTCTTCCTCGGGACTGGGCCGGGATCATCCGGGGTGCCTGCGGGCACCGGAGCGCCTGTCGACAGCGAGTGTGCCGGTGCTGTCAGCACGACCCCCGGCCGGGGCCCCGCCGGTGGGCGGGACCCCGGTACCGGGGACGTGAGGTCAGGAAGTGACCTCCCACTCCCAGACGTTCCATGCAACGCCGTCGGAGCCCTGGTAGGTCACCTTGTCGACACTCTCGTTGTAGGCCCAGCTGTTCGGGACCGAGAACAGCGGCAGCGAGAAGACCTCTTCGGCGTAGATCTCGTCCGCGGCGATGAGCGCCTCCCTACGAGCAGTCTCGTCGAGCTCGCCGTTCACGATCGCCAGCTGCTCGGAGGCCTCGGGGGACTCCCAGCCGGACCAGTTCTGCCCGCCACCGTCGGTGTAGAGCGAGACCTTGGAGGAGTGGAACGGGGTGCCGACCCACGCGAACAGCGCGACGTCGTAGTCACCCTGGCTGACCCGCTCGTCGAGGAACTGGTCGTCGTTGTCGTCGGTGACCTCGATGCCCGCGTCGGCACAGTGCGACTGGACGAGGGCGACGGTCTCGTTACGACGGGGGATCGAGGTGTGGCTGATGGAGAAGGAGAGGCGCTCGCCGTCCTTCTCGTAGACGCCGTCGTCACCCTGGGTCCAGCCGGCCTCTTCGAGGATGGACATCGCGGCCTCGGGGTCACCGAGGATGACGTCCTCGTAGCGGTCCGCGTAGCCCTCGGCGGTCGAGGTGAACAGCAGGCTGCCCAGCGGCTGCGCCTCGGGGTTCACGCCACGAACCAGCTTGTCGACCAGGTCCTCACGGTCGATGCAGGCCGCGAAGGCCTGGCGGACGGCCGGGTCCTGGAACAACGGGTTGTCCATGTTGAGGTCGAGGTGCTCGAAGGTGATGCCCTCGGCCGCCTCGTAGCGGATGCCCTGGTCGGCCAGTGCCCGCAGCTGCTCGGCCACGTTGTTGTCGGCCTGCGGCTGGATGACCTGGACCTGCTGGTCCTGCAGGGCGCTCTGCTGCGCGGACGCGTCGGCGATGGCCTGGAAGGTCACGCTCTCCGGGCCTGCCGGGTTACCGATCCACTCCGGGTTGCGGACCAGGGTGATCGACTCGTTCGGGTTGAACGTGTCGATCGTGTAGGGACCGGAGCCGGGAGCGAGCTCCTCGGTGAAGCCGTTCCAACCCTCGTTCCAGAACTCGGCGACGGCCTGCTTGTCCTCGAGCGGCGAGTCGTTGGTGATCGTGGTGATGTCCTCGACGCCCGACTCCTGCTCCAGGATGTGCGCGGGCAGCATCGAGACGGCCTCGAACTCGCCCTTCCAGTCGGCGTAGGACTCGTCGAAGGCGAGCTGACCGGTCAGGTCGTCGTCACAGGTGAAGGTCGCGTCCTCGGCACCGGAGGTGCTGGCGGGCACGAACAGCGGCTCATCGTTGTCATCGCGGATCTTGCCGGACCGCGAGAGCCAGCTGAGGTAGAAGTCGTCGCAGTCCCAGGCCTCGCCGTCGGACCAGCGCACGCCTTCCTTGATCTTGTACTCGACGATCTGCGGGTCTTCCTGGATGACCTCGGCAGACTCCATCACGTCGGTGTTCAACAGGATCTCGAGCTGGTCGTCGATCTTGAACGGGTGGGTGAGCACCGAGGACAGGACCAGCGTGTTGTTGAAGTTGTTGCCTGCAGCCGCGCTGTTGTTGTACGTGGTGAACGGCGCGTCGTGCGTGATGGTGACCGGCCCGCCCGGGGTGACCTCTGGCGCGTTGTAGGTACCGTCGCCGTTGTCGCCCTTCGCACCGGTCTGGCTGTCGCTGTTCAGCCCGGCCCCGTCGTTCCCGCCGCCGTCGCCACCGCCACCGCAAGCTCCCAGAACGAGAGCCGCGCTGACGGACAGCGCCAGCGCGGAGACCGTCTTCGTTCTCCTCATAGGTTCGTGCCCTCCTAGCACTGAATCGCCCACCGTCGCTCGACGGCCACACGACCCGAGAATTCAGCACGCACGATGTCATCACCCGCGCGCCGTTGGCGGGAACGGTAGGAACTCGACCCCATGCCTGCCACCCGTGTACGACCGATCGTGACCAAAAGGTAACTCCGTGATTACCCGTGGTAATCGGTCGCTGACCGAACGGTCACGTCCGTTTTTTGAACAATTTTGCCGTCAGGTTACTCGACGGTAGCCCATTGTTCGCCAAAAGTGGAGCTGGGATCCCGGACCGGAAATCAGCTCCCGTCCCGCTGCCAACTCGGTGCGTCGGCGAACGGGCCGAGATACGGACGCCAGGTATCGGCACCACTCATTCCCGAGCCGAAGACCACGGTGTCGGCGAGTTGGAACAACGGCAGTGAGATGGCCCGATCCCAGAGGATCGGTTCGAGTTCATCACGGACCTCGGCGAACGGAACCTTGCCGGTCAGGGCCTCGTTGAGCAGCTCGTCGACATCCTCGGCGCAGTAACCGGCGAGGTTGGCCGCCTGCTCCGCGTCGGTGTCGTCGGCGGCGACGGGACAGGCGAGGCGAGTAGCCGCGGCGGCGGCGGGATCGGCGGCGACGCCCATCGGAAGCACCGCGATGTCCACCGGCGCCGAACCGGAATCCCCGTTCTCCTCCGAGGCATCGTCCGTCTCGTCGTCCGGCGAGGAAACAGTCCCGTCATCGCCCTGCAACATCTCGTCGTAGAACTCGCCGGGATCGGACTCACGGAGCTCGATCTCGATGCCCGCCTCGCGAAGTTGCCGCGCGACATGCCCCGCGAGCGAGGTGTAGGGCTCCTGGTCCGCCGGACCCGCGACCACCAAGCGCAGCGGTTCGCCGTCCCGCAACCACTGTTCGTCCTCGCGTTCATACCCGGCCGCGGTCAACAGGCCGTACAGCTCCGCCGAGTTGCCGGCGCCGAGCCGTGAACCCGAGGGCTGGGTCGCGCTGTATCCCGGCTCGGAGGGCGCCAGCAGTTGGGACTCGGCAGGCAAATCGGAGGCCGGACCGCTGCGAGTACCGATCGCGATGAGCGCCTCGCGGTCCAGGGTCGCCCCGATCGCTCGACGCAACTCGACATCGGCGAGGGTCTGGCTACTCGGCCGCAGCAACACCTGGGCGATCTCCGGCCGGGGCAGCGTGCGCGTCACCAGCGGCTCGGTGGGCTCTGCCTCGTCGATCATGTTTAGCGCGACGGCGTCGGCGGTGAGCACGGCGATCTGGTTGTCGCCGGTGGCCAGGGAGTCGGTCAGACCCGGATGACTGTTCTGTCGTAGGACCAGTCGCAGGACGTCGCTGGGCTGCTCCCAGTACCGGTCGTTGCGCTCCAACACGATCTCGCCTCGGCCCCGGTCGAAGGCCACCATGGTGAACGGGCCACCGGACAACGGGTATCGCTGCGCCAGCGCGCGCTGCCAACCACCGGGAGCGTCCTTGATCAGGTGAGCGGGCAGCAGGTGCGAGAACAGGCTCCGCCAGCCCGGATACGGCTCGGTGAAGACGACCTCGACGGTCTTGCCGCCGTCCCCCGGCGTGATGTCCTCGATCAGTCGGTAACCCGCCGCATCCACCACCGCGGGCTCGGACCGCATCTGCTCCCAGAGGTAGACGAAGTCCTCGGCGGCGATCGGCGCCCCGTCCGACCAGGAGGCGTCGGCCCGGATGTCGTATCTCACCGTGAACGGCGCCGTGCCGACCACCTCGGCGCGGGTCATCAAGGTCGTGTCCAACCGAGGCGTGCCGTCCGGACCCGGTCGGAACACCGAGGGCAGCATCAGGCTCGCCAACGCCGTGGTGGGAACGGACAGGTCCGCCAGGCGGTGCGGGTTGAAACCACCCGCGAGCGAGTCGATGCCGACGACGATCTCGCTGGGGATCTCCTCCTCGATGATGTCCGGGGCATCGGAGGGCGCGACCAACGGCGGTGGTGGCGTCGTGCATCCTGCCAGGACGGCGATCACGAGCGCCGACACCAGCAGGGCACGCCGTCTCGCTCTGCGCACCCAAACGCCTCGGCTCGATACCGACACGCGAGCCCTCAGCGGGCTTGCGGAACGAGCCACCGCGCGAACCTCCTCGTCAGCTGCCTGCCCCCCGACCGACATGGCGAGGGTGTTCCTGAGGGGAACCCCGGCAGAACTCGGTGTCGAGGGTGGCAGAACCGATGCCACGCCCGCTCTCGAAGTGCCCAAAGTGACCAGAGGCACACCTCGGCACCCTGGGGAAGACGCCCCAGGGTGCCGACGGGTTGCTTGGATCAGGCGTCGCGCGCCTTGCTGCGGGCCCGCTCGCGGCCGCGCTGCGTGGAGTCCAGGATCAGCTTGCGAACCCGAATCACCTCGGGGGCGACCTCGACGCACTCGTCGGAGGAGCAGAACTCCAGCGCCTCCTCCAGGCCCAACTTGCGGGGCCTGGCCAACCGCTCCAGCTCGTCGCCGGTCGCGGAGCGCATGTTGGTGAGCTTCTTCTCCCGCGTGACGTTGATGTCGAGGTCCTCGGCGCGAGGGTTCTCGCCCACGACCATGCCCTCGTAGACATCGGCGCCCGGCTCCACAAAGAAGGAACCCCGGTCGGCGAGCTGGATCATGGCGTAGGCCGTCACCGCTCCGGTGCGGTCCGACACCAAGGACCCGCTGTGCCGGGTCCGCAGCTCGCCCACCCACCGCTCGTAGCCGTGGAAGACGTGGTTGGCGATACCGGTGCCCCGGGTCTCGGTGAGGAACTCGGTACGGAAGCCGATGAGTCCCCTGGCCGGAATCAGGTAGTCGAGCCGCATCCGGCCGCTGCCGTGGCCGCCCATCTGCTCCATCTGCCCCTTGCGGTTGGCGAGCAGCTGGGTGAGGGCGCCGAGGAACTCCTCGGGGATGTCGATGGTCAGGCGCTCGAACGGCTCGTGCAGCTTGCCGTCGATCGTCTTGGTGACGACCTGCGGCTTGCCCACGGTCAGCTCGAAGCCCTCGCGGCGCATCTGTTCGACGAGGATGGCCAGGGCCAGCTCGCCTCGGCCCTGCACCTCCCAGGTGTCGGGACGCTCGGTGGGCAGTACCCGGACGCTGACGTTACCGATCAGCTCCGAGTCCAACCGGCCCTTGAGCAGCCGGGCGGTGATCTTGGTGCCGCCGTTGCGCCCCGCCAGCGGCGAGGTGTTCACGCCGATGGTCATCGAGATGGCGGGCTCGTCGACCGTGATCCTCGGCAACGGCTCCGGGTTCTCGATGTCGGCGAGGGTGTCGCCGATGGTGATGTCGGGGATACCGGCGATCGCCACCAGGTCGCCCGCGACGGCCTCTTCGGCGGGCACCCGGTCCAGCGCCTGCGACATCAGCAGCTCGGTGACCCTGACCCGCGATACCGATTCGTCCTCGCGGCACCACGCGACGGTCTGGCCCTTGCGGATCCGGCCTGCGTGCACCCGGCAGAGCGCGATTCGACCGAGGAAGTTGGAGGCGTCCAGGTTGGTGACCAGCGCGCGCAGCGGCGCGTCCGCGTCGCCGGTCGGGGCCGGGACGTGCTTGAGGAGAACGTCGAACAGCGGGTCGAGGTTCTCGCTGTCGGGCAGTCCGCCGTCCTCCGGGGCGGTCAGGCTGGCCCGACCGGCGCGCGCGGAGGCGTAGACGACCGGCAGGTCCAGCAGGGCGTCGACGTCGAGGTCGTCCTGGTCGAGGTCGCCTGCGAGGTCGAGCAGCAGGTCGTGGGTCTCCTCGACGACCTCGGCGATCCGGGCGTCGGGACGGTCGACCTTGTTGACGAC